>NZ_JBNGPA010000003.1:0-483515 GCF_050589845.1 Carboxylicivirga agarovorans | reverse complement strand
ATTTTAAAGAATCATGATTCTTCCTGTATTGTATCTAATTGTGCTGTAGATCATGTTCATATCCTGTTTCGCTTGTCAAAGAATTATGCATTATCTAAAGTAGTTGAAAATATTAAGAAAGAATCTTCTAAATGGGTGAAAGATAATATTCCTTCCTGTCCTAATTTTTCATGGCAAACAGGTTACGGATGTTTTTCAGTAAGTAGTTCAAAAATAGAAATTATAGATAGATATATAATCAACCAAAAAGAACATCATAAGCATTTATCCTATCAAGAGGAGGTTGAGATGTTTTTTAAGGAGTATAACTTGGAATATAAGCCTGAATATTATTGGCGATAGTTTCAGACTTACAGCCTGATAGTTAATCGATTAATCTTACAAGGGGCGTTGCCCCTTGTTGTGATGTTTTAGGCTTTGACTGCGTCGATTTTCAATTCAGCCTAAGAAATATCTTAGATACAAGCTGGTGTATTATGCTTATAGAGAAAAGCTGATAACTTCCTTAATAAGCTCTTTAGTTTAATTCTAATTTACCGCCAAATTAAACATTTTCAGATTAGACCCAACTTTTGTATATGGTCCTTTTTTTATCTATAGCAAATGTGAACATTAAACTCTTTAATTTGCGGCAGGCTTGTGTATTGGCATTAATAAAATAAAGATGCTGTAAAACCTGCCTGCATAAGTTTTAGGATATGCAATGCTAAGTGAAGGGTTTGATTATTTTAGAAATCGATAGCGGATTCCCACATTTCCATATACATATACATTGGAATTTCCGAATTGATTATCAAGTTCCAGTATTATGCTAAAAGCTTTCTTCTCAAAAGGATAAAAATCCATACCTATTGGAATGGTTGCCATATCAAAGTCAGTGCCTATAAATCCGGCACCAATGTATCCGTCAAAATCTTCTTTCTTTAATAATTCTGCCTTAAAGGTAGCCTTGATGGTTGAGTCTTCAAATCTGCCATCATTAAAGCCAAGCTCAACTCTGTATTTATCGTTGAACTTATAATCAACAGAAAAGTCCTGGGAAACATTTGCACTAATGCTGAATTGTGAATAGGACTCTACGCCTATTAAACACAAAATGGTTAAAAGTAATACTCTCATAAAATATATGTTAAGATTAAGTTAAGCCGCAAAAATATAATAATATGTAAATAAACAAAAATTTTGCCCAGGAGATGAATGAGAAATGAAATCGTCCTATATTGCGGGGGTATTTAAATTTAAAAGCATGTTAAGAGTTTCTCTTATAATCCCGGTTTTAGTTGTTGGCCTAATGTTAACAAGCGCTCAGGCTCCCAGTCGTGTTAATGCCAGACTCTTTTATTCGCTCACGCAAAAGCACCCGGGGGCCTTGATTCTCGATGTTCGACCTGCTGAAAAGTTTGCACAATATCGTATTAAAGAAGCAATTCCGCTTCCTGAAAAAGCACAGTTAATTGAACTTGCCGACGATTTGACAAAGACTGATACTATTTTTGTTTACTGTGAAAAGGAGTTGAGATCAGGTCCTGCCGCCCATGTGCTGGATAGTCTGGGTTTTACGAATGTATACGAGCTAAAGGGCGGATTAATCAGTTGGCGTAGAAATGATTTACCCCTGGATAATACGCCTTTAAAACAATAATGCCCGACCAAATTGCTTTGGGCAGGCATCATATGTTGTCAAAAGTAATTGGGTTTATTCCTTTATTTTAAAGAAGCCAATTACTTCGTTTAGTTTATTTATCTCCTCCGAGAAAGATTCGCTTAAATCAGATATTTTATC
This sequence comes from Carboxylicivirga agarovorans, assembly GCF_050589845.1. Taxonomy (NCBI): domain Bacteria; kingdom Pseudomonadati; phylum Bacteroidota; class Bacteroidia; order Marinilabiliales; family Marinilabiliaceae; genus Carboxylicivirga; species Carboxylicivirga agarovorans. Next base: position 481,732 of record NZ_JBNGPA010000003.1, on the reverse strand, counting down.
AGCGGCGGCTGCATTACCTTGCGAAACACCGTCCAGTTCAAGAATGGCATTGTTTACTTGCTTGGAGCCTTCATTCTGCTCTTTGGAGGCGGCTGATATTTCAGAAACCAGGTTGTAGGCTTTTTGAATATCAGGCACCAGCTTATCAAATATCTCACCTGCCTTAATGGCGATTTCAACCCCGGAAGTGGCCTTTTCACTTATCTCATTGGCCGATTCGCGACTGCGTTCGGCCAGCTTGCGAACTTCAGCTGCCACAACTGCAAATCCTCTTCCTTCTTCGCCTGCACGGGCTGCTTCAACTGCTGCATTGAGTGAGAGTATATTGGTTTGCATGGCAATTTCCTCAATCAGTTGCACTTTCTCGGCTATTATTTTTATGCCTTCCACAGCACGGGCGACAATATCACCTCCGTCACTCGTATCTTTAAACGCTTGAGACATCAACTCTTCAGTTTGTTTCGAATTGTCAGCATTCTGACTGATGTTGGCACCCATCTCTTCCATTGATGCTGAAACTTCTTCTGTTGATGTGGCTTGCTGCATTGAACTGCTCGATAATTCATTGGCAGATTCGGTCAGTTTTGTGCCGCCTTCAGAGATAAGCTGCGCCGTTTGTTTAGCTTGTAAAATAACTTCGCCAATCTTATCGGTCATCTGGCCGAATGTATGTGCCAACTGGCCAATCTCATCACTTCTCTGCTTCAGATCTTCATCAATCTCTACCGAAATGTCACCATCAGATAATGAATCGGCAATTTTATTCAGCTTAAGGATAGGCTGTGCCAGCGAACGAGAAATAAAATAAGCCAATAGCAGTGCAAGAATCAGAAAGATCAAACCTATGATCAGGGAAATATTTCGAATAGGATTAAGCATCTTAACCAATTCGTAAGTCGGCACCGACATCACAATTTTGTGAGCCGTATTACCTATGTTCATGTAAACCAACTCATATTCTTCATCATTGATTACATACTCGCTGATCAAACCATTATTGGCGTCGTTAATAATGGTAGTGGATGCGTCACCAACAATATCGTTAAGTGTTTTATTAATGTCCTCGTCGTTTTGAGACAGCTTCACAGTTCCATGGTTATCAATAACCCAAAGCATACTGTTCTCACTGAATTTACGCTGTGTCAGATCATTTACCAGTTGATCAATGTTAATGCCAACACCGGCCACGCCAAGTGGTTGTTCTATATCGCCCATTATCACATTAATAAAAAGCGCGGTTTGATCCAGTTCACGGTTGTAGTCAAGGTTTGATTGAACGCGCTGTTTACTCTTCAGTGCATCAAAAAACCATGCGTCATCCGGATCTTGTTCTGAAACGACATCGAGTTTCTTGTAACCGTTAGCCCAGAAATTTTGTGTGTTTTTATTTACAGCGAATGTCATTAAGTAGCCAAAGTCATTAACGATGTCGTCAAGCTTGTTAAGACTCAGGTCCTTTAAGTCTTCATCTTCTTCATCTTCATTAAACCAACTCATAATAGTCGGATCTTTGGCAATGGCCTGCGATGTTTCAATTGCTTTTTCAAAACTTGTTCGGAGGTCGCTTTGGGATGCCTCTGCAAAATTATGCAGTTGCTGGGTCCTGATGTTTTCAGTCAAGCGACTGCTAACAGTGTAAAAAAAGGTAAGGCTTATGGCGGCAATCACCATAAAAACCACTGACCCAAAAGATAATAGTATCTTGGATCGGATGCTACTTAATTGCATACAACATACTTTTGATTTCCTTCTATAGTCGGAAAAAATTAAACACTTGTAAATCCCCTTATCGCTCTTTTTTTATAAATAATCCCACTTTATAAAAATGAGCGATGTGGTTAGTACGCCCTTAAGAGGAAATAGTTGTACTACAAAGTGGTTTTTTAAGGATTGCCTTGCTAAGAATCAGATAATAAGTCTGTAAGGGTGTGTTATTTTTTTGTTAATTGGGCATTTTATATGCTGAAAATGACAAAAACAGACTGTAGGAAGATTAAATTTCACGCAAAGTACGATAGTTATCGCAGCACTAAGAAATACGCAAAGACCGCAAAATATATCGCTTTTTCAATTAATTCTTTGCGAACTTTGCGGTCTTTATTTTTTGCGTTATTAGCGAGAAAACTATTGATGGGCAGCCTCTTTTATTGTCTGCAAAGAAAACAGTTTAACGCTCGTTGTATTGTTCTTTATAGTAGTTTTCATAGTCACCCGAAATAATGTTGTTTAGCCATTCTTCATTAGCCAGGTACCACTCAACGGTCTTTTCTATTCCTTCCTCAAATTGCAGTGATGGCTGCCAGTTAAGCTCTTTTGCTAACTTGGTAGCATCAATGGCATAACGCATATCATGACCCGCACGGTCTTTAACGAAGGTGATTAATTTGGCCGACTCACCGGGTTCGCGTCCCAGCTTTTTATCCATTACTTCGCATAGTTTATGAATAAGGTCAATGTTAGTCCATTCATTGATACCACCAATGTTGTATGTTTCGCCGTTTTTACCCTGGTGGTAAATGTCATCAATGGCACGGGCATGGTCCAGTACATATAGCCAGTCGCGAATGTTTTCGCCTTTACCATAAATAGGAATTGGCTTATTGTTTTTAATATTGTTGATTGATAATGGAATCAGCTTTTCAGGAAACTGGTTTGGACCGTAATTATTTGAACAGTTACTGATAACAACCTGCATGCCATAGGTGTGGTGATAGGCGCGCACCAGGTGGTCAGAACTGGCTTTTGATGATGAATAAGGACTTCGCGGATCGTAGGCTGTCGTTTCGGTAAATAACCCGGTTTCTCCCAACGAGCCATATACCTCATCTGTTGAAATGTGATAGAACAGGTGTTGATCCATCTCATCTTTCCAGGCCGATCTGGCTGCATTTAGCAGGTTAACGGTTCCCAGTATGTTTGTTTTAATAAATGCCAGGGGGTCAGATATTGAACGGTCAACATGCGATTCGGCTGCCAGGTGGATAACCCCGTCAAATGAATGCTTAAGAAATAAATCATTCATTACATCTGCATCAGTGATGTCGGCTTTGATAAATGAATAATTGCTTTTTGACTCAACATCCTTTAGGTTTTCAAGATTGCCGGCATAAGTAAGAGCATCCAGATTATAAATGTGGTAATCGGGATATTTCTCAACAAATAAACGAACAACATGCGAACCAATAAACCCGGCACCTCCGGTAATCAATATCTTTTTCATCGTATTAATTAGCTTTAACACAGCTCATGCTCTTTAGTCAGAAAAGAACAGGTTTGCTGGTTTGTTTAGTGCAAAGTAACAAAAAAAGCCTCACATTGGAGGCTTTAATATCTTGTATATACTTGTATTATTGACCAGCAGGTCCCTGGTACTTAGCATCGCCAAGGCCTAAAATTGGATAGAAAATAAGGCCTAAGAAAATTAACCCTAAAGTAAAACCAACATCTTTTCCAAAGCTTTTTGCTAACAGATTTAATAGCCAGATACCAAAAACTATATTGACACCAGGAATAATTAATAATAGGATCCACCATACTGGTTTACCAACAATTTCAATCATTACAATGGTATTATAAATAGGAATCAATGCAGCCCAGCCTGGTTTACCGGCTTTTTCAAAAATCTTCCACATTGAAACAATCATTAAAACAATAATGGCCATGTAAATCAGGCCACCAAATAATCCTACATTTTCCATAAATCTGTTTGTTTAAATTTGTTAGAATGATGCATTGAGCATCAAGGTTGATAATTTGATTTTGTGAATATAAAAAAAAGCTGTCAGCATACACCAACAGCTTTTTATTATTTTGCCCGATAGATTTACTGATGGGACAATGACAATTGTTTTTTATCCATCACTATCTACCTTAATCTTACTCTATTCCTCTCACATTCTTTTCCCAGGCCCAGGCCGAGGCAAGTGTTTCTTCGAGTGTTTTTTCAGCTTTCCAGCCCAACTCATTGTTACCATAAGTTGTATCGGCCCATATCTTCTCAATATCACCGGCGCGACGATCAACTATCTTGTATTTTAGATCAACCTTGTTCACGTCGATAAAGGCTTTTACAAGTTGCATTACTGAGTAGCCGGAACCCGTACCAACATTAAAATATTCGTAGTTGGCTTTTGATTTACCATCTAACATGCGGTTAATGGCTACAACGTGTGCCTTAGCCAGGTCAACCACGTTGATGTAATCGCGAATAGCTGTACCGTCTTCAGTGTCGTAATCGTCACCAAAAATGCTCAATTCATCGCGTAATCCGGCAGCTGTTTGTGTGATAAACGGCACAAGGTTGTTTGGCACGCCAACAGGTAATTCTCCAATTAACGCGCTTGGGTGCGCTCCAATCGGATTAAAGTAACGCAGAGCAATACAGTTAACGCTGTCGTTTGATTGACAGTAATCGCGCATAATATCTTCGCAAATGGCTTTGGTGTTACCATAAGGCGATTCTGCTTCTTTGCGTGGTGTTTGTTCAGTAACAGGTAATACTTCAGGCTGGCCGTAAACGGTACATGATGAAGAGAATACCATATGTGGTACATTGTATTTGTTCATGCACTCCAGCAGATTCATCAATGAACCCATGTTGTTACGGTAGTACTCAAGTGGCTTCTGCACCGATTCGCCCACTGCCTTATAAGCAGCAAAATGGATGATTGCATCAATGTTCGGGTACTTCTGAAAAAATGCATCCGTTAATTCTCTTTCTGATAAATCGAACTTTTCAAACGCAGGACGAATGCCGGTAATCTTTTCAATGTTGTCAAGTACTTCAATTTTTGAATTGGACAGGTTATCAACAATTACTACATCAAACCCTTTTTCCTGAAGTTCCACTACTGTGTGTGAACCAATGTAACCCGTTCCGCCGGTTACTAAAATTTGCTTTGCCATTAGTTTAGCTTTTACATTGTCGTTAAACGAGCTGTAAATGTACGAAATCGTTTGCAATCACTGGTCTAATATTCATCATAAATTGACTGTTAACCTATTAATAAAAGTTAAAAGTACTTTTAAATGACAGGCGATCTATTCCTGTTCGTTGTTTTCCTGTAAATGGAAGCATCAATTCTGGTAAGAAAATGCATAACTAATTATGAACGAGATACTATTAACAATTGCTTTAAACAACTTATCCACATAATGTCATTCGCTTTTTTAGCTCTAATTTAGTAACTTAGGCACTTTATTAATGTTTTGCGTTAATAACTGCTATGGTTTTAAACTTGTTTTGAACCGGTTTTAAACAGTTTACCAACATGTGTTGAAAGAAAGTTAATATCCTTGGCAGCCTTTTTTTTAATTTTGCAATTATGACAACAGTTGAACAACACATATCTGGCCTCTTATTCACACACGAGTGTGTAATAATTCCTGCACTGGGAGCTTTGGTATCGACCAATGTAAGTGCCCGCTTCGATGCAGATAAAAACATGTTTATTCCACCATCAAAAGAAATTGGCTTTAATCGCAGTCTTTCACATAATGATGGTTTACTGATAAGTACTCTTTCTCAGAAGAACGACATAAGCTATGGCAAAGCCAAGGTGATGGTCGAAGAGTTTGTTGATTCGTTAATGGCCTGTGTTGATAAGGGTGAAAGTGCTCATATTAGTAAAGTAGGATCTTTAAAGAAAGATGCACTGGGTAATCTTCAGTTTGTTGCCGAGGCGGGTGAGTCTTATCTGACTGATTCGTATGGTTTGTCATCTTTCCACTTTAAACCTGCAGTTACACTTCATAAACCTGTTGCTGAGAACCGCCAGGTACGTCGTTTGTTACAGCCGGTCGGCTTAAAGCAGATTGCAGCTTCTGTTGCGATGATTATCGGTTTGTTTGCGATTTCACAATCCCTTGATAATCCAATGCGTACAGATACAAGTGAGGCCAATATGATGTCATTTGTAATACCTGCTGATACTGAGGTGACGAACAATGACACAAAGGTTGTAACAAGCAATGAGGTGGAGAAAGCCATTGAAAAAGAGTCCAGCGAGATGGCTGCCGTGGAAGAACAGGCACCTCTTGTAAAAGACAGTTACTTTTTAATTGCCGGAAGCTTTAAAACTCAGAATCAGGCCAATCGTTTCTTAAATATTGTGCATGAGATGGGTGAGGATCAGGCTTTTGTGCTATCAAGCCCTAATAACAGGTATCGTGTTGCCATTAACGGCTATGCCAATAAGGCTGAAGCAATTTCAGAACTGAATGTGTACCGTCAGATGGAAGACTTTAAAACCGTTTGGGTTTTAACACAGAAATAGAAAAGTTTGTACTTAAATATATAAGGCTGCTACAGGTGTTATCTTGTAGCAGCCTTATTTTTTATTTGGACTAGCCTTTTTAATTAAAATTATTCGGTAATTCCAGCCATTTGCCTGCTACCTCCTTCGGAATCGCTTCGGGACGGCTTCGGTAACTGTTCGGTAATCCTTCGGTAATTGTTCGCTTACGCGCGTAGCCGAGCAAATACCGAAGAAATACCGAAGAACTACCGAAAAAGGCCCGTTTATGGACCGAAAATGACTCGAAATAGAGTAAAATGGCCCAAAAAAAGGCCTGAAAATGCACTTTTTCGGTGTTTTAGCGTAAAATGGCGGTTTTCTCTAACGTCTATTGGTTAGTACTCTTAGTGGAATTTGACTCGAATTTATTAGATGTCACAGATATTAAAGCATTTAAGGTTTTTCTCAAATCACAGTGCATGCATTGTCATTGACCTGGCTTATTTGAGTTTGTATGTTTGTGAACAGTTAAATGCAAATCAATAAAACTTTGATCATGAAGACATATCTGATAATAACTGGAAGGAAGCGGGAATATAACCGGGCAGGCATTTACTTGCAGCGAAATGTGAACTTAATACATGATTGGAATAAACTCATCGGTAGCTATTCGGGTTAGGCACCTTTAGGACTGTTTATATCAGTCTATTTGTTCTAATACTCAGTCTTCATTTTGATTAGGGGATCGTATGGGGGCATCTGAATAATCATTTTTGAGCCACGAATAGAAATAAGTAGCTACCTTTAAGCTTCCATTGTCCATTGGTTCTTACGTTTTTTTTAATGTAATAAGCTAATGAATCGCAATGCATAATGTTCATAATTAGCTCGCCCTGCTGATTAATAAGTGCATAATGTGGGAAGCCAAAAATATTATATTTTGAACGAAGCATTTTGTTCCACTGACCTTTACAATTTAAGTGCTCCCCATTAGATTTATTATAAGAAATTATTTTTTTTCCATGATTGTTCGTTGTGGTCAGTGCAAATATTTACTAAAAAAAACCGTTCCTTATCAAAATGATTTACGATGTCATTTTTCTTTTGTATGGATTGTATGCAGGGAGCGCAATAAGCACTTCACTCTTCTTCAGACGATCTATCCTCACCTGTATTGCCAAGCTGTTTATACCCTTATTGAGTGCCTGTCTAAACCTTGGATAAATCGTTCAGCCAGTCAGTAAATCAATAAATAAGCCTGTTAAAAGTAACTTATTGTACTTGGATTTATAAGAATAAATAGCTTTTTTTATGATGAGTAATGAATTCATATCGAGCAGTTAAGAAGCCCGTTTAAGCCCAGGCAACACATTGCCGCAGGCCAATTGAAAAAATGCTGAAGGGCGCGTTAACAGTTAAATGCAGATATGATGTGCAGTTAGTAACACAGATCCTTTTTTAATTGACACTTGTGCAGTAATGTGACTGAGGAGGCGAAGCTGTATAATGGATAATATATGAACTTTAGAAAACTTTTAAGCTTACTTAATTATCTGAGCCTGCTCGCATTGATATACATTGCCATCAATAATCCAGAAGATTGTCTTTCAGCCACTAATTATTTATTTGGAGGAATTCTCACACTTGAATTATTGTATTTTGGTTATGAGTATCTTAATCATCTGCGACCCAATGGTAAATATCTACTGGAAGAACGACAATCTGTAGATACAGATCGCATCCTATACACTTTAATTGTGATTCCTCTTGTAATTACAATTTTTGTGCAATGGAACAAATTCACTCATACTAATGATCAGTTATTTGTATTCACAACACTAACTACCATTCGTGGCCTTTTTAATAATCAAAGAAACTCATTGAGAATTGATTCTGAAATGATCTTTTTTAGTGACTTATTTAAGAACGATCTATGGATCAAGGAAATTAAAAGTGCCATCATAAATAGCGAAAGTAAAAGTATTGAGCTTACATTAAATAACATGCAAAAAAGAACTCTAAAGCTAAGTCGATCATTCTTTAAAAACGAAAAAGAACGCATTGAACACATTGTCGACCAAATAAATCTGCATAGATAACTATAATGGTTTTACGAAATGCATATACTGCTGATACGAATGTAGCCATAAATACTCATGCTATATCACTAGTTAACAGTCGGATATCTGAATCAAGCTGAGACTCTACGATAAGCCTACCTTCTTTTAAAATATGCTACTATCAGACCTTTTGATATTGTTGGAAAGGATTTTCTTCCGGCAATGATTAATATTCCGAAATGCTTTATTATTGAATCAATTGACCACAACCGAAGACCTCAAATGAAACATATTCTACTAATAACAATTGTGATTATTACACTGGCTTGTTCTGGTCAGACAAAAAGAACAAGCGATGAATCTTTATTTTCAACGACTTTTATTGCTGATTCTGTATTTATAAGAGACTTTGAGCCTGACACGTCTATCCAGATAAGAAAATTAATCAATCCCTTATTTGGCAGAGATGAGACTGCTTATCAATTACTAAAGGAGCGAGCCAGGTATTTTGAGATTTTAAAAATGCAGCTGGACAATGGTGTCATTGCACGAGTTGTATCGGCAGACTTCCCTGGGATTACACAAAATCAAAGCTTTAAGATTCTTTTCCTGGTAACATACGATCAATATGATAATGAAATTGATGCAGTCCGTTTAGCGAAGTATGAATTAATGTCTGATGTATATGCATTAGAGACCGGTATAATTAAAAAAGAAAGCGTTCAAATAGAAAGATACTACAGTACCATTGACTTTAATGAAAGAACTATTGAAAGTTATTCAATCGATACTAATGGTAAACTTATTAGGTTGAAAATATAATCAGTTTATGAATTCCAGTTATTTAAACTATGCCGTTTGCCTCTTGGCTGCAGCTTTTACAATTAGCTGTATTAAAACTCATACAGAGGTTCAATTTACAGGATCATATCTTGTTGATTCAAAAATAATCGACAAATACAATACGAATAAAATCATTGACTTCCTTTCTCCGATGCAATTGGAAAATGATACAATGACAATCACACAAGTGTACGATCTTTCAATTAAGACTGACACCTCAATTTATTATCATGATGAATTCAAATACGCATTCATATTAGGACTTATTTTTAACAATGATCCGTCAAACTATGAAATTCTTGTTTGTTACCCATGCGACGGATTGATTTTCTCCACTTACCTGATAAATAATAATGCAGATTTAATATTAGCTAAAGACATGGTCTTCATGAACGATTTTACAAAAATCGCTGACATAGCTTGCTTGCAGGTATGTAATCCTGAAGACTTTGTTAAAATGCCTGAAGATCGAATAAAGTTTTGGTATATAGGTGGCATGTCTACCTTAAATGGGACATGGATTCCAGACACCATTAAACAAGATCAATTTAGGATCGATGAACTGAACAACAAATGGCATATTAATGGTGATTTAGATTCTAAGAGTATTCACTTCAAAGATTTAGAAAATAACACAACATCAATAGATCAATGCTATTTTACAGATGGCAATCTCTTTTTGAAAAAAACAGACCGACAATTTAAAATCCTAACGGTAGGAAGGAAAGCAATCTTCTTGTATGATCAGGAATACAAGCTGATCCATAGACTTAACAGAGAGTAATACTTTTAATCTTTGATTGTCATAAACTTACTATTGAAATACCCCAGTATAGATCATCCACTACTTACACATGAAAGCCCAACAAACATACTTAAAAGGCAGGTCAGTCTTTCTAATTTCGTTGCTTGTAATTGCTGTTACCATCGTGACGGTTTATCTGACAGGAATCAATATAAACAGAAGCCTGAGCTCCAATTTTTATATTTCGGCAGGAATTATATCAGCATCCCTGTTCCTTTTTATGACATATGGTCTTTTCTATGGCATAGGACTGAAAGATAACTTTCCCAGGTTTAAAAGCTTTAATCGCGGTGAATTTATAGCACAATCGGGAATTGTGCCCAACATGCCGGATGTTGACGCCGGAGAAGGAATAGCCGGCATCATTGTTTCCATTCTTCTATGGATTCTGATGAGTATCGTATTTGTTGTGCTGCTAATCGTATTGGAAGCAGCTTTATGGTTTACTTTCTTCATTATTATTGCCATGTTATACTGGCTGTTTTTTAGAGCCTTACGTTTAGTTTTCAGTAAATCAGCGGTCACAAAGAATAACCTTGGTCTTTCCATCGTCTATGCGCTGGCATATACCGCTGCCTATACAGGCTGGATTTTTGCCATAGTATTCATAACAGAAACGTTTAAATAAAAACCATTGATCCTATCACATGAAATCACTTACATTATTCACTTGCCTGCTACTTTTCTGTAGCATAAGTCATTCCCAGGAGATGGCCGAAGATAGCGCCGGCAGTAAGATTGGCATCACCTTTTCATCATTTGGTAAAAATGACCTTATAAGATCGGAGGACTTAATAGGCGACGCCAGTTATAGTGGTGACCAATTCTTCACTGTCGGACTTACTTATCTTCATCCCATTAACAAATGGTTATTTTTCGAAAGTGGGATTGAGTATTCAAAGCATACAATAGTAATTGATCCTAATCTACCACCAGACATTGACAGTGAACCCTATAAAAGTGATTTTTCATTGATAAACATTCCGCTTGCACTCAGGGCAAACTTCCTAAGGTATTTTTTTATTAACGGGGGATTATTAATTGATATAGACGCATCGAAGGAAAGTGCTATCGATTCACAAACCGGATTTGGCGGACTATTGGGAATTGGAGCGAACTATGATTTCAAATGTGGAGCATCCATTTTTGTCAATCCTTATATCAAATCACATGCACTGCTGCCATTCTCGGCTGAAGACAATCATCAAAGACTTTGGGAGTCCGGAGTTAGAATCGGGCTAACTTATAATCTGAATAGAAAATAAACGAATCATGAAATACCTGCTACTATCCCTTATAACCCTGCTATTATCAACCAGCATATCAGCACAGTCCAATAAAAGGACCATCAAGCTTTCGGGCTCGATCAATGACAGCTATGCTATAATAATGACTCTGACCATCCAGGGAGAAGATGTTCTTGGGTATTATTACTACGACAAATACAAATCAAAAATATTGCTGGAAGGCAACATACAGGGTGATAGGCTGGTTTTAAACGAATCGCCGGATTATGAAAGTGATTATGAAGTTGGCTTCATTGGCGAATTAAACGGAAAAACGTACGCAGGTGTATGGAAAGATAAAAGCAAGAACAAAGAACTGGATTTTAATACACTGGTATACTCCGATATTTCAGCAAATCAGGCTGCACATATATCGGAGCTTGAAGGTCGTTTTGAAAACATATTTAACTCTGATAAGTTTTTGGCTTCTGTTTCGCTGTACCATATCGAAGACAAGATCTTTTGTTTTGAGATCAGCAATGGAACAGAATCCGGCTGCACCGGCTATCTAAAAGGATTGGTTGAATTGTCTGATTCAGGTATAGGCGTATATACCGGTGATGGATGTGAAGAATTGCGCTTTTCATTATCCAACAATGAACTAAAACTTATTGAGAACAACTGTGATTATCATGGACTCAACTGCCCCTTTGAAGGGACCTATAAAAAGAAAGAACAGATCACTACCGGTTTAAAACAATAACAAAAAATGCACGGGGCTGTTTAATAAGATATCATGGATATTCTAACACATACATTATCAGGTGTCGCTATTGGAACGGTTGTTTCAGCTTTTGCTGATGCCGGCATTAAGCAGCGGTTTTCGATCGTTTTACTATCAGGATTTGCAGCCGCTTTACCCGATGTGGATGCCATTAGTTTATGGTCGGGCTTTGACAGTACGATAGGCACCCTATTTAATCTGCCGCATAGTGGCAGCCATATTTACTTTGCCAAATACTGGTATTCGCATCACGCCTTTTTACACAGTGCTGTTGCCGCCATTATGTTTACGGTATTAATTGGCATAATGGCTTACCTGATCGATTCCAGTTTAAAGGGCTTTCGAAAAATGAGTGTTGCAGCTTCTATTCAGAAAAATCGTCTCCTGCTGCTGGGCTCCTTTTTGAGCTTTATATTACACCTGGTTGAAGATATGCCCACCCCGGCATCTACCTGGGGAGGTGTTGATTTATTATGGCCTTCCGGATCTTACATTGGAGGAACGGGCGATATTTGGTGGTGGAATAATTACGATATTTTTCTCATCGTAGTGGCTGTGATTGTTATTAACCTGACTCTGCTATTGCTTGGAAAAGTCATCAGCTTTGACATCAGGAAATTCACCGTTGGCGTATTTATACTGGGGTTCTCCTTTGCCTTTCTGCAGATCAAAACGCGTGATTTTGACTTTGCTTACACTGGCCATACAGCCCAATATGATCAGTATGAGGCCAAATCAAAACAAATACAAAGAGAGCTATTGGGTGATAGAATATATGAGCTGATGGAACGCTTTGATAAACAACTAAAGATCTACTTTTAGTCAAGGGTTTGCCTTTTAGTGTTCGAAAAGTCGATGCCCCAAGCTTTGATGCTAAAGGCTTTGACTGCGTCAATTTTCAATTCAGCCTTAATCTCATAACATTACTTACACTGCGGGATGTGCACAAAACTACTCAACTCTTCAACTTTTAAACTACCTCTGCCTCTCACTCATCCAGCCACTAATCGGATCACCCCGTCTGCTATCATCGATCTTTCGTAAAGAAGATTCCTATGCTTTCTCAAGCATTTCGTTAATAGCCTTTTCTATTCCACCCTTGTCGAAGCCACAAACTCCATAGAGTTCAGTTTGTGTTCCGTGCTCAATATAGGCATCGGGTATGCCCAGGCGTTTTACTTTTGCACAGTAGTCATTATCAGCCATAAACTCAACAATTGCACTTCCCATTCCACCGACAACAGTGCCGTCTTCTATGGTAATTATCTTGTTGTGCTTTTTAAACAAGTCATGCAATAAGTCTTCGTCCAGGGGCTTGACAAAACGAAGGTCGTAATGAGCAATTGAAGCACCCTTCTGCTCCATCTTACTAATCACCTGCCCGGCCTTGATACCAATTGGCCCAATGGTGATAATGGCCAGGTCATCGCCATCTTTCAACTTACGTCCGGTACCAATTTTAATTTCCTGTAATGGTCTTTGCCAGTCTATTAATGAGCCATTGCCACGCGGGTAGCGAATTGAAAACGGTCCCTGGTCAGGCAATTGCGCCGTATACATCAGGTTTCGTAATTCTTCCTCATCCATTGGCGACGACACAATCATATTGGGTATTCCGCGCATAAATTGCAGGTCATAGGCGCCGTGATGCGTTGCTCCGTCAGCACCCACTAAACCACCTCTGTCAAGGCAGAACACCACATTAAGATTTTGTAAAGCCACGTCGTGTATTACCTGGTCGTAGGCACGCTGCATAAATGAAGAGTAGATATTACAAAAAGGCGTATAACCGGCAATGGCCATTCCCGCCGAGAATGTAACAGCATGCTGTTCGGCAATGCCCACATCAAAGGCGCGGTCGGGTATCTTCTCCATCATGATATTGAGGCTGCAACCTGTTGGCATGGCTGGTGTTACACCTACAATTTTTTCATTCTTTTCGGCCAGTTCAACAATGGTATTTCCAAATACATCCTGAAACTTAGGAGGTTTTGGCACTGACGATTTCTTTTCCAGGTTTTGTCCGGTCGCTTTATCAAACCTGCCGCCTACCGCATGCCAGGCCGTCTGATCTTCCTCGGCATACTTAAAGCCCTTCCCTTTTTTGGTGATAACGTGTAAAACCTTAGGTCCGGGAATATCTTTCAGGTCACTTAATACTTTTCGTAAGTGGTCCACATCGTGTCCGTCGACTGGCCCGAAATAGCGAATATTAAGTCCTTCAAATATATTGGTTTGCTTTGTCAGTAAATTTTTCAGCGAGTTGTTTAATTTGGTTATCATCTCCCTGGAGCGCGGTCCCGTCAGCTTCATCTTCTCAAGCATCTTAAAAGCTTCAGTGCGAAACTTATTATAAGTCTGTGAAGTGGCAATATCAACCAGGTACTCACTAAAACCACCTACCGCCGGATCAATAGCCATGTTGTTATCATTCAGGATAACCAGCATATTGGCCTTAAGTGTTGACATGTTATTCAATCCTTCAAAAGCCATACCGGCTGTCATGGCTCCGTCACCAATAACAGCAACTACATGTTTGTCGGGATCATTATCCATGGCAGCTGCTGCCGCCATCCCCAATCCTGCTGAGATAGATGTTGATGAGTGACCAACACCAAATGCATCATAGTCACTTTCAAAGATATTTGGGAAGCCACTAATGCCCTTAAACTTACGATTCGTGTGAAATACATCGCGGCGACCGGTTAATATTTTATGACCATAAGCCTGATGTCCTACATCCCAGATGATTTTATCATCGGGTGTATTAAATACGTAATGCAGTGCTACCGAAAGCTCAACAACACCAAGACTTGCTCCGAAATGTCCGGGATTACAAGACAAAGCATCAATAATAAATTCACGTAATTCATCACATACCTGTGGCAATTCCTCTTCCCCGATTTTTTTCAAATCATGGGGCGAATTTATAGAATCCAACAAGCGGCTTGAGCCTTCCTTCATATGCTTAACTCTGTGAGCTGATTTAAATAGTGTGTTCCAAGTATAAAAATAACAGCGCAAAGATAATAAGAATGCTAATAACCTGAGTTGGATTTAAATTTTAAAATGCGAAACTGTGTGTAAGTATGATTTACAGTGATTAATCATCTTATTACAGAGCTATAAAATACCGGTCCTTCACTATCAATTCAATTATAAAATATTATTCAACACATGAATGCTGCAGACTTGCACCTCGTTGTTTTTTGTGTTTATTTTGGCAATAATTTATACCTCCGCCTTCCCTTTTCAAATATTGACCTTTCAGTATTTTTTGTAATCTTTGAGTGGAAAACAATCAAAACAACATGAAGCATTTACTTTATTTATCGCTATCGGTCTGCTTACTGGTAGCTTGTGTCCCATTGAAACAATTTGAAGAGGTTAAAGAAGAAAACTCACAACTGGAACAAGAGACCAACCAGATAGCTAAAGAAAATGATGACCTTAAAGTAGAAAACAGGGAGTTAAACTCAGACCTTGACCGCTATAAGAAAAAGGTTGAACTACTCACTCAGGATACCGCCAGGCTAGGGCGTCAGAACCGTCGACTGCAACAGCGTTATGATGACTTAAACACTAACTACGCCGATGTGCTGGGAGGTCTTAAGGCAAGCTCGTCTCAAGACATGGATAATAAAAAGCTCATGGCTTTTTTGCAGGAGCTACAGGAGGATTTGCAGCGACGCGAAGATGAATTGATGGTCGCCGAACAGGCCTTGAATGATAAAAAGAGAAGCCTTGAAATGGCCCAGGCTGAACTGGAACTGGCACAACAAAAGATGGACGAACAAAGTAAGCGTCTTATGGAACTGGAGAACATGCTGTCGCAGAAAGACGCTGCCATGCACGCCTTAAAAAGCACCATAAGCGATGCTCTTAAAGGCTATTCGGGAGATGAACTTCAGGTACATATGAAAGATGGAAAAGTATATGTTTCCATGGAGGAAAAATTGTTGTTTCAATCGGGTCGGTATAATGTTAACCAGGAAGGTGTTTCGGCAATTAAAAAGATTGCCGGCGTTCTGGAACAGAATCCTGATATTGACATAATGGTTGAAGGCCATACGGATAATGTTCCATACAACGGTCGTGGTGAGTTAAAGGATAACTGGGATTTAAGTGTGAAGCGTGCCACGTCTGTTGTGCGAATACTAATCGATAACAGTACAATAGATCCACGTCGCATTTCAGCCTCGGGAAGAAGCAAGTATATCCCACTGGACGAGAACAATACACCTGTTGCACTTCAAAAGAACAGGAGAACGGAAATTATTCTTACGCCTCGTTGGTCAGAGGTATTTAATTTATTACAAATGGATTAATCATGGCACTCAGGGCATTTTTTCTTGAAGCATGGGCGATACTGCGAGTAATCAATTATCGCCGGATCAGCAATGCCCTGAAATTGCTTGTATCCTACCTGTTCAGCTATCGACAGAAAAAAGTGTGGCTAAAAGGTAAACCAATGGCTTTTGCCATAGAGCCAACAAGTGTTTGTAACCTTAAGTGTCCCGAATGCCCCACAGGTGCCAATTTACTAAAGCGTCCGCGTGGTATGATGGAAATGGAGCACTTCAAAAAGATCCTCAATGACCTTTCGCCCGAACTTTTGTATCTGAATCTGTATGTTCAGGGAGAACCTATGATGCACCCGGGTTTTGGAGAAATGCTGAAAGAAGCCGGCAAGCATGGTTTGTACACCTCCACTTCAACCAATGGTCACTACATAACACCGGCTATTGCCGACGAACTTGTAAGCGGTGGTTTAAGCCGCATTATTTTTTCAGTTGACGGCACCAGTCAGGAAAGTTATGGTTTATACCGTGTTGGTGGTAATTTTACCAAAGTGCGACAAGGCATTATCGATGTTGTGAGGGCGAAAGCACGGGCACGCTCTGCTTTTCCGATTATTGTGATGCAATTTCTGGTTTTCCACCATAACGAGCGTGAGATTCCTCAGATCAAACGACTGGCTCGCCGGCTAAAGGTTGACAAACTGGAAATCAAAACGGCTCAACTTAACGATTTTGGTACCATGCGGCCACCATTAAACGCACGTTTTAGCCGCTATGCTGACAGTCTGGGGAAAAGTCTTAAAGCCGAAAGTAACAACCGCTGCTGGCGACAATGGCATTCGGCTACAGCCACCTGGGACGGACGATTTGCCCCCTGCTGTTACGATAAGGATGCTGAATATGCATTTGGAAATACTCAAAGCCATTCAGTTAAAGAACTTTGGAGCAGCAAGGAGAGTCTTTCATTTAAGGCATCAGTCTTTAAAGACCGCTCCAAAATTTCAATATGCAGGAACTGCCCGGAGGGAAGACGTTTGTTTTAAATGCATGCCTGTTCGCACCCTCCAAATCCTTTAACCAGCCTTATTTATCTATGAATTTTGGCTGTTGGTAAATCACTTCATAAAAATTCAATCAAATAACTAGATTAAGTGTTATAATTATTTAACTTTAGCACAGAATTCTAAAAAACCGTTGACATTGCGCACCAAATAACGCCTTATTCAAACTATGGGAAGAGTTACTAAGGCTAGATTATATCGAAAACTAGACGTGTTTATTCGTAGGAGGTTAGGACCAACCAGCCTACGATCAGGTGATGGCCTGCACTATTGGCGTGAGCGTATTTTCCATTTTTTCTCTGTTGGTGTTATTTTTATCGGACTGGTCGTATACCTGTATTTGGGGCTTTCCTATCTCGAAAAGGGTGAATTTGCCTATGCGATTTTTGCATCTTTTGTCTTCTTCTCAGCGGTATTTGCCACAACGGTACGAAGTCTGCCACATAAATTCAGGGTCTCGTGGCTCTTGTTTTTGATCTATCTCATCGGTGTTTATTCACTGCTTGAAACCAATAGTTCATCATTGGCTTATGCCTTTTTCATATCCTATTCATTGTTGTCCGGAATCCTGGTTAGTCAGCGACGTGCCTGGATGTCATTAGTGACCATCACAACAACCCTGGCTATCATTGGTGTAATTCTTTATAATCCGCTTATACCTTTACCATTTGAAGCAAGTATTCCGATCAACGAGTACATACAGTCTTCGGTTGTATTTCTGGTTATCGCACTTGTCACACTCTTCCCGCTGGTAAGTTTGCTTAACGGATTAATATTCAACCTTGAAAAGGAAACCCGTTTCAGGAGGCTACTGCGTCGTGAACATGAAGATCTGACTTTGGCCAAGCGTAAAGCCGAAGAAAGCGATCATCTTAAGACTGCATTTTTGTCAAACATGTCACACGAGATCAGAACGCCCATGAATGCCATTCTTGGCTTCTCAAATTTATTATCCCACCCTGATATCAGCATGGGGGAAAAAGAAGAGTTTATTAATCTGATTCGTATCAACGGTAAAAACCTCCTTACCCTGGTTGAAGATATTATTGATATTTCAAAGATTGACAGTGGTCAGCTTCAGATTAAAAACGCCCCCTGTAAATTACATGATGTATTGATGCAGGTGTATGAATCGTTTCAGGATGATATTAAACGACGTGGTCTTTTTAATCTTAAATTATACCTGAAAGAAGGAATCAGTGATCAGAACATCCGCATTTTAAGCGATGAGCATCGCCTGCAGCAAATTTTAATTAATCTGGTTGGTAATGCTGTGAAGTTTACCGAGCGTGGTTTTGTTGAGTTCGGGTACACGCAGGAAGACGACCAGTTTCTGCGCTTCTATGTAAAAGATACTGGTATTGGCCTGCCAAAAGGCAAGGAAAGTGAAATTTTTGAGCGCTTTTCCAAGTTCAATAGCGATAAAGAACGTTTGTATGGCGGAACGGGCATTGGTCTGTCCATAGCCAAGCACCTGGTTACATTAATGGGTGGTGAAATATGGGTTGAATCGGAACCATTGGTTGGAACAACCTTCTACTTTACGCTTCCTTATCATCGTTTAACAACACCTGTTAGCGCCAGGACAGAGAAAAAAGAACAAGTTCAGGATTTCAACTGGGAAGGAAAAACATTTTTAGTTGCTGAAGACGAAGAAGATAATTTCCGATACATTGAAGTTGCACTTGCGTTGTCTAACGCCAGTTTGATATGGGCACGCGACGGACAGGAAGCTGTAGATGTGTTTAAACGTGTTGGAGGCATCGACCTGGTTCTAATGGATATTAAAATGCCTACTATGGACGGCTATACCGCAACCCGCGAGATAAAAAGCCTAAGCAAAAAAGTACCTGTTATTGCGCAAACGGCTTATGCCATGTCTGAGGAAAAAGAAAAATCGCGTGAAGCGGGCTGCGACGACTATATCGCCAAGCCTATTGGTTACGACGATTTACTTACCACCATTAACCGTTTTGTACCAAGTAACGGTCATTAATTTATTCTTTCTGAATTTTTCTTTACGTGTATAAGTTCATTAGGCTGTCATACTAATACAGACAGTGAGAATGTTATCAGGGCCCTATACATACGCTGTAGCTTGTTAAACCAATAAACCACAAGTTATGAAAGCGAAGCACCTATTAATACTGGTAGCCATCATCTCAACCAGTTGTTCGAAGTCGGTTTTGAGCGACATGGAGATCACCGACCCTCACTTATTGAAAGTGAAGGTTAAGATTGAACAGAATGTTCACGACGAAAAGGAAGTGCAGGTATTTATCCGTGATAAAAACAACAGACCTGTTGACTTATTAAGCGGACGTGTAATAGTTAATGAACAAGCAGTTCGTTTTGACAGGGCTGAGGTCAATGCCGCGGGAACCAGGGGCTATATATACTATCCTCATTATAACGAGCAGATATTCAAAATCACTATTTACTGGAATTCGTATGATTCGCATACCTTTATTTTAAGCCCACAAAACGGATGGCCTGGATTTAAATATCCCAATTGCTCCTGCAATTATGAGCCGGATCAACTTAACGGCAGTTATTCGCTTAAACCAGCTCCTTTTTACAACAATGAAATTGATATAGTTTATAACATCATGAACTGGTAGCGATGTTAAACTATTCCCGATAAAATGAGAGAAAGGCCCTTAGGGGCCTTTTTATTCTTATAGGTTGCGATAAATATGATTAGGGCTGACAGGTTTATTATTGACCGTCAATTTAAACGTTTATTTTCAACCTGCCTGAACATTCTTAAGAAGTTGCCACCCCATATTTTGGCAATGTCTTCTTCTGAATATCCACGCCTGACCAGTTCTTCAGTGATCTTAGGGAAGTCAGCAACATCTTTACAGTCGGCCAATCCGCCACCACCATCAAAGTCAGAGCCAATGCCCACATAATCAATACCCACCAGTTTGACCACGTGATCAATATGATCTACGGCCTGCGCAATATCCGGTAACACAGCTGGGTACTTCTTATTGATCTCCCGCCAGTCGGCCCAGGCTTGTTTGCGTTGTTCGTCTGATGTAAAGTTCCAGTTGTTGTATTTTAGTCGTAGTTCCTCTTTCTTAACATAGTTCAATGATGTGGTATCTTCTTCTTCAATGTAGGCTCCAAGAATACATATCTGAATAACGCCTCCGTGCTCTGCCAGTGTTTTAATCATTTTATCGTCCATGTTGCGCGGGTGATCACACAGAGCGCGCACAGATGAATGGGAAGCAAATACAGGTGCTTTGCTTTGATCAATAACATCGTAAAAAGCTTTATCAGATATATGTGATACATCGATTAGCATACCCAGGCGATTCATTTCTTTCACAACATCAATTCCATATTCGCTTAAACCATTGTGTTCTGCCCCCTTTTTGTCGGTTGACGAGTCGCATATGTCATTGTTTTGAGTGTGCGCCAGGGTGATGTAGCGAACGCCTCTGTTATAAAACTCTTCTACCCGGTTGATGTCTTTGTTGAGGGGAAATCCATTTTCCATGCCCAGATAGATAGCGCGCTTACCGGCTTTTTCAATGGAGTATATATCATCAGCAGTAAGGGCCAGTGTTGCCAACTCATTATTCAGCGTAAGAGCTTTTTCGGTTGAATCGATCATGTCATGGGCCATTTGATAGGCTTTGGCATAGTTTTCATCTGTTCTTTCTCGCTGACTGGTAAAGATGGCAAAGAAGATAGCATCTAATCCACCTTCCTTCATGCGTGGCAGGTCAACGCGACTTGATGGGGCCTCATGTTTTTGACCAATGTCAAATGGTTCACGTAAAAAACGCATGGGAGTATCACAATGTGTATCAATGGTGATGGCTCTTGCATGGGCTGCATTGGCATCAACAGGTTTAGTCTGGCATGCGCTTAGAGCACATAGGCCCAAAGTGGCAATGGCTAATGTTTTAAAACTCATGTGTGTAGATTTTTGTACAATGATAAGCAATATTGTTGTGATTACAGTGTTGACTCTGCAAGCTTATACATATTACCTTAGTTGCACATGAATGTGGTCATCATGCCTGACTGAGTGACAACCCTGAAAGCGGATTTTATTGTGTTTTAGTCGCAGACGTTCTTTAAGGTGGGGTTCCAGAAATACCTTGTCCACAGCATCATGTTGCGTTAGTGCATCCATTAATTGCCTGGTCCCATTTTCAGAAAACTGAAGGTCGTCGTTAATGCTACCCAGGGTCAGATACTTTGGTGCGTCGTACAGGGAGAACCCAGCTGTTTGGCATGCTCTGTTCTGATTGACTTCTCCAATCCTGGGGCCTTCAAACACACCATAGCCACTAACCGATTTCGACGAATTAACAATTTTACCTCCTGTGTTTTCGTATACCAGGCTCAGATCTATTTTTTTACCATCGTTATGACTTAAGTGCGGTAATAGCGGAAAGCCATCAATCAGGGGGAAGCAGGCATCAAGGTAACGCATGCATACCTTGCTGTCTTGTTCTTTTAACTGCTCAGATACCGATTTCAAATAGCTATTTACTTCAGGTCTCACATAGTTGCGGTTCATCAGCACTGTCATGTAATTAGCCGGACGAAGATTATCGTAGTGGGTGATGCGTTCTCGGTTGAATAATTTGGCAAGCATGGGGGTGGTAACGAAAGTGCCCAAGGCATAAATAATAAGAAAAGCAGCCAGCCCTTTCAAGGGAAAAGAGTATTTGATGCGACCACAAAAAACGAAAGACATCAGATATACAACGCCACCAATCTGGGTCAGTAATGTTAAAATTACAAACACAATGGCGTGTATAATTATCTTCCGGTATTTTTTCATGGTTAGTGCTTTGCTTTTGCAATATAGCTTTTTAATCGCTCATTTATAAAATATTTCCAGCCCAAAGTGCAGCTTTCACGTGTAAATTCAGGAACCTGGGGCTTGAAGCTATCCAGACCTTCGCTTGTCAGTAGAAGGAGGGTCATATCGTCCACTTTACTTAAACGAAATGTTACATAGCCAACGCCTTTATACCCCTCATAAGTCCACCGGTATTTTATTAGCTGCTGTTCTTTGACCTCAAGTATATGCCAGACATGCATAAATTGTCGTTCGCCGGCATCAACCAAAAAACGTGTTTCAAAACCAGCCTTTGCTTCAAATGCCGGAATATTATCAAAAAACCATTGGCGCATTTCATCGACGTCGGTTATGGCATGCCATGTTTGCTCAAGTGAAGCTGGTAAATACGCTTGAATAATAATTTCTTTCATACTAATGTCCGATATATGTTAATGCTTCTGTAATTGTTCTTATGCTGTTATTGAGTTCAATGTATCCGTGTATGTAATTGTAAGACATGGCAAGGAGCAATGCAGACAGGTTGATTGTAAGCCTGGGATATCTGTTGGTTACAAACCTGTTATGGTATGAACTCCTATTGACGATAATGAGGAATACAGAAGAGATCAGTGAAGTGATAAGGCTGGCTGCAACATCGTTCAGATTTGTTATGCGGAAGTAACTGAACGAAAACAAAAAATAATAAAAGGCGGTGAGTAGAATCCATCCGATTGGTTTTTTAATCAGGAACCCCATACTACTCATCACTACTATCAGGGGAGTTACATAACGCCCCAGCAGCACTTCCAATAATATGCCCTCATAGCAGTTAAGTGCTCTACCAGTCATTGATTCTATCGTCTGAATATAATCAATATGGTCATATATACGATATACCAACAATCCTGAGACTACAATAAAAGGAGTGTAGAATATGGTTTTCAGGAACAGATTCTTCATCATTTAAAAATACACGATTGTTGCTTAACGCCAAAGCGTTACAATTAGTAATTTCTACTTTTAAAAAAATTATATCTTTGTTGGTTGAGTTTGAGTGGAAAATCCAATATATCAATTTTATGGAGATTAAAAGGACCTTTGATTTGCTTGCTAATCTCAAGCAAAACATAAACAAAGAAGACGTATTGTGCGCCAAGCGAAATGGCGAGTGGGTTAAGTTTAGTGTTAAGGAATATAGTGAGCAAGCCAAGCTTTTTGGTTATGGTTTGTTGGCCAAAGGCTTTAAAAAAGGCGATAAAATTGCGACGGTTTCAAACAATCGTCCTGAATGGAATTTTGTTGATATGGGCATGTCGATGATCGGAGTTGTTCATGTGCCTATTTACCCTACTATATCCGATGAAGAATACAGGTACATTTTAGAGCATAGTGACGCAAAAATGCTGATTGTATCTGATATCATTCTCTATCGTCGATTAAAGGAAATTGCAAAGGAGATTGACAGTATAAAGGAAATATACACCTTTAATGATATTAAGGATGTGGCCAACTGGAGCGAAATTATAGCTTTAGGAGAGCAAAAGCGCATTTTAGGCAAGGAAGAGTTTCGAGCCATCAGGGATAATATTACCGAAGACGAGCTGGTGTCGATCATATATACCTCGGGTACCACTGGTAACCCCAAGGGCGTTATGCTAAGCCACCGCAACTTTATCAGCAATATGAAAGACGCGGTTCCGCGTTATCCGTTGAATGCCGGTGACAGGATATTAAGCTTTTTGCCCTTATGCCATGTGTATGAGCGTATGATCAACTACCTTTATCAGTACAATGGATGCAGCATTTACTATGCTGAAAATCTTGCGACCATTGCCCAGGATCTGAAAGATATCAAGGCTAATGCCTTTGTGACAGTTCCACGTGTTATTGAACGTATTTACGATAAGTTGGTTTCTAAAGGGAATGACCTGTCAGGAGCACAAAAAGCTGTTTTCTTCTGGGCTATGCGCCTGGGTGAGCGTTACAGGACCAATGGTAATAATTATCCTCTTTATGCCGCTAAGTTAAAGCTGGCCCGTAAACTGGTTTTCTCAAAATGGCAAAAAGCATTTGGTGGACAGTTGCGCTTTGTGGTTAGTGGCGGAGCAGCTCTTCAGCCGCGTTTAAGCCGTTTGTTTTTTGCTGCCGGCATTCCGTTGATGGAAGGTTACGGATTAACGGAGACAGCGCCTGTGATCGCGTCTAATTACATCGAAGAAAACGGTAACCTGATGATTGGAACTGTTGGAACAGTATTCAACAGTGTTGATGTGCGAATAGATGAAGATGGCGAAATTCTTGCTAAAGGGCCTAATGTTATGATGGGCTATTACAAGGATGAAAAAACCACAGCTGAGGTGATCGATAAGGATGGATGGTTTCACACAGGCGATATAGGTACGCTTGTTAAAGGTAAATACCTTAAAATTACTGATCGTAAGAAAGAAATGTTTAAGTTGTCGAGTGGAAAATACATTGCTCCACAGGCGATTGAGAACTTATTAAAGGAGTCTGATTTTATTGAGCAGGCCATAATTGTAGGTGAAAGTGAGAAGTTTGCAGGTGCGTTATTGGCACCTAACTTTGAATATCTGCACATGTGGGCGCATGACCATAAAGTGCATTTCCGCGATAACCAGGAGCTGATCAGGGATGAGAAAGTTCTTGCTGTTTTCCGTAAGGAAGTGATGCGTTTTAATAAGATGATCGGTAAACACGAAGAGATAAAGCGTTTTCGACTGGTGCATGAAGCCTGGACTTCGGCCAGTGGTGAATTATCACCAACTCTTAAGCTGCGACGCAGGGTGATCTATAAAAAATATGCCGATATTCTCCGTGAGATGTATAACTACGAAGAAAACGAAGAGAATAAGGGCTCGATCAAGTTCAGCTGAAAAAGCTGACAGGAATATATTGAACTCAGGTTATGACAAAGGGATGTGTATTATTACAGATCCCTTTTCTTCTTTTATCGGCAATGATTCATTGCTATAATCCTATTTCCCTTTTCTGACAGGTATCGGATTTTTGTGTCCCAGCGAACGTGTTCTGAAAACTCCTGAGTTGGTCAGACGGATATCTTCCAGTGTGTAAAAAGCTTTGGGATTAAAATGTGTTATAATTTCAGTTACCTCAGAAATATCTTTTCGTTTTAAGACACAGTAAATAATATTGACAGGTCCTTTACTGCCATGGGCATCTAGGTAAGTAACACCATACCCGGCTTCGGTAAGACTCTTTATCAGTTCAAGGCCTGATTTCTGTGTAATGATCCTGATATTGACAAAACCAAGGGCAATGCGTTCTTCAATTTTTAAGCCAATGTAGTTGCCCATAGCAAAGCCACCTGCATAGGCGATAAAATAAAACCAGTTATCGAGGTTTTGAAATATTTTAGACATGGCTAACAGCCAGATAAGAATCTCAAAAAAGCCCAGGACAGGCGCCAGTACTTTTAATCCTTTCGAAATAAAAACTATGCGCAAGGTTCCAATGGTAACATCGGCCACCCGTGATAAGAAAATTAACAGGGGGATGGCAATGTATGTGATCGTAAAACTATCTGCATCAGCAATCATAACTTATATCTGTAAATATTCAACGCAAAAATACGCATTGAAATTAGTAAAAAACACGGTTTTTCTATTTGATAAACTGAGTTCGGCACTAATTCATTTGACATTGGAAACCTGCTTTTCTACAAACAACTTAATGAATACTGTTGTGCGCCGGAGGTTAGCGATATTTCATGTTTAAAAACAAAGGCTCTGGAATGTCTTCCAAAGCCTTGTATTTTCCGTTACTTAGAAATCTGACTAAGCCGGTTGTTATTTTTTCATTTCCTTATAAGCGTTTACCAAACCGTTGGTAGAAGCGTCATGAGAAGTGACTTCTTCATCGCTTTGAAGTTCAGGAAGAATGGCGTTGGCCAATTGCTTACCCAGCTCAACACCCCACTGGTCGAAGCTGTAAATGTTCCAGATAATTCCCTGAACGAATATTTTGTGCTCATACATGGCAATTAAAGCACCTAATGTACGAGGGTTTAACTCCTTCATCAAAAATGAGTTGGTAGGAATATTACCAAGGAAAACTTTGTAAGGTAATAGGGCGGCGATCTCCTCATCTGATTTACCGGCGGCTTTAAATTCGGCAGTTACCTGTTCTTCAGTCTTACCCACCATCATTGCTTCTGTTTGAGCAAAGAAGTTGGCTAACAATTTAGGGTGGTGATCGCTAAGTGGATTGTGGCTCTTGGCTGTTGCCATAAAGTCACAAGGGATCAACTTCGTACCCTGGTGAATTAACTGGTAGAAAGCGTGCTGGCCATTGGTGCCCGGCTCACCCCAAAGGATTGGTCCTGTCTGGTAGTTTACTTTCTCACCGTTGCGATCAATGTATTTACCATTACTTTCCATGTTTCCTTGTTGGAAATAGGCTGAGAAACGGTGCATGTACTGATCGTAAGGCAAAATAGCCTCAGTTTCGGCTCCGTAGAAATTATTGTACCATATGCCGATCATGGCCAGTATAACCGGTAAATTGGCTTCAAACGGCGTTGATTTAAAGTGATTGTCCATCGCATGAGCACCTTCCAGCAGTTCGCGGAAATTATCGAAGCCAATACCACAGGCAATGCTTAAGCCGATAGCTGACCATAATGAATAGCGGCCACCTACCCAATTCCAGAAAGCGAACATGTTGGCAGTATCAATACCAAAGGCAGCAACTGCATCGGCATTGGTCGACAGTGCCACGAAATGCTTGGCTACAGCAGTTTCGTCTTTAGCTGCTTCAAGAAACCATGATTTAGCCGAGTTGGCATTGGTCATTGTCTCCTGGGTAGTGAATGTTTTTGAAGCGATGATGAAAAGAGTTGTTTCAGGATTCACCACTTTTAATGCCTCAGCAATATGTGTTCCGTCCACGTTTGATACAAAGTGAAGGTTCACGTTCTTTTTATAAGGTTTCAAGGCTTCAGTCACCATTAAGGGGCCTAAGTCAGAACCACCAATACCAATGTTAACAATATCAGTAATGGCTTTGCCTGTATAACCTTTCCATTCACCTGAGATTACCTTATCTGAAAAGGCTTTCATCTGGTCCAGAACAGCATTAACATCGGGCATTACATCTTTGCCATCAACCATTACAGGTGTATTGCTGCGGTTACGCAATGCAGTATGCAATACGGCGCGGTTTTCTGTTACATTGATCGCTTCACCGGCAAAAACACTGTTTATAGCATCTTTTAAGCCACATTCTTCGGCCAATTGAAACAACAATGACATCACCTTGTCATCGATGCGGTTTTTGGAGTAATCCAAAAGAATGTCTTCAAAACGTAGCGAGAATTTATCGAAACGCCCGCTATCCTTTGCAAAAAGGTCTTTCATGTGCGTGTCACTGAACTGGGCATAATACGCCTCAAGCTCTTTCCACGCTTTGGTAGTAGTTGGATTAATACCTGGTAACATGTTAGTAGTATTTGTATGTTTGTATGTATTGATTTCAAATTTCCCGCATGTGTCGCAGATTTAAGCTGAAGTATTTCTGGGCTGAGTTCTGCGTAAATCTATTTTTTCTGCGTTTATCCGCGTAATCTGCGGGAAGCAATTATCGTAAGTGCTCCGTTAGCAAACGTATCTCCATCGATGGAGATATTTTTTCATAGATGATATTGTAGACAGCCTCGGTAATAGGCATGTTAACTTTGTATTTATCATTTATTTCGTGAATGCTTTTAACGGCATAGTATCCTTCAGCAACCATCAACATTTCCATTTGAGCATATTTTACCGAATAGCCTTTACCGATCATCGTTCCGAACATGCGGTTCCGGCTAAATTGTGAATAGGCTGTTACCAGCAAGTCGCCCAGGTATGCCGAGCTTTTGATATCGCGTGTAATCGGATGAACTGTATCTACAAAACGCTTCATTTCCTGGATGGCATTTGAAATAAGAACAGCCTGGAAGTTGTCCCCGTAAGCCAGTCCATGGCATATGCCTGATGCAACAGCCATTATATTTTTAAGTACCGCTGCATATTCAGTTCCGTATATATCATCAGAAATGGTCGTCATGATATAAGGCGTCTTTAAAAAGGCTGAAAATGCTCTTGCGCGTTTCACATCCTGACAGGCAATGGTCAGATAGGATAATCGTTCCAGCGCTACCTCCTCTGCGTGGCACGGTCCGCTAATAACGCCTATAGACTCTGTTGGAACACTGTATTTCTGACTAAAATACTGGCCAATTATAAGGTTTTCGTCAGGTACGAGCCCTTTAATGGCAGATACCACAAACTTGTCCTTAATCGGCTCTTCAAGGCTTTCAAGAGCTGATTTAATAAATGCTGAAGGAATAGCAAATATTAAAATATCAGACTGACGAACAACCTCGTTAATATCATCAGAAAAAATAATTCTGTCAGGATTAAACTCAACACTGGTCAGGTAATTGGTATTGTGCTTATAGCGCTTAAAATCATCGATATGAGCTCTGTTTCGGAAATACCAATTGATGGATGGAACATTATTTAAAAGCATCTTAGCAATAGCAGTTGCCCAGCTTCCACTACCGATAAGGCCTATCCTTGATGATTCATCCATATATTATGAGTTTAGTTTTAAAAATGAGAGATAAAAATAAGACAAAAAAGGAAACATTGCCTTTTTTGTCTTATGGAATTAATAGTTTCTTAAGCTAACCAGGCTTTTACATCGTCTTGCGATGGATTATTCAAGCCTAATTTGTTCTTTTTGTTATAGCCACAAAGGTCCTGGAACAGTTTTGTCGGCTTCACTTCTTTTAGTGCATCTACTTTAGAAAAACCCAGTCCACGAACAACTTCGATCCACTCAGGTGCAATGCCTAACTCGGCAAATTTCTCGTCACTATCAGGTAAAACCTTTTTCTCAGGGCGCATCTGTGGGAAGAATAAAACATCCTGGATTGAATCCTGACCGGTCATAAACATTGTTAAACGGTCGATACCAATACCCATGCCCGATGTTGGAGGCATACCATATTCCAGGGCACGTACGAAATCCATATCGATAAACATTGCTTCGTCATCACCTTTTTCAGATAACTTCAACTGATCCTGGAAGCGCTCAAGCTGGTCAATCGGGTCGTTTAGCTCTGTATAAGCATTACACAGCTCCTTACCATTCACCATTAGCTCAAAACGTTCGGTTAATTCAGGATTGTCACGGTGCTTCTTACACAATGGTGACATCTCAACCGGATAATCGGTGATGAAAGTAGGCTGAATCATGTGGCCTTCACATTTTTCACCAAAGATTTCATCAATCATTTTACCCTTACCAAAGGTTTCGTCTATTTCAACATGTAAGTCATCACAAACTTTCCGCAATTGTTCTTCGTTCATGCCTGTAATATCAATGCCAGTGTGTTCTTTGATGGCATCTATCATTGACAATCGACGATATGGAGCTTTAAAATCAATTTCTTTATCACCGAATTTAATCACTGTAGTACCGTGAAGTGCTAAAGCTACTTTCTCCAACATAGTTTCGGTAAATTCCATCATCCACTTGTAGTCTTTATAGGCTACGTAGATTTCCATTACCGTAAATTCAGGGTTATGCGTGCGATCCATTCCTTCATTACGGAAGTCTTTAGCGAATTCATACACACCTTCGTAACCACCAACAATTAGTCGCTTCAAATAAAGCTCATTGGCAATACGCATATACAATGGAATATCCAGGGCATTGTGGTGTGTGATAAACGGGCGTGCTGATGCTCCACCAGGAATTGGTTGAAGAATTGGAGTTTCCACTTCCAGGTAACCTGCATCATCAAACATTTCACGCATGGTCTTGATGATGGTACGACGCTTTTCAAAAACTTCTTTTACCTGTGGATTAACAATTAAGTCAACATAACGCTGACGGTAACGCATCTCCGGATCAGAGAAGGCATCGTACGTTTTACCATCCTTTTCCTTCACGATTGGAAGGGGTTTCAGGGATTTACTCAAAATTGTCATTTCCTTCACATGAACAGTAGTTTCGCCCATTTGTGTCTGGAAAACAAATCCTTTAATTCCAATAATGTCACCAATGTCCAATAGTTTTTTGAACACAGTGTTATATAATGTTTTATCCTCATCCGGACACATATCGTCGCGGTTAAGATAGATCTGTATGCGTCCTTCGGAATCCTGTAACTCTGCAAAAGAAGCTTTACCCATGATACGACGGCTCATGATACGACCGGCTATCACAACTTCTTTTAAGTTATCTTTCTCAGGATCAAATTCCTGTTTTATCTCAGTTGACAGATGAGTGGTTTTAAATTCTGCTGCCGGATATGCGTTAATACCCAACTTGTTTAGTTCCTCTAAACTTTTTCGTCTGATAATTTCCTGTTCGCTCAGTTCCAACGTACTCATTCTATTGATCTATTTTTAGAATATTACTAAAATGACAGATTTTACTGCCAACCGTTACCTTTCCAGCATAAAAAATGCGAAAAGTGCTGCAAAGATAATGCTTTTCATCAAAAATGAAGTTTTTGCATTTGCTTTGTGTGTTAAATTTCCAAGTTATTGTGTTGATTTAACTTGGGTTAACATCTGTGTAGTGCTGATATTTTGTGGAAGTGTAAACATAAAGGTGGTTCCTTTACCAGGTTCACTTTCAATACTAATTTTTCCATTATGAAGTTTGATAAACTCATCACAAAGTAGTAAACCTAAGCCAGTTCCGCTTTCTCTATTGGTGCCGGGAGTTGAAACTTTCTCTGAAATATTGAAAAGGCGATTTATTTTATCGCGATCAATACCAATACCGGTATCTTCAACCGCTACTTCAAGGTGTCCATCCACAGGCTTACAATAAAGAGTTACAAATCCCTTCGAATACGTGAACTTGATGGCATTGGAAACCAGGTTGCGCATAACGCTTTTAATTTTATTGACATCAACAACAATGTCTGTATCTGCATCTATTTTATTGATTAAAACGATGTCCTTCTCGTCGGCCGTCTGCTTTAGCAGGCTGATTATTTCATTGCCAAGCAGGAAGAGATTCGCTTTTTCCAGATTAAGTTCTTCTCTGTTATATTGCAATTGCGACCATTCAAGCAGGTTGTCTAACAATTTATAGGTGTTATTGGCGCTTTTATCAATAACGTTTATGTACTTCTTGCGGTCCTCATCAGAAAAATCATCATAATGGTCAGACAGCAGGTTCGAGAACCCGATGATTGAGTTGAATGGTGTTTTTAGATCATGCGATATGATAGATAAGAATTTGTCTTTGGTCTGGCTTAGTTTTCTTAATTCTTTGTTTGCACTGATAATAGATTTCTTCTGTTGTTCAATTTTATCATTCTTTTCCTGAAGGTATTCGTTAGTACTTAATGACTCCTCGTACAACTCCCTGGTATTTTGTTTCTCGATGTTCAACAGGTAGTTTGATTCAAATAGCCTGAATCGAAGTCTGTAATGGGCCCTGTTAGCGATAAAAGCGATAATGGTCATTGGAAACAAATTGGAGTAATTGACCCATTTTGAATCCGGCAGCTCTGCAAAAAATAAAAAGATAACAACAGTGGCAGCGAGGGGACCAAAGAATGAGAGTATGGCGACGCGGAAACTAACCTTATAATCTAGGGCAATTGCAAAAATAACCACAATGATGCCTGTAACAGAAAAAGAATCACCTTCAAAGGGCAAGTATACAAGGTATTTGGCATACATCATTATAAGGGCACTGAACATATAAATGTTATACAATTTGAATTCGATGTTCTTGTTTTTTCCCTTATCGATATAATGAAATAATAAAAGAGATATGCCAATGATCAGGGGAATAATCCTTGTGTAAAAGGCATTAACACTTTGGCGAATAAACAGATCCGAATAAGCAAACCATGAGATAATCGCTATTGATGAAATGGCAAACGCAGGAATATACTTTATGGTGATGTCTTCAAGGTATTGCCTGAAGTTTTTTCTTATGTCCTGATTTTCTATGCTCAAATTAACCGGTTTTATTCAGTATCAAGGCTTATGTATGGTCATTGGTAAGGAGTGTCATTATTAGTCACTTATCCTTTCTCTAATTAACAAAACTAAGAAATTTAAAGAATTATTGATAACCTGACACCTACTAATTGTATGAAACGACATGGGAAAGATTCGATTTAATGCGTAATATTTATTTCGATTCTGTTTTTACATTTGTACTTATTGTCTGTAAACACTTTGTAATGCAAAAAACAAAAGAACTGAGCGCATCGACTATTGATGCTTATTTGTTTGACCTTGGAGGAGTGATCGTCGATATTAGTCCGGCTGCTGCCATTAGCGCTTTTAGTAAACTGGGTTTAAGCAACCTGGAAGAACAGATTACCCACGGACACCATAATGGATTATTCAAACAGTATGAACTGGGGGCTGTAAGTACGCAAGACTTTATCAGGCAAATTAAGGATTTATTGCCGCATACTACTACAGATGAGCAGATTATCGATGCCTGGAACCAGATGTTGGTTGAATTGCCGCTTGAGCGTCTTCAGATCATTGAAAGTCTTAAGGAGCAAGTCCCTGTCTATTTGTTAAGTAACACAAACGAGTTGCATCGTAGTACCTTTGTGCGAATGGCTTATGGCATTGAGAATATTGAAGCGTATTTTACAAAAACCTTTTATTCCTTTGAGATAAAACACAGTAAACCAGATAAAGGTGCGTTTGAATATGTTATTGCCAATACAGGTATAAAACCCGAAAGAACGTTGTTTTTAGATGACTCGCAATTAAACCTGGATGTAGCTGATGAGTTAGGTTTTCAGACTGTTTTGGTTTCAAAAAATGATCCAATGACAGATATTCTTGGCAAAATGTCAACTTAGATTGACATTGACAGGTAAGGTTAATATTTTTATTGATAATAGTATTATATCATGAAAAAAACAACCTTACCTCTTGTCATTCTGTTTGTTAGAATTAGTTCATTCTTACATGCACAATCATTTGATTATGCTGGGCCAGTCAGTTCAGCACTGGCATTCACCAAAGTATTTGATTCATCTTCTTGGGCCTGCCTCAGTAATGTATCTAACCTGGCTGAAAGAAAACACTTAACTGTTGGAGTTGCCTACCAGATGCGCTTTAACATTAAAGAATTAAGTTCCAGGGCAGCCACACTGGTCGCTCCGTCATCTTACGGCACCTTTTCAGGTCTTGTTTTTCAAAGTGGCTACGCGAAAAGTAATTATAGTCGTTATGGCTTAGCATACAGTCGTTTATTTGGAGATGAGCTTAAAGCAGGTTTTCAATTTAATTATGTATCGCATCAAATTGAAGCAGCCGACAGGGCCGATGCCTTTTACTCATCTTTGGGATTGAATGTTGATGTGTCTGAGCGTTTTGAGCTGGGAGTGTTTATTCAAAATCCTGAA
Organism: Carboxylicivirga agarovorans; assembly: GCF_050589845.1. Taxonomy (NCBI): domain Bacteria; kingdom Pseudomonadati; phylum Bacteroidota; class Bacteroidia; order Marinilabiliales; family Marinilabiliaceae; genus Carboxylicivirga; species Carboxylicivirga agarovorans. The sequence goes on along the minus strand of NZ_JBNGPA010000003.1, from coordinate 448,163 downwards.
CAGGGAAGTATCAGGTATCATGATGATGAATACACTTTACCAAGCTACTTTAATACAGGTATAAAATACTCTGTTGCTTCACATTTTATGTCTGTTGTTGAGGTGGAAAAGCAATTAGAATATGACTTGGTCTATAAAGCGGCTTTGCAGTTAAGTTTTAAAAATAAATTGTTTGTCAGAGGAGGAGTCAAAGGCAGACCTGCTGAATTAACTGTTGGAGGAGGCTTTAGCGGCAAGGGACTGATGGTTGACATTGGTTTTGCACATCACCAGCAATTGGGAGTGACATCGGGAGCGGGATTATCATATTCATTTAAGCAAAAACAGAAATAATGTTGAAACGGTGGATTGTTACACTAGGATTCTGGTGGCCTTTGTTTCTTCATGCACAGCAAACTGATGACCTTCAGAAAATGATAAGTGATATGCTTGAGGCGATGGCTACTCAGCAACTCGAAAATGTGGATTACGAACAGGTTGTTAATGATTTGATTATGCTCAGTCAGCGTCCTGTCAACTTAAACGAGGCTCAGAAGGAAGACCTGGAGCAGTTCTTTTTTCTGTCAGATCAACAGATTGAGAACTTTTTGTATTACAGGTATGTCAACGGACCGTTGTATTCCGTATTTGAATTACAGGCCGTGGAACAAATGGATCATTTAACCATTTCCTATCTGTTGCCATTTGTGGTTACAGAGCCGGTTGAAGAGAAAAAGGCAAAAAGGTTTTACGGAAATGTACTTGCACGCGTTCAAAGTACCGTGCAAACTCCGGTAGGTTACCAGGCTAAAAATGATAGTACCGAAGCTGCATACCTGGGATCAAAAGAAAAGTGGCTGATGAGAGCTCGCTTTTATTATGGGGATCTGATTGAAGCCGGTATGACCCTCGAAAAGGATCAGGGTGAAAAGGCCTTTCCCAATTATTTTCCTGTGGCAGATTTTTCATCTGGTTTTATTCGATTCAGTAATCCGCTAAAATACCTTGAAACGGTGATAATTGGCGATTACCGCTTGTCATTTGGTCAGGGGCTGGCTGTTTGGACGGACATGGCTTTTTCAAAAACAACCGAAACAGCCCAGTTACGCCGTCGCCCCAGGGGAATCAATTCCTATACATCTGTCAATGAGAGTTCTTTTCTGAGAGGAACAGCTGTAAAGGTGAGGTCGGGAAATTGGTCCCTGGCGCCGTTTGTTTCGTATAAAAAGCGTGACGCTTCGTTTGTTAATGACACCATTGATGGCATCAATGTATCATCTTTGCAGGAGACAGGTTATCATCGCACTCAACCAGAACTGGATAATCGATTATCTGTCAATGAAAGGGTATATGGCCTGCAATCAGCATATCGTCATCACTTGTTTCATGTTGATGCGGGGTATGTCAACTGGTCTATTGATGAACCGGTGGCCTTGAAAACCCATTTAAAAGATAAGTATCGCTTTTCAGGTGATATACAGGAAACAATATGGCTGTCGCATGCAGTTTTTCTAAACCGCCTGACCCTGTTTGGAGAATTGGCTGTTCAGAATTCTGAGCACAAAGGAATATACCAGGGCTTAAGTTATAATCCCGGATTTGATGTGGCCTTATCTGTGGCCTATAGGAAGTACAGCAATGGGTATTCAGCCATTTTGTCCAATCCCTTTTCAGAATCATCGAGCAGGGGAGGTGAGTCTGGTGTTTTTACATCTCTTAGTCTTAGTCCACTGGAAAAAATATCATTAAGAGCTTATGCCGATTTGTTCTCATATGATTGGTTACGTTATAATGTGTATCGTCCATCGACAGGCTTTGAATGGTTTACACAAGCCGATTACAGGATCAACAATTACCATTTCGCCTATTTAAGATACAAATCAACTCAGAAAGAAATCAATTCAGGCGCGCAGGTAACCATGTATGAAGTTCATGCTTGTCAAAAGGATAACCTGCGCCTGTTTTATGCCTACAAACCTAATGATAAGTGGCGGTTTCAAACACAGATAGAACAATCATTTTATAAAGAGGGTGTGACATCTGAAGCAGGATGGATGGCATTTCAGGATGTGGGTTTTAAATCGGGCAAGTGGACCTTGAGCGGGCGTTATATCGTTTTTGATATTGAAGATTACAACAGTCGTATATATGCCTATGAGCCTGATGTATTATATGCATTTAGTATTCCGGCCTATATGAACAAAGGAACAAAGCTTATTCTGAATAAGAGTATTAAACCTGTTAAAAATCTTAGAATATGGGGGCGCCTGGCTCACACCAAATATGCTAATATTGAAGAACTGGGATCCGGGCATCAGTTGATAAAGGGTAATAAGCTGACAGAATGGAAGATTCAGATGCAGTACAGGTTTTAAGTTGAAATATGACAAATTCGCTGCACTATTGCACATCACGAAGCAAATCATTTGTTATTTTTACAGGAGTAACAAATCGCCTGCACATGGAAAAGAAAATAACTACAGCAATTGATGCCTTTTACAATGGCAACAATTGCGCACAGTCTGTTATAAAAGCATATGTTGATGACTTAGATGTTAATGAACAGCAAGCGCTTAATATGGCATTAGGTTTTGGTGGTGGAATGGGAAGGATGCAAAAGGCTTGCGGTGCAGTAACCGGTGCCTATATGGTAATTGGTCTTCGTAATTCAAAAGTTATTGATGATGTTGAAGAATGTGGTGAAAGAACCCCTGAAATGATTCAGTCGTTTCGCAAGAAATTTTGTGACCGCCATCAAACAGATCAATGTGTGCATTTGTTGGGTTGTGATATCCGAACCGAAGCCGGTCGTCAGATCTTTAATGAAAACAAACTTAAGGATAAGGTATGTTCCAAATGTATAGAATCATCAATTACCATTTTGGAAGATCTTTTTAAATAGTTGTTCATGAAGATACTTCATACCTCGGATTGGCACATAGGGCAAAAACTGCACGGACATGAACGTGAAGAAGAGTTTCAATTGTTTTTTAAGTGGTTACATCAGTTAATCCAAGAAGAAAATATTGACGCTCTCTTAATTGCCGGAGACGTTTTTGATGTTGGTTTTCCATCAAACAATGCACTTAAACTTTACTATCAGTTTTTAACCTCATTGATTGGTAGCTCTTGCAAGCAGGTGATCATTACTGGTGGCAATCATGATTACATAAGCACACTTGAGGCCCCTGCCGATGTGTTGGCTGCATTAAACATACGAGTTGTCGGTGGAGCAAAAAACAATATAACAGATGAGTTAATAGAGGTTTACAAAGCTGATAAATTGGAGTGTGTTGTTGCCGCTGTTCCCTTTTTACGCGATAAAGACATTCGCCAGGTTAATGCAGGTGAGTCGTACGAAGAAACGCAGGATGCTATCAATAACGGCATTGTCGGTCATTATCAAGAACTGGCTGATGAAGTCAAAATCTATGATTGTCCGGTCATTGCCATGGGGCATTTATTTGTGCATGGAGCCAGCCAGTCTGAAAGTGAGCGCGACATTCATATCGGGAATCTTGGTGGGTTTAACGCGGGACTCTTTCCCGAGGAATTTGATTATATAGCTCTGGGACACATCCATAGACCACAAAAAATAAGTGAGAAGATTCGTTATTCGGGCTCTCCGCTTCCCCTAAGTTTTTCGGAAAGAAAAGATAATAAGCAAGTGATTGTATTGACAATTGACAGAGATGCGATTAAGAGCATCGAATCTGTGGAAGTACCATCATTTCGTAAGTTAACAGCTTTTAAAGGAAGCCTTGATGAAGTTGCCCAACAGCTTAATACTTATGCTGGTACTTCAGAACTTGAGGACTGGGCGGAAATGGCAATCGAAGAAGATGAAATGGATACATCGCTAAGGGCAAAATTTGAAGCGCTGCTTGATGAGGTAAACCGCCAGGATAACCAACTGCTTATTGTTAAGCCAAGTTTGAGATTTACAAGTGATAAACAGCTCAGTGAATATGAGCAGGTGAGTTCTCTGGCTGACCTAAGTGTTACAGATGTGTTTGATAATCTTTTGAATTCAAAACAGGTGGTTAGCCCGGAAGGTGTAACAAATACTTTTAGCGAATTAATGGATGATTTCTTTCATCAATCAGAAAATGAATAGTGCATGCAATTACTCCAACTTCGAATAAAAAACCTGAACTCTCTAAAAGGTGAGCACCTGATTGATTTTGAGAACGGACCAATTGGTAATACTGGATTGTTTGCCATAACCGGTCCGACAGGAGCTGGTAAATCCACCATATTAGATGCCATTACACTAGCCTTGTATAATCAGACACCGCGCAGTGGTTCAGTATCAAAAAACGACATTGCACGGTTGGGAAGCATTATTACAAGAAATACTGACGAGGCATGGGCACAGCTTGATTATCGTGTAAAAGAAACCACCTATCGATCGCAATGGGGAATATCACGCAATAGAAATGGTAACCTGCGGGACTATACCCTGGTGTTATCAAAACAGGAAAAAGACGGGCGATTTATCAGCATGGTTGATAAGCGCAATGAGGTGCCAAAGGAAAATGCCCGTCTGATAGGACTTAACTTCGATCAGTTTCTGCGGTCAATATTGTTATCCCAGGGCGATTTCGCACGCTTTCTTAAGTCAAATGCCAATGAGCGTGGTGAGCTCCTTGAAAAAATTACAGGAACTGAAATTTACCGTATGCTTGGTCGTGCCTGCTACGAACGTCGGGGAAAGGAGTATAAAGAGCTGGAACGTTTAAAGATTCAGCTTGAAGGTATTGAAATCTTAACAGAAGAAGAACGGAAGCAGGCTGAAGTCGAACTGGAGAGACTGACAAAGGATTGTACAGGGCATGAAGAAAACATGGCTGTGCTGAGGAAGCAAGTACAAACAACCAGGGAATACACTAAGTTAGTGGCCTCCATTGAAGAAAATAAAGCGCAAAAGAATAAGTTAAACTCTGAAATTGAACTGTTTAAGTCAGATCGCCTGCGTCTTGAAAAGCATCAGGAGATCATGCCGTTAAGGGCAGAAATTCTGGTGGTTGAACAATGCCAAAAAGGACTTAAGGAAAAGCAGGCAGAAAAGGCAGATAAAAGTGCAAGCCTAAAAAATGAGGACGTTTTAAGGCAAAAGACACAAGAACAACTCAGCTCACTTATCCAGGAAATAGATAGGTTTAACAAAAAGCAAGAAGAAACACAGTTGCTGATAAAAAATGTGCGGGCTTTAGATTCAGAAATAAAAGTCGCTCAGAGTAGTTATCAGTCGCTGGAAGAGCAGAATAGATCACTTGGCAAACAGGTAGATGCGCTTCATGAAGAGATCAGGAAGCAGGAAGCAAACCTTGGAGTGAAGGAGAAGAATATCAGTGCCATTAAATCCTTTCTTGAAGAAAATAACAGGATAGCGGGCGCCGGTGAGCTCTTATCCCTGCTTGAGCAACAGGTTTTAACCATTCATACAAATACTGGATCAATTACATCGGGTATTGAGCAGTTGGAGACATCACCGACAAAGACGGCAGTGCTTAATGCAGAGAATCATGACAGCCGTTTGACTGTTATCCGGAATGCAGTACAACAGAGTAAGCAGTTTATTCGTGAGAAAAGTGAGCAGATACCCGCCGAAAAGCCGGATATTGACCGGTTAAAACAGCAACATAAGGATCTGCTGGCTAAAGGTCAGGCTCTTGAACGATTGCTGAATGTCTGTAAAGAAAAACAAGCATTACTTAAAGAAAAAGATTCCCTAACAAAGGAACTGACTACCAGTAGTAAGGAGATTGTTGTTAAAGAAAAAGAGCTGGGTGACCATGAGCAGGCTCTGAAAATTAATCAGAAATACCTTGATGAATTAACTATCCGTCGCGAACGTGAATTGCTCGAGGCGAAATACGAAGAAGCACGTCAACTGTTAAAGCCCAATGAGGCATGCCCATTATGCGGATCAACTCAACACCCGTATGTCAATCATTATAAGTCGCGAAAAAACGAAACAGAAGAATCTCTGAAAGAGAGAAATGCTCAACGTAAAGACCTGCTCAATAAAGAGAAGGTGCTGTTAGAGCAGTTGTCGAACCACCGGTCTGTAGTTGGAAGTGTTCAAAAGCGGCTGGATGAATATGGTGATAAGCTCGAGCAATATAAGTGCTCTATTCAACAGGCTTCTGATAAATATGCTCTTAAGTTTGATGAAGTGAATGAGCAGGCTGTATTGGGTACTATTGTAAAGCATACAGCAGAACAGGAACAGGTGGAAGGCTTGATCACTGTAATGGAAAAGCTGGAGAAGGCCATTGCCCGAAATAAGGAGTATTCAATGCTGGCCAATGAACTGCAGGCGCTGATAGAGCTGCATAAGCAGGTTGATGAAAGCCTTAAAACAATGGGAATAAATTCAGATGTTCCCCTGTCAGATAAGTTGACAGCATTAAAAAAGAGATATACAAGTTATGCCCGAAGGAAGGAACAGCTGCAAGAACAGGAGAAGGAGTACTCAACTATAAGTACAGCCTGGAAAGAGAAAGGTAAACAGTTTCAGGAGATACTGCAGGTATTTGCGAGTCAAAGTGAAGAATTGGGCAAGAAGAAGCTGGAACTTGATGAACGAAATGCTAAGCGTGAATCACTTTTTGGAGCGCGCGTGCCTGAAGATGTGGAACAGGAGCTGATCGCTGAAAAAGGAAGGCTTGAAGAGACCAGGAAGAGCCTTGAGATCACCTTGCAAAGATCTGCTGTATTAGCAAAGTCCCTGGCCGATCGTTTAAAGGAGCTGGATAGTGAATTGAACGAGGAACAGTCGAAACTGCTAAAGCAAACAGAAGTATTGAGCAGGCAACTGAAGTTAAAAGGTTTGGATTCGATAGAGGCAGCGCATGCATTAATATTGGGTGAAGATGAGGTGAAGCGTCTGCAGCAAAAACAAGAGGGCTTTGTTAAGGCCTCAACCGAACTTGATCATAGCATTAAGGAGCAGGGCAATCAATTGAGCCGCTTAAAAGAAGTAATTGAGACAATAAAACTTCCTGAAGTTGAGCTTAGCAAGCGTTTAACTGAGCTTGAACAGCTTTTAAAAACCGGGCTTGGTAAGTCTGGCAGTTTAAAGCAACAAATCGAAACAGATAAGCAGAATAAGGAAAAGCAAAAAGAAAAGGTTCAACTGATAGACAAGCAGCAAAAGAATTATCAGCGATGGGATGAACTTAGCAGTCTTATTGGTGATGCCACAGGTAATAAGTTTTCGAGATTTGCCCAGGAGCTGACTTTAAAACAAGTGCTGCAACTGGCTAATAACCATTTAAAGCTGTTGACCGATCGCTATCTGGTTAAGCATGTAAAAAACGATGTTGTAGATGAGTTGTTTGTCGTTGATATGTACCATGGTAACGCCGAGCGCTCCGTTAAAACGCTTTCTGGAGGAGAAAGCTTCCTGGTCAGTCTGTCGCTGGCCCTCGGTTTATCCGATCTGGCAGGGCAAAATACGGTTATTGGCAGTTTGTTTATCGATGAAGGTTTTGGAACCCTGGATCAAAATACACTTGATGTAGCTTTGTCGGCTCTTGAAAAATTACAGAGCGAAACCAACAGAACAATTGGGATCATTAGCCATGTGCCTGCCCTTAAGGAGCGGGTTACAACCCAAATTGAGCTTAGAAAAGATGCCTCAGGCTACAGTACACTCGAAGTTCGCTGTTAATTCCCTGTGGAAGCCGGAGTAGCGGATGTCATGGCTTAGTGATAAGCTTTGGCCCCGAAAAGAATATATGCAACTGCTGTCACCTAGTGGACTGTGCTATCATTCTTTGATTATGGATAATATTTCGGCTGCTTTATTGTAGCCCAGCTCAATCATTTCATCAGCTTTATGGAAATCAAGTGTTCCGCATGCATCACGTGCAATTTCAATAATAAAGTCAGGCGGGTAGGCAGCCAGCTTTTGTCGGGCGATTGTGTTTTGCATGGCATCAAAGGCCCAATCGGCAATTTGGTACATGCCCGATTGGTTGGGCTTTAATTCCTTAGTGTCTTTTTTATTGAACAACCAGCTTTTGCTATCGGGCGAGGCTGAATTATTGCTGTGCTTTGGAACGGCGCCCAGGTTGACAGCTATAATAATGTCGTTGTTATCGCTGAATACCGGGGCGATAGGAATTGGGTTTAAAACACCACCATCAATTAGTTCCCTGTTGTTGATAGTAACAGGCGTAAGAAAAAGAGGTAAAGAAATTGAGGCGCGGATCGATTCGAATAAATTACCCTTTGTGAGCCATATTTCTTTTTCATTTCTGACATCAGCGGCTACGGCGGTAAACTTGACAGGTAATCGCTCGATATGTTCATCGCCAACTAATTCTTTGAGTGTATTTATTAGTTTATCACCTTTTATCAATCCACTTACGCCCCACGAAATATCCATGTAAGAAGCAATGTCCAACAGTGTGAGTGAGCGCACCCATTCTTCAAATTTATCAAGCTGACCCGCTGCATAAATACCGCCGATGACTGAACCAATTGAACAGCCAGAGATCGAATGAATGGCGAAATCGTTTTCCTGAAGCCAGCGAATAATGCCAATATGAGCGAGTCCGCGAGCACCTCCACTCCCAAGAACAAGTGATACGGTTTTGTTTGGTTTAATTCTTGTCATTTGGGTAGATATTAGTCCTGTTTAAATTGACTATGAAAATAGGATTTTTTTAAAACATATTCTTCTGCGTGTACCATAATCAACTTACATAATAATGTAAAGAATTATGACAAATCTTATAAGTACCCGATTGCCGAATTTATTCGTCATAATATTATAGCCTTTAATCATAAATATTTTGGCATTAATGGCTATAAATATATTTTCACCGCCGATTAATGTAGAGCTAATTGCTTTGGGAAAGGCAATAGGCTTAGAAATAATACTCATTGGGATTAACGGTAATTATTCATCATTCTAACAAATGATGGTCGGTTAAAACCGATAACTTACAGTAGTAATGCTGATTGGTGTATTATGCCGTTAATCTTCTTCTCTTTTCTAAGCGTTTGTCTTGCCTGATGATGTTTTAATTAACTAAAAATACTATACATGCATAACAAACAAATCAAATGAAGAAAACGATTCTGTTACTGTGCGTCCTGTGCTTGGGCGCCATGATGAGTGAAATGAAAGGGCAGACAGCCACTTTCAAAGCACTTTTCCTTTACAATTTCACTAAAAACATCGAATGGCCGGCTAATGCAGTTGGCAATGAGTTAATCATTACAGTATTGGGTGACGATGAAATTAGTGCTGAGCTGGAAAAGATTGCTAAAGTAAAAAAGGCTGGTAACAAAAGCATTAAGATTGTTACCGTAAAAAGTGTAAAAGATATTACTGATACGCATATTGTGTTTCTTGGGAGTGCAAAAAGTTCGTTGATGAAGACTTTAAGTCACGAACAACAAGGAAAACCTGTATTGCTGGTTGCCGATAAGGGAGGATTATGCAAGCAAGGTGCCGGTATTTCGTTTTTGACGGTTAATGGTAAGCTTCGATATGAAATTTGCCAGCCGGTTATTGAGAAACATAATCTTAAGGTGACACAAAAGGTACTTAGCCTTGGTATTACAGTGCAATAACAAAATGTTTAAAGTCGAAAAAATGTTAAGAATTAAATACATCACAATTTTATTGGTTTCACTTTTTATGGGCATGACTGCTTTAGCTCAGGAAGGTGAAAAATCTTCTTTAACCAAAGAGAAGGTTTTATCAATGACGACAGAAGAGTTAAGTGCCTTGGATCTGGATGATTTAATGGCTGCCATTGATATAGTAGGGGTATCATCACTGGAAGAATTATATGAATTATTGCTAAATAAAGATGTAACATCAGCATCAAAATCAGAAGAGAGCCTTTTTGACTCTCCATTGTCTACCACCGTATTGTCACATGAGCAAATTATAGCATCTGGTGCTACTTCCATTGAGGAGGCTTTGCGATTGGTGCCTGGGCTTATTGTACGCGAAAAAACAAACGGTAATTTCGATGTACACATTCGCGGTAATGATAACCTGCCGGCCAAAAATATGATATTGTATTCTGAGAATATGAATACACTTGTTATGATCAACGGTCGTCCGGTATTTAACTACTCACATGGGGGTACTTTATGGGAAACTTTACCCGTAGGTTTTGAAGATATTGATCGTATTGAAGTGGTGCGTGGCCCTGCCAGTGCACTATATGGTCCTAATGCTTTGTCGGGAGTAATCAATATAATTACGCAAACCATTACTGAAGAGTCACCTCTTGTATCGGGTAATGTGCAGGCAGGATCATTAAATACCTATCTTGGTGATGTTGCTTTTCGTAAGAAATTAAGCGACAAATTTAATGTCGGATTAAGTGCAAATTTCGAAACACGTGACCGTGAGCGCGAAGATCTGTTGGTTTATGACCGTGGAGGAGCCCAGTATTCATTGGATGGAAATCCTGTTGATCCCGGTTATTTTACACGTGATGAAATTAACCGTATGATGAATGGTTCATTACCATTATGGCCTCCTTATGACGTAAATGGTGAAACATACGATATTTATAAATCATTCCCGGATCCGGAAAAGGCTAAAGAGCGCATGGGTGTGAATGGGTACCTGGATTTTATGCCAAATGAAAACACAAGCGTTAATCTGATGGCGGGGCACCAGAACTCACAGGTTGTTACTTCGCTTATGGGTGATGTACCAACTCCCTATACAACTAAAAAAGCAGCTACTTCATATGTTGACTTAAGAGCCAGCTATAAAGGTTTCAACCTTCAGGCTAACTACAATGGTGGTACCATTGATTACATGATGGGTAACGAAGGTTTTGAACTGGATAATCAGCAAATCAATATTCAGGCAGAATATGACTGGCATCTTGGTAAAGTAAGTATTCGCCCGGGTATTAGTTACCAGTCCATGTCATACGATGACACAGACCATATTGCTGAAATAGGCAATGGGTACTTAAACAAAGAGCAGACCATCAATATTTTAGCTGGTAGTGCCCGCTTTGATTACCGTCCGACTGATAAACTGCGTTTGGTTGCAGCCTTACGTGCAGAGAAGTACAATTATCCGGATGATATCTATGCGTCGTGGCAGTTTGTAGGTTCATACAAAATCAACGATAATAATATTTTACGTGCTGTTTATTCGCGTGCTAACCAGTCATCGTTCCTTGTTAATACCTATTCAAATTATACCTGGAATGTGGTGAATATGACCTATCCAAGGATTATGCAATTTGATGGTAATAAAGAGCACGACCTTAAAACAATGGACATGATCGAGGTAGGCTATCGCACACGTCCTGCCAAAAATTTATTTATCGATGTTGAGGCATTCTACACAGTATCTGAAGACTTTGGAGCACTATTGCCTGCCGGTTCATCATTAGCAGTTTACAATCCGCTTGACGTGGCTGCAGGAACAGCCATGCCTGATGTGAATGGTTATGTAAATATACAATATCAGAACCTTGATCTGGTTGCCAAACAAAAGGGTTTAACAGCTTCTGTTGACTGGGTTATTTCTGAAAAACTTGTTGCCAATGGTAACTTTACCATTCAGGAAACCAGGTTAGATAATTATATCCCGTTAAGCCGTAACGATGTGGTAGGTTATCAGGCCGGATTATTAATGGCGGATCCGGATTTAAACACTAAAGTGGGCCAGGCAGTAATGGCTTATGTGGCAGGTGTACAGGATGGAACCATCGACCCTGCGGTGCAGACATATGCTATTGCATCAACAACCAATGCAATACCTGATGTTGAAGAAGATGATTATGAGCACAAGGCAACTCCATCATATTATGGTGCTTTCTCTTTAACATACAGACCAATTGAAAAGCTGGAGATCTTCCCTCAGGCTTATTTCTATGGTGAGCAGGAGTTTGAAAGCCAATATAGTACCGAGAAGATTGATGGTAAATTTCTCCTTAATGCAAAAGTGTCCTATAAGGCATCTGATAAACTGACCTTCTTTGTTAATGGAAGAAACATCCTTAACATGAACGAAAGAGAATTTGCATACATGGATGAAATACCAGGAATGGTGCTTGGAGGATTGAGCTTCAAGTTTTAAGGAAATTTCGTTTCTGCGGAGTTTAATATAACATCTTAATACCTTAAGCCATCTCGTTTACGAGGTGGCTTTTCTGTTTGAAAGGGAGGGTAATACTATTTACTGAAAGGGATTTGTTTCGAAAGGATTGTCATTCAACTGCGTATTGTCCACCTGAGCAGCTCCTTTGGGTTTTCCTCCGGGACCCCAGCCGCCTCCCTGACCATTACCATTGCCTAGTTCTGTACTCATCAGTATAAGTGATGCACATTTGTCGATCTTAACCACAGTTATAGTTGGTTTTGAATATTGCTTCATTCACTAAAATGTATGCTCCCGGGCAAGGCCCGTTTTTTGCTCCCCCTTTTTCAAAGCCACGCAGAACAGGGCTTTTAATGGATTCTTTACGATAATTCCGTCAAATAGTTACTCTATTGCTATAAGTCAGGCTTTTGATAAGAGAATAAGCGACATTTCTTAGCTTTATGCAGATAAGATGAGATATCGGGAGTGATCTGAAAACCTCTGTCCAAAAAACTTCCTTACTTTTTAAATTTCAACTATTTTTGTGCTTCTTATTAAAAACGATAAGATTTAAAGCGTAAATAATTACAGTATAACGACAATAAGATAAATTCGATAATATGGCACAAGAGGACGTTTTTAAAAAACTGGTAGCTCACTGTAAAGAGTACGGTTTTGTTTTTCAATCAAGCGAAATCTATGATGGATTAGGCGCTGTTTACGATTATGCGCAAAATGGAGTTGAGTTAAAAAATAACATCAAAAAGTACTGGTGGGATGCCATGGTGTTGTTGCACGAGAATGTGGTGGGTATCGACTCAGCCATTTTTATGCACCCGACAACCTGGAAAGCCTCAGGACACGTTGATGCTTTTAACGATCCATTGATTGATAACAAAGACAGTAAAAAGCGTTATCGTGCTGATGTGTTGATCGAGGACCTGATCCAAAAGTTCGAAGAAAAGATCAATAAGGAAGTAAAGAAAGCCGAAAAGCGTTTTGGCGAAAGTTTTGATAAGCAACAATTCCTGGAGACAAATCCACGTGTTCTTTCTAATCAAAAGAAAATTGATGAGGTACACACACGATTTGCAAAGGCGTTAAATGATAATGACCTGGAAGATTTACGTCAGATCATTGTTGATTATGAAATAGCCTGTCCTATTTCAGGTACTAAAAACTGGACCGATGTGCGTCAGTTTAACCTGATGTTCTCAACAGAAATGGGATCAACAGCCGATGGAGCACAACGAATTTTCCTTCGACCAGAAACGGCCCAGGGTATTTTCGTCAACTACCTTAATGTGCAAAAGACAGGTCGTATGAAGTTACCGTTTGGTATTGCCCAGATCGGTAAAGCCTTCCGTAATGAGATTGTAGCGCGTCAGTTTATCTTCCGTATGCGTGAATTTGAACAGATGGAGATGCAATTCTTCGTTCGTCCGGGTGAGGAGATGAAGTGGTTTGAATACTGGAAAGATGCCCGTTTACGCTGGCACAAGTCATTGGGTATGGGTGAGGAGAAGTATCGTTACCACGATCATGAAAAGTTAGCTCACTATGCTAATGCTGCTACCGATATCGAGTTTAAGATGCCATTTGGCTTTAAAGAAGTGGAAGGTATTCACTCACGCACCGATTTTGATTTGTCACAGCACCAGGAGTTTTCAGGTAAGAAGATTCAATACTTCGATCCTGAGTTGAATAAAAGCTATGTACCTTACGTGGTTGAGACATCTATTGGTGTTGACAGGATGTTCCTAAGCATTATGGCTGGTGCCTATAATGAGGAAGAAGTAGAGGGAAAAGATGGCAAAAAAGAAACGCGTGTCGTACTGAATTTACCTCCTGTTTTAGCACCAATTAAACTGGCTGTAATGCCATTGGTAAAGAAAGACGGTTTACCAGAGAAAGCACGTGCTATTATTGATGAGTTGAAGTTCGATTTCAACTGTCAGTATGATGAAAAAGACAGTATAGGTAAACGCTATCGTCGTCAGGATGCCATTGGTACTCCTTTCTGTGTAACAGTTGATCACCAGGCTTTGGAAGATGATACAGTGACCATTCGTTATCGCGACACGATGCAGCAGGAGCGTGTTAAAATTGCTGATCTGCAGGGTATCATCAGTAAAAAAGTGAGTATGCGTGAAGCGTTTAAGAATTTGTAATAAACAATTCATATAAAACAGCCCGGTTGAGTCATTCAACCGGGCTGTTTTTTTATAAGCAAATTGCTGCTATTTCTTTTTCTTCTTTGATTTTTGCTCTTCCTTAGCTTTCTCTTCCTCCTGTTTCTTTTTCCATTCCTCTACCGTTGTGTATTTCGGTACATCCGGATCACCATCCCTGTAACCATCTTTAAATTCAGGATATTCTTCATGGCCGCTTCCGGTAACTTCAATGCTTTTGCATGATGCAAAGGTGATAACTAGCAAAAGGAATCCGGCAATACTAACTTTCTTCATAGCAATGGGTTTAGATTGTTTTACCAAATGTAATAAAATCAGCTGGACAATAATAAGGCTTTTTCGTGATCACTTTCAGGTGATGCATGTGAAGATAAAACTCCGTACGTAGGCAACTTTTTTTCCTTACGTATGGAAAATAAACTCCTTACGTAAGGAAATTTTACGCCGTACGCAAGGAAAATGAGTCCCTTGAGTAGGGTTTCAATATTCAGTAAGACAGGCATATAGAATTTCCTGCTTGTCGAGTTACATTTGCACATGAAACTTCTCAGGAAACTGGGAAGGTATGATGTCAGTTTCTTCGTTCATCAGTTGTCTTAAATCACGTTCAATACCTCTGGCAATGGTGGAAATAGGCACGTCATTGGCCGATCCTTCAAAGGGATTCTCACCAACTGTTCCTATGCGCATCATGGTATGAAATATCCAGGAAACAACGCCGCAAAAGGGTACTGCTAACCACACAAACCAGGTGTCAGCAAGGGGAAAATGTACCTGAACGTTTTGAGCGATGGATTCAAATTCAGAAACCAAAGCCAGGGGTAACATCAGCAGGAACAGCCATACGAAGTGATGAGACAGGGTTGCATACTGGCGGGGATACGGAAAATTTTTAATGCGCTCAGACTTTCCTTGCAGATCAAACATCTCGCTTAGCTTCTCTTCAAGGTTCAGAAAGGCAAATTCCCAGATGATCTTTTTTTCTTTAAGATCTTTCAAATGGTTGGACTGTAAGTAAAGTAAGGCGGCTGCTTTATTGTCTTTACTCATTACATAACTGTGCTCTTCAGGGCTCAGGTAAAGCAAAAGGTCATCATTGAGAGATGTTACCCGCTCAGGAATATAGGCTATGCGTGACCATTCGCGATTGGTTCTGTGTTTTTCGAAAACCTCCCATTTTTTAGTTTGTCGCATGGCGTGTCGCAAGGCCGTTAACCAGGCTATATGTCGGTATACCAATTGTTGTTTGTGCTTGTCGATCTCGTCATCAGCCATCGGTTCTTTAGCATGTTCGTTGCTTAACATGGCTTGTATCATCATGCCCCAACTACGTGATGTATTTACTATACCACCCCATATTTTTCGCGCTTCCCATATACGTCCGTAAGCTGCGTTATTCTGAAAACCGACTATAAAAGCGACAGCAGTACCAACTAGTGCTATGGCTGTCCAGGGCATATCAATAAAAACAAAGCCAATTACCTCGTATAAAAATGTAATTAGAAAGGCATAAACAACAAAGAATAAGGACTCACCCCTTGTCCAGAGGATCATATCTTTCAGTGAGTAACGTGTTTTTGTAAGCATCAATTATGTTTTTCGGTTACATAATCAAGTAACAAACATTTGATTAAGATGTTGACTACGATTACAGAGAATGGATTTTCCGGCTTTCACTACTCACTAAAACACAGTTCGTGTAACATCCTTTCAAATTCCGCAAATGGCTTTGCTTTTAAAATCAATTGTTCCTTTGATACCGGGTGTAATAAGTTCAGTTGTTGTGCATGTAATAACATGGTGTTCATGTTCCAGCGCTCGTTAAACAATCGGTTTTGCTTGTTACAACCATGCGGCCGGTCGCCAATAATTGGGTGTCGCAGGTGGTTCAGATGCTTCCGGATCTGGTGCATGCGGCCCGTCTTCGGATATGCCTCAATCAGTGAATAACGTGATGTGCTGAACTTTCCAAAGGGAATGGCCAGCTCACTCCGTTTTATTGTTTTAAAATGGGTAATAGCATCCTGTGTTTTCCCCCTGTCATTGGTAAGAGCATAGTCCACTTCAATAGAATCAGGAAAGTAACCCCGAACAATGGCGATGTAGATTTTTTGAGTGCCCGGATCTTCAAATATGGTTTTTAGTTTAGCTGCTATCCTGCTGTTTAAAGCAAATACCAGGATGCCTGCCGTTTTTCTGTCAAGCCGGTGTACCGGATATACGGTTTTACCTATCTGGTCGCGTACCTTTTGCAAAGCAAACTCCTCAGCATCGGCAGCAATCGGACTACGATGTACCAATAGACCATGTGGCTTGTTAATGGCTACCATATACTTATCCTGGTAAATGATTTCGAGCATACACAGATTTTTTGCAAAGGTAGGTGAATGTAATTGGTCCTGGTTATGAACTGCTATTTTTTATGTATTGGATAATGATAATTCTTTAGCATAGATGCAACATTGTTGCATCTATGCTGTTAACCTTTAGAATATGACGATATGTTATAAATGCTATACACATTATCAGATGCATAACACTCCATCTGACATATTAAATAAAGAGTTGGTATATAGACAGTTAAGTAGTTTAAAAATATTGAATAATTAAACAATAAATAAGAAGATAAAAGTATGATTAACACAAGTTTGAAGACTCTAAGTTTTGACTCTATTGGGATGGCCAGTTCTACTTTATGCCTGGTTCATTGTTTGATTACTCCATTTATATTCATTGCTCAGGCATGTGCAGCCAGCTGTTGCGAAACCGCTCCAGTGTGGTGGAGGGCTGTTGATTTTATATTCCTTGCCATTTCTTTTATGGCGGTTTATTTTTCAGCAAAAAAAACACCTAAGAAATGGATGGGCTATGCTTTCTATGCATTGTTTATCATATTATCAACTTTAATTATAAATGAATATGTGGTGATATATAGTCTATCAAAAGTGCCTTTGTATGCTGCCGCAATTTTATTAGCTGGGTTACATTTCTACAATAGAAGTCTCAGCAAATGCTCAAATGAATGTTGTGATGCATAAACTTTGAAATTGTTATGTTCTTATTGACTTCGTTAAAGTAAGATGGATTGATGAAATAGATACGCATCCTATTTATAGTCTTGCACGCTTTTTAGTGAGTAATTTGTTAAGCCGGTATTGGAAACAATTAACAGGCTGATATTAGCTTTTTCGTAATCCAATAACATTACGTATTTTCACATGCTAAATAATAAACACATTACCATGTTCGACAAGATGAAAGGCTATCTGCCTTATTTAGGAGCACTATTGTTATTTATTGTTCTCAGTTTTGTTTATTTCTCACCGGTTCTGGAAGGTAAAAAATTGCCTCAACTCGATAACACACATGCGAAAGCCATGTCGAAAGAGCTGAAGGATTATGAGGAGCAAACAGGCGAAAAAGCCATGTGGACTAACTCGATGTTTGGTGGAATGCCCGCCTACCAGATCAAAGGCGATTCATCGAAAAACATTTTCAGCTATCTGAATAAAGCAACACGATTAGGTTTACCATACGAAACAGTAGCTATCGTTTTCCTATACATGCTGGGTTTTTACCTGCTTTTGCTAAGCATGAAAGTTGATCACTGGCTCAGTGTTATTGGTGCCATTGCCTTTGCCTTTGGCTCCTATAACCTCATAATCATAATAGCCGGACACATTACAAAAACTTATGCCATTGCTTTAATGGCTCCTGTTGTAGCCGGTGTTTTATTTGCCTATAACCGAAACCGGTTTATTGGCGGTGTGATTACGGCTGTAGCACTGGGAATGGAGATTGCTTATAACCATGTGCAAATAACCTATTACCTGGCCTTCATGGTTGGTTTCATTGTTATCTCACGCTTGATTTATGCGATTAAAGAAAAGGCAGTTAAACCATTTGCTCAAACAACGGGTATCTTGGTTATTGCAGCCATGCTGGCTGTACTGCCCAATATCACTAACCTCTGGACTACCTACGAATATGGTAAATATTCCATTCGTGGCGCTTCCGAGTTAAGTTCCAAAGAAGGCCAAAAAGAACATTCGGGCTTAGATGTGGATTATGCCTTTGGCTGGAGTTATGGAACGCACGAAACGCTAACGCTCTTAATACCCAATGTGGTGGGAGGTGAATCGGCTGCACTGGCTAGCTCCGAGGAGGCCATGAAACAGGTTGATCCGCGATTAAAAGAATACGTAGGCCAGTCGAGTCAGTATTGGGGAGGCCGAATCTTTACCAGTGGACCTGTATATGCAGGTGCCTTGATTTGTTTTCTGTTTTTTATTGGTGCCTTTTATTACAAAGGCAAAGAACGTTGGTGGTTGATCGGTATTACTGTATTCTCAATCATACTGGCATGGGGTAAGCACTTCCCGGGCTTTAATTATTTCATGTTCTATAATTTCCCACTTTACAATAAATTCCGTACTGTGGAAATGGCATTGGTGCTGGCCTCGATGGCAATGCCTGTGCTCGGGTTTTTGGGTTTAAAAACACTGTTGGATAAGCCGGAGGTGTTAAAAAAAGACAGTAAGTGGTTTGCCATTGCTTTTGCCCTGACGGGTGGGATGAGTTTAATTCTGGCCTTAATCCCAACATCATTTTACAGCTTTTTATCTCCTATGGAAGCCGAACAAATCGGCGGAATGATAAGACAAGGTGGTGAAAATGCACAAATGTATCAGTTGCTCGAGGATAATTTAATTGCAGCGCGACAGGTACTCTTAACTTCCGACGCCTGGCGATCGTTTGTATTTATCCTTTTAGGGTCGGCTTCTATCTGGTTTTATACCCAGGGGAAGCTGCAAAAGCGATACCTGATGTGGGGACTTGCCTTAATCGTATTTATTGATCTGTGGGGCGTATCGAAGCGCTACCTCAATAACGATGATTTTGTCACTAAGTCAAGAGAGCGTCAGGAGTTGGCTCAGTCAAATGCTGATAAAGCCATTTTAAAAGACAAGGACCTTTATTACCGTGTTTTTCCTATATATCGTGATCCGTTTAAGGATGGATTTACTCCTTACTGGCATAAGTCGGTAGGCGGTTTCCACGGGGCTAAATTGCGTCGCTATCAGGATGTGGCAGATCATTACCTGATGAACGACTGGCAGGAGTTAATGCGCACATTACAAACAGCCCAGACGCCTGGTGAATTGGAAGAGGTCATGGAAGATATGCCTGTGCTTAATATGATGAATACCAAGTATATCATTTTTAACCCTGGAGCCAGTCCAATTTTTAATCCATCATATATGGGCAATGCCTGGTTTGTTAAGAGTATAAAAGAAGTGGCTAACCCCGATGAAGAAATAGCTGCATTGGGCACAACCAACCTTAAAACAACGGCAGTGGTTGAAAATAGCTTTATTGACAAGGTGCAGGGCTATTCAGTTGATTCGATCATGGGGCAGATTCAGTTAAGCACGTATGCACCTGATCAGTTGATATTTGAAGCCGAGACGCCACAGGAGCAATTGGCTGTATTTAGCGACATTTATTATGACAAAGGATGGAAAGCCTATATTGATGGTGAAGAAGCAGAAATAATACGTGCCAATTATCTGTTGCGCGGTGTTATGATTCCGGCCGGGCGTCATGATATTGAGTTCAGGTTTGAGCCAAAGTCATTTTCAACGGGACAGCTTCTGGCAACCATTAGTTCAATAATCATCCTGTTGCTTATTATAGCTGCAGCTTTTGTATCGCGAAAGAAAAAACAGATCAATATTAAAAAGTAAAGGTCTGTTCGAAATATAAGTTTCACGCAAAGTGCACAAAGTATTTGATGTTATTTTCAATACTTTGCGCACTTTGCGTTTTTTTTACTTTGTCAGTAAAATCTTTCTATTAGATGCCCTCATTGTTGCGCGATATAACTGTTAAACAGCCTTAAAACAGCCATTATTCGTTGACGTAACAGGCTTATGGTTGTATCTTCTGCGTATGGCAAAAGCGAGTAAAATATTGTACTGGACACCAAGGCTTATCTATATAACAACTGTAGCTTTTATTTCCTTGTTTGCTTTAGATGCATTTGATTCCTCATTTAGCACATGGCATCAGATCCGTAATTTTATTATGCATATGATCCCATCTTTTACTTTGCTGGTTTTCTTAATCTATGTTTGGCGAAAAGAATTGACCGGTGGCAGTATTCTGATTATAATAGGTTTGGCATTATCTGTTTTAGTTTTTCGTCATAACTTCAGGATGAATCAATCAGTTATCAAAAGCCTTATTCCTGTTTTGCTGTTAACACTTCCTTTTTGTATAACCGGTATTTTATTCATCATCGATTTCTTTCATCGTAAGAAGCAGCGTAACATCTTACATTAACTTCTTTCCTGTTAAGAACCTGCAGGCTTGCATTCTTTTCAGGCAGTAGGGTTTGTCCGTAGCATATTTTGTTACTTTTGTATTAAGCTATAGTAAATGATGCAGAAAGAACAAGATAAAACGAAAAACAAGCAATTTTTATTGGATCAACGATATTTAGCCATGGCTCGTATTTGGGCGCAAAACTCCTATTGCGTGCGTCGTCAGGTTGGTGCTATTATTGTGAAAGATAAAATGATTATCAGCGATGGCTATAATGGAACACCTTCCGGGTTTGAAAATGAGTGCGAGGATTGTAATAATAAAACCAAGCCTTATGTCTTGCATGCTGAGGCAAATGCCATTACTAAAGTAGCCCGTTCCAATAACAGTTCAGATAATTCGACTCTATACGTGACAGCTTCTCCTTGTATTGAATGTTCGAAACTGATTATTCAGGCAGGAATTAAGCGCGTTGTATTCGCCGAAAAATACCATAATACCGAGGGTCTCGACTTATTAACAAGGGCTAATATTGAAGTTGTTCACATCGAAGATGAACTCATTAAGGTAGAAGACGGTTTAATAATAGGAAACACACAACAATAGATCTTTCATCGAAAAAACAGCAGCACATGTCAAATACACGTAAGCAGATTTTCACTCCATTTCTCTATGCCCTTTTGGTGGCATTAGGTGTTTTTATAGGTCGTAATTTCATAAAAGCTCCTGGTCCGGGAGGCAGTAATTCTTTAATGATCTATCCACAGGCCAACAATAAGCTGGATGGAATATTGACCTTGATAGAAGACGAATATGTTGATACCATTGACCGTTTGGGTATTGAGGAAAAGATCATCCCTGAAATATTAAAAGACCTTGATCCACACAGTGTTTATATTCCCGCTGAGGATCTAAATAAGGTAAATGAAGAACTGCAAGGCAATTTCGGAGGAATTGGGGTTCAGTTCAGCATGCAAAATGATACGGTAATGGTTATTCAGGTTATTCAGGGAGGACCATCCGAAAAAGTAGGTTTGTTGCCTGGAGACCGCATTGTTGCAGTTGATGATTCGATTATTGCGGGTAAAAATATTGCCACTACCGATGTTATGAAGAAGTTGCGCGGCGAAATGGGAACCGATGTTAAGGTAGGCATACTGCGCCGACCAAATAAGGACCTGATAGATTTTAATATAACACGTGGCAGTATTCCCATTCATAGTGTTGAAGTGAGCTATATGGTGAATGCAACAACAGGCTATATTAAAGTTGATAAGTTTGCTCAAAATACCTATCAGGAGTTTTTAACCGCTCTGGCTAAATTGAAGGCTAATAATTGCCAGGAGGTCATTATCGATTTCCGTGGTAACTCTGGAGGCCTGTTAGATGCAGCCATCCGATTGTGTAATGAGTTTCTGCCAGCCAAGGATCTGATTGTCTATACCGAAGGTAAGGCTCAAAAGCGCCACAATGTGCATGCCAATGGAGCAGGTACTTGTCAGGATACAAAAGTTATCGTGTTGATCGATGAATTCTCTGCATCAGCCAGTGAAATATTCGCCGGAGCGATTCAGGATAATGACAGAGGAATGGTTATCGGCCGTCGTTCTTTTGGGAAAGGTCTGGTACAGCAACAGATTGGTTTGTCTGATGGTTCTGCACTGCGATTAACCGTTGCCCGTTACCATACTCCTAGTGGTCGTTTTATTCAGAAACCATATGAAAATGGTACCGATGACTATTACGAAGATATTTATAACCGTTATGAACACGGAGAATTCTTTAATCAGGACAGCATTGAGTTTGATGATGAACTAAAATATACCACTAAAAACGGGCGGACTGTATATGGAGGTGGAGGTATTATGCCCGACATATTTGTGCCCCGCGATACATCCATGATGACAGACTATTTCTATAAACTAAGAATGAATGGAATTGTCTACCGTTACGCTTTACAGTATACCGATAATAACCGGGCAGAGCTTGAAAAGTTTAACACCGCAGAGGACATAGAAAAGTACCTTGAAAGAAAGGCTATACTTTCAGACTTCCTTCGATTTGCAAAAGACAAAGGGGTTGAGTATAACAGGGAAGAATATCGAATATCGAAGCAATTGATTGAGATTGAATTAAAAGCCTATATCGCCCGAAATATAATTGATAATGAAGGTTTTTATCCGATTCTTCATCAGGTTGATGATATTTTCCAGAGAGCAGTTGAAGAAGCCGCGAAGATGAGAAGCTGAAGTAATACTGATATCAGATAATTTAAGGATCGCATCTTTAGTGGAACTCACTACAAGGGATGCGATCTTTTTTTGGGCTGTTTGACACTATTTATGTCATTCTGTCAATAAATTAGCCTGAAACAGGAATACTTGACAGAACGTTCATGGGCTATTAACTTTTGCACGATAATTGACGTACTAGTCTTATATTTGATTAAAATTTATTTGCTATGCTATTAGGTCTTATAAAAACCATATTTTTTCTAATCACATTTTATTACCTGTTTAAAATTATCGGACGCCTGGTTTTACCCTATCTCATGAAAAAGGGCGTTGAACGTATGCAACAGCAACAACAAAACGCTGCGACAAATTATCAACGACATGCTCAGCAAAAAGAGGGAGAGGTTACTGTTCAGAAAAATGCTCAAAAGAAATCTTCAAATGTTGTTGATCAGAATGAGGGAGAATATGTAGATTTTGAGGAGGTGAAATAATATTTCCGATAAGTTTTATGTGAGATCAAAATCTATCGCCATGAAGAAAATATCCACACTTTTCCCCTTATTATTTCTGCTGCTACCTCAGTGACTGCCAAAGTAGGAAGTATTCCTGGTTATGAGGTATTGATCGAGCTCCAATCATCCAAAAGGACTCGCAAAATCCATATAGGATATTAAAACTAAGTTCAGAAAACCTTCGTGTACAAAGCAATTGGTTAAAAACTGTAATGATTTGCGTGTTAATTCATTAAGGCGTGGAAGCACAGGTTTTTGGCATAAAAATTGTTAAATTAGGTTTAATTATATAAACCAAACCTATTTTTATGAAAACAGTTGTTTTAATCAGTGCCCTGATATTATGGTCCTCTCTTGCCATTTCTCAAGAGATTATAAGCATGCAATTTGAGGAACTATGGTGGAACTTTAAGAATGAAGAAATCATTGATGGAGTTCAATATTTAAACTACGAGGGTTCTCCTTACATTTATGAATCAGATGCTGCCTCTGTCTTTCTTGATGAAAGAAAGAAAATTGAGGGATTAACCATGCGCTACAATGTTTATAATGATTTGATGGAAATCAAGAAAGGAGAGAAGTTTTATAATGTTCCAAGAGAGAGGATCGTGCCTAAAATTAAGTTAGATGAGCATTTGTTTTTTCTTATGCCATATAAGATGTCAAAAGTTAAAGACATTGGATATTTTGAATGCCTACTCGATAATGATGAGAAATGCAGCTTGTTTCTAAAGCATCGGATTTTATTAACAGAGGAAGAGGTGCCAAAACCCTTTCAGGAAGCCAGACCACCTGAATTTAAAAATCAGACGCCAATATCTTATGTTACATTTGGTGAGGATTATTTAATGCCTGTTCTAAATAAAAAGGACTTTATTGAGATGATTCCCGATAACCATACTGAAATAGCTCAATACATGAAGAAGAACAAAATTAAATTTCGAAATCCTGAAAGCGTTAAGCAACTGATAGAATATTATAATTCTCTTTAGTAAACCGCATTGCAATGAAAGCTTAAAATCAATTTACTTAATAAATGCTCGTATGGACTTTTCTGTTCCATTAACTAACAGGTAAAACAATTTTAGTTCCACCTTAATATATGCCATACTAGTTATGAGATAGTGATCAAACTATACACTTAAGTTCCTATGTGAGAAAGATTAACCCTATTTAATAATCCGTTGATATTAACAGGTAGCCGTTTATGCGATTGTCTTTCATGACTATACATATGCTAATTGAACTGGTTAATCGGGTCTGGAAGTTTATAGTGACATTTGCTTTATCAGATCATCCTTTCTCAATATTGATATGATAAAGATGCCAAAAGCATCAGTTAATTCATCTAAAAAAGGAGCAGGAGAGTGAATAAGTTCGTTTAATGACTGTAAATTATTACTTTAGATTATATATACCTATTTATGAGAAAATTAATATCACTTACTATTTTGTCGGTTTTCGGCTTTTTAGCTAACGCTCAAGAGTATTCAAACAATTATATCGGTTCGCCAGAGTTCAATAATTTTTGGGATGACCTAAAGTATCGAAAACAAATTGAGGGAGAAAAGGAACTAGAGTATGAAGGTAATCCATACCTGTTTGAAACTGAAAATGCGAAGTTGCGATTAAATACAGGTCAGGAAGTTAAGAACCTTACCTTACGTTATAATGTGTATAATGATCAGATGGAAATTAAAAAAGATCAAAGCTATTACCTTATTCCCAAGGAGAAGGTATTTTCACATTTAATCCTTGATGAACATCATTTTCACCTTAAAGTATTTAAGATAAACAATAAGAAACGAACAGGTTATTTCGAGTCTATTGTTAGCGATTCTCTCTGTAGCTTGTATGTAAAGCATAATGTTTTTTTGAAAGAAGCAAGTGAACCCAAGCCATACCAGGACGCGAAACTTCCAACTTTTGTGAGTAAGCCATACGACTTGTTTATAACTTTTAATGATGGACTATTGCTACCAATAAAGAACAAGAAAGATTTTCTTGAATTAGTTCCTAAGCATCAAAAAGAGTTAACGGCTTTTATAAAAAAGAATAATACGAAGTTTAAGAAGTCAGAAAGTGTAAGGCAACTGGTTGAGTATTATAATTCGCTTTAAGCGATTCTTTCTTAACCCCCATAGTGTAGATGAATAGAAAACAGAAGGAATAAATACAAATTCATATTTATTCCTTCTGCTGGTATATGTTTTTAGTTACTTATAGCTCTGGTAAATTGCTGTTTCCCACCAACTATTGGTAAATCTATAGTTGTTTGATCAAGATCAATTGTCAGCTCTGTGCCAGGTTCAGGCCAGATGGTATATTCCCGGTCACTTGAGAAAATCATCAATCCAATTTGTTGACCTTTGGGAATAATCTGGTCATCAGGCATTAACTCAAAGCTTAATTCGTAGAATTTGTTTGGTTTCAGGGGCGTGCCTTTACGTATTGAGCGGTAATTCTGCGGATCGGCCCATCCCCTGGTAATAATATTATCATTGATCTTAGCATCCGGCTTTTCATTCCAGGGCAAAGAAACCAGCCATACTGAAAGGTTAGCGGCAGGTTTGGAACAGGCCAGTCTGATCGTTATTTTGGGTACGCCCGAAATATGAACATCATCTGATAATACAGGGGTGCAGTATATTAAGCGATGATCTGTTATCTCAGCCATAGCCAGACTTGAGCCTGAAAACGAGTAATTATCAACCAGGGTTTCAGACGAATTAGTCTCTGCTTGTTCCATAGAAAGCTTTCCTCTGCCGGGTGCTCCGGCTGTTGGAAAAAGGCTTACTACTTCAGCTTCAGGATTGGGATAATCTTCATAAGCGCTTGGGTTTGATTCCTTGTCATTTTCTCTCACGATCCATGCCTTCGGATCATTCTCAACACCATTTTCAATCCCATGCAGATATCTGGTAAACCAGCGGTTCATCATACGCATTGGAGGTGGTCCTCCATGACCTTTCTGATGGTAGTAGATCTGGCAGGGCAGACCCATCTCTTTTGCTGCTTTATAGATTCGATAACTATGCTCAGGCATCACATTCCAGTCGTTAAAGCCATGTGACATTAGTAGTGCGGCTTTCATAGGTTTCATATCATTGAGATAATCACGGCCGGCCCAGAAATCATTATAGTCACCTGAACGCCTGTCCATACCTTCTTTCATTTCCTTGTCACGAACTGTGGCATTATTATAGGCTCTTTTTGCCTCATCGCCACTATGAATAAAATCGTACAATACATCAATATCTTCTCCTAAATAACCGCCAGGTGAACGTACCAGTCCGTTTGAACGATAGTAATGGTAATACGATGTATTAGGTGCAATTGGAATTATGGCTTTCAAACCCTCAACCCCGGTAGTTGCTGCAGCTAAAGGAATAGTTCCGTTATATGAGGTGCCTGTCATTCCCACCTTGCCCGTTGACCAATAGGCTTCAATTGTTTCATCGCCGTCAATAGTCGTGTAACCCGGTATACGCTTGCATAACCAGTCAATAACAGCTTTGGGTGCAAGTGATTCGTTGTCTCCGCCAATAGTTGGTGCTCCCTGTGATAAACCGGTACCGGGAGAAGAAGAATGCACAACTATATAACCGCGTGGTACCCACGTTCTGATATGAGAGTTGGATATGATTGGTCGCTTACCAGTTCGTGTAACTTGTGGGTGTTGACGCTCTTTTTCAGGTAGTTCTCCCAACTCATGCCTGACATCCCATAAACCACCATCGTCGCTTGCCACACCCGCGAAATAGGGACTTGAAATATACACAACGGGTAGCTTCAGGTTTTCAGTTTCCGTCTGTTTAGGTCTGGTGACTGCTACGTGCATCCTGTCGGGCTTACCATCACCATCGGTGTCAAATTCCGTTTCAACCCATAGGTCATGTCTTATCCATTCATCAGGATCGCTAAAAGCCTCAATGATTTGAGCCTCACCATCTTTAAAAACAGGAACTGCATTTTCTGCCTCCTGCGCTATACTTAGCTGGATAAAAGCAACCAAACATATCAATAATGAAAGGAAAGAATTTTTCTTCATCATAAGAAGTAGGTATTTGAGTTATAAACTTGTTTACTAGTGAGTAAATATAGTTATAACTATAAAACTTCTACTTCTTCTTTTTCTTTGCGCGTTTCTTTTTAATGGCAAGGTAATCGGCTTCATCGTCCTCGGCCTGGCGCATCAGTGTTTTCCAGTCGGCATGCGTTTCTGTTGAGAAGTCTATTGTGTCAGCATACTCTTCGTGGTCTATATCGGTAATATCGATGGGGTAGCCGGTGTATTCTTCAATTGCTGACAGCAATTCCTTTTCCTCTTCACTGCAAAAGGCAATAGCTGTACCCTTTTGCTTACCGCGACCTGTTCGGCCAACACGGTGAACATAGTTCTCGGGTTGCTCGGGCAGGTCGTAGTTAACCACGATGTCCACATTCGGAATATCAATTCCCCGGGCACTGACATCTGTAGCAATAAGCAGTTTGATCTCACCGGTCTTAAATTGTTTCATGACCTGGTCGCGCTCATCCTGTGTTTTGTCACTGTGAATGGTAACCGCTTCAACATTTACCCGCTCCATGGCTTTTAGTACCCTTTCGCAGCGTACTTTAGTCCGCGCAAAGGCTAGTATCTTTTTATCAGGATTACTGCGTAATACACGCTCTAAAAAGAAGCGTTTATCATCCATTTTAATAAAGGCTACGGAATGCTCAATGTTTTTGGCAACAGGGTTTTTGGGTGAGATCTGTATGCGGATAGGGCGACGAACCAGTGAGTAGGCCAGTTTCTTAATCTTCTTATCAATGGTTGCCGAAAAGAACAAGGTCTGGCGTCTTTTGGGCAGGTATTTGATTAAATCCTGTATGTCCTTATAGAAGCCCAGATCAAGCATATGATCTGCTTCATCAAGAACTAATATTTCAGCATTATAAACTTTAACAACGCCCTGGTTGATGTAGTCAAATAAACGTCCGGGTGTAGCCACCAATACATCGGTTCCTTTTTTCAGGCGTTCAACCTGTTCTGTTTGATCAACACCCCCGTAGATAGCAGTGAATTTTAAAGACGTGTTCTTACCAATCTGCTTGAACACATCCGTGATCTGCTTGGCCAGTTCATGGGTGGGAACCATCACGATACAACGCACTCCTGCATCACGGTTTTTACGTTTGGTCTGAAGCAGTTGAAGAATAGGTATAACAAAAGCAGCCGACTTACCGGTTCCGGTTTGTGCAATAGCCAGTACATCTTCTTTTTCCAAAATGGCAGGAATAGCTTTAAACTGAATATCAGTAGGGCGCTTGTATCCTAACTGGTCAATGCTTTTGGTAATCTTCTCGCTTAAGCCAAACTCTTCAAACTTCATCGTGTATCAATTTTCGGCAAAGATACGATAATAAGTAAGAATTTAGTTATCAGCATTTGTAAGCGCAGTAAGAATGGAGAATAATTCCGCGGGTAGCACAGGCATCTTACGAATTTCTTCTTTAATTACTCTATTTTCTCTGTCGTTAAATAATTTGCAGTTAGTAGTTCAGAACCGGATAAGCATTTTTTTTCATTATCATTGTCGCTGTTTTTAACTTAAAACTTAACAATGATTTACAATAGCCATATTCATACCTTTAAAGATGCTGATATTCCGAGAGGTTTTTTGCCGCTTGGGCTGGTTCGTATACTGTCAACCAAGCCCGGGTTTAAATTGATCTCCCGCGTATTGAATAATATTAATCCATTTTCTGATAATGATGCCTTTGACCGTTATGTGAAGTTTGTTGAGATAGGCCGTCTGGGAACGCAGGAAGATATTTTTAAAGAATGTCAGAGGTTTTATCCCCGAAACAGCAGGTTTGGCGTACTGGCAATGGATATGGCTTATATGGGAGCCGGAAGAGTGCCGCGTGACTATGCTGATCAGTTGAAGGAGTTAGGTAAACTGGGTCAGAAACACCCTGAGGTGATCCCGTTCGTTCATATTGACCCGCGCAGAGAAGATTATATGTCAGTTTTGAAAAAATGTGTTGAGGAGTGGGGCTTTAGGGGCGTTAAAGTATATCCGCCCCTGGGCTACTTTCCTTATGATGAGCGCATGTACCCGGTTTATGAATACTGCCAGAAACATGAGTTGCCCGTTATTACACATTGCAGTCCTTTTAATCCGGTGCATTTTAAAGGTAAAAAGAAAGAGCTGAAAAAGTTGTTGCAAAAGTCGCGCGATAAGATCGATACCCGCGGTATGAGCCGGAAAGTTATGTGTTCGCAGTTTACCAATCCCTTAAACTGGGAACATGTTATGGCCGATTTTCCTGATCTCAAAATTTGCCTGGGGCATTTTGGTTCATCGCATTACTGGAAAGAATTTCTGGATAATCCGGGCAATGAAGCTAACTGGTTTTTAATCATTAAAGGGATGATTGAGAAGTATCCGAATTTATACTCTGATATTTCCTTTACTTTAAATGAGCAAGAGTTTTTCCCCATGCTTAAGGTTTTGCTGCAGGACACCGCGCTTAAACCTAAGGTGCTGTTTGGTTCTGATTATTACATGGTCGAGACAGAAGCGACAGAGCGGCGTTTCAGCATCGATTTAAGGGCTTATCTTGGTGAAGATGATTTTATGACCATTGCCAAAGATAATCCTGAACGGTTCTTTCATACGAAGATGAAGTAACACCTTGCTTTGCTCGTTTTGTATTTGTAAGTTGCCATTATGAGAGGTGCGGATGATAAACAGGCGAGTGTTGAGGTATTTTCGGGTACCCTATGGGAAGCAGAGATGATACGCTCATTGCTTGAAGCGGCACATATTTCTAATTTTATGAAAAACTGCTTGCTGAATGTTAATCTTTACGAACCCATTCAATCAGAAGGGGCCAAAGTTATTATATTGGAAAAAGACGAACAGGAAGCGCGTAAGATCGTAGCTGAATATTTAAATAACCAAAATAAATGAATGTATGAACACAATGGTTTTAATGGCCGGGATATTGGCTGGATTAGCAACACTAGGGCATTTCACTGCCGGAACAAAAATGTATCTCAAACCTTTTCTGGCCAGTGATCTGGATCTTATTCCAAAAAATGTTATTCTCTCTGTTTTTCATTATATATCAGTTTACCAGATATTGTCATCAATGGTTTTGATCATGGTTGGTATCAATTTTGATAATTGCATGTATGATCCAACCATGGTTCTGAATTTTATCGCTTTAAACTATGCCTTTTTTGCAGGAGTACAGATCATTATAAGCCTGTCTTCATCGGTTAAAGGAGGTTTGTTCAAAATGTTTCAGTGGATATTCTGGGTGTTGATCGCTGTGTTTATCTTCCTAAGATAGAAGTAAAAGGATATGAGAATATGTGGAAGACCTGACAGGTTTCAAAAACCTGTCAGGTCTGTCATGTGTGCTACACCATAAGTTTTTACTGCAATAACGATAAAAAGGGTTTAAACCTTAGCTTATAACAAAAAAAACAGACTGCTCAAGGGTTCAGAGCAGCCTGTAAAAAATCAAGTTAAACTGATTTAAAGGGTATCTTAAGAAACAACTTTATTGGCAGTTATCCATTCGTTGTAGGCACCATCATATACTTTTACATTCTTGTAACCAAGTTTGGTTGTCATAATGGTATATAATAATCCGGCACGTGTACTTGTCTGGCAATAAAGTATCACTTCCTTATCTTTTGTTACACCTTTAGATGTAAATATTTTATTCAATTCTTCGGCTGATTTCAGTAAGCCTTTATCATCGCGCATAAGGTCAGAGCTAATGCTGACAGCACCTTCGATATGCCCTTTACTTTTAGGATCAGAGCCATTGAAATAGGTGTCTTTGCGGGCATCAACCAATACCACATTGCCATTTGATTTTTTATCTTTAACATCAGCCATGTTAAGGTAAGTCGACTTATCTAATGTAGCCGTAACAGTTGTTTTCTTAGGCATCTTCGGCATGCGTGTTACTGGCTTACGGGCTGCTTTCCATGCATCAAGGTTACCATCCAGCAGTTTGACGTTGGAAGCACCCATCATTTTCATGATCCAGTACATACGTCCGGCATTAGATCCTTTGTTGCAATACAGTACGATTTCTTTGTTGAAATCAACACCGTGTGCTCCCATAATTTTACACAACTCGGCATCGCTCTTTAAAATGCCTTCAACAGGTGCTTTGCTTGATAGCTCTTCCACTGGGAAATTGATGGCATTTCGGATATGCACCTTCTTGTATTCAGTATCTTTGCGTGCGTCAATGATGATCACATCTTTGCTGTTAATCTTAGAGGCCAGTTCTTTAACCGAAATAAAATCTCCTTGTGCAGCTGCTCCCAGGGTATAAATAACAAGCGCTGCTATTATACTTAATCTCTTCATCGTCTTTGTTTTTATCGATTAAAATCTTACTTGTAATTGCAGGTAAAGACCATCATCTTTCACTTCAGTCGGCTCTTCAGCTCTGTACAGGTAGTTAACCTGCAGGCGAGTCCAGTCATTGAAGAAATAGTTGACACCAAATGTCATAATGTCTTCACGATAGTCATCAATACCAGCATCAAAAAATTCATATTTAAATACAGGTTGAATATTGAATTGAGTCATGTACATGGCTTGCACGTAGGCGCCCTTGCGCTCGTCGCCAATAGGTAACAGTTCGCCACCACAACCACCACCAAGTGATCGGTCTACAGCACCTTCGTCATAAATATATTCACCCAGTAACTTAAAGTTACCCAGGTTGAATTCACCTTCAAGAGCATAGGAAGTACGCTCTTCTCCTTCGTCGGCCAAAGGATAAGCTTTACGGTAACTACCACCAACATACAAGGCATCGATAGGGTGCAATATTACACGGCCAACAAAGTCCTTTTTATTGTTATTTTCATGATTTAATGTTCCTACACCATTCATAAAGGCTACGCGGTATTGCAGGAATGTTTCGCGGTTACCACCAAGGATCATAAGACCCATATCACGCTGAGGTACGATAAACTGATCAACAGCACGTGAACGGAAGATGGTGTGAAGACCACTACATGCCGTACCACCCAAATCCATACTGAATGGATTCTTAAATGATCCGACAGATATTTTTGCCCATTCCCAACGATTGTATGAAATAAAGGCATCTAATAAATAAGCGCTTCCATTACCACTGATCATCGGGCTCATTTCCATCAATACATAGTATGAAAAGTCGTAAGGGATATTACCGGTAGCACCCAGGCGTGCTCTTCTGAAATTGAATGCGCTTTCAGCCTCATCTTTAAACTGATAATTATATTCGGTTTGCAGGTAACCAAACATTTTGATCATCTGATCATCATCAGCAGGCTCTTCGCATCCCTGTGCACTTGCTTTGCCGGGTAGCAATAGCAAAGCTGCAAAC
Source organism: Carboxylicivirga agarovorans (assembly GCF_050589845.1). Lineage (NCBI taxonomy): Bacteria > Pseudomonadati > Bacteroidota > Bacteroidia > Marinilabiliales > Marinilabiliaceae > Carboxylicivirga > Carboxylicivirga agarovorans. Next base: position 415,423 of record NZ_JBNGPA010000003.1, on the reverse strand, counting down.
GCCAAAAGGAATATATGTTTCATCATAATAACTTGATTTTAGATGTGTGAAAGAAGCCGCTTTATGCAAGCGGCTTATCTTTATTGTTGATTATTGTACTATGTCTAAATTCTTTGAATTAGAGTCGCCTCCCCACTGATTTACTGTCCAGCTGTCTTCGCTGTTGAATAACTTATTCATACCAAAAGTCAAGCTGTAAGCATCGTAACCCAATACGTTCAGGTAAGCAGTAATAACAGCTGAAGTTTGACCAGTATAGCAGTATGTTATAATGTCTTTAGACGGATCCAGGTTAGTCATTGAAGATACACTTGACGAAGAAGGGTTGATCAATAATTCATGTAAACGGTAAGCACCATCGATGTGACCAAATGCACCATAATCAGTTGTACTGAAATAGTTATTGATGTAGTAATTAGATGGTGAATTCAATACATCACCCGCTTTTGCAGTTTTGAAACCCTGAGCTAAAACATACTCAACACGCTCCTTAAGGATAGCCTCGCCAGTAATAGCTGTTGTCATAAATTCAGGAATATCATACACGCTTGGTGTTGGAGGAGTTGCATTATAGCTCCAGTTGTCATGTCCGTCAGCCAGGTTATCAGTTTGAGTCGACCAGCTATCAGTTGAAGCATTCCAGCCACTCATACCCCACTTAAGAGCCTGTGCATCATGGTAACCATACAAGCGCAATAATGAAGTAGCATAACAAGCCGTTTGACCAGTGTAACAAACAACCAGGATAGGTTTAGTTGCACTTGCAGCCTCTGTTAGAATATTCGGAAGTGCTACATTTACAGCGCCTTCAATATGACCTGCATTATAAGCATCTGTACTGCGAATATCAATAACGTGTTTGCCGCTCACATTACCATCGGCAGGAGCTCCCATTACAAATTTCTGACCATCGGTATTTTTAATAACGTGGTTTAAGTCCATGTCAATGGCAACCAGGTGATCCATTAATACTTTAGAAGGATTAACAGCTGGTGCTTCATCACTACTGTCATCTTTACAACCTGTAAATAACATTGCACTAATGGCAAGCATTAAAAATGAATAACGAAATAGATTTTTCATAACTAGAAAGGATTTAATAATTAATAACTGTTTTTTTATATATCGGACTATTGTGTCTTAAATCATGCGTTTGTTACTGGTAGGCAGTCAGGACTTAACAGCCGCCACCATCATCATGCTTGGCAGGTCCCCCGGCTAACATCTCAAGGTTTTTATCGCAGTATTCAGGGTAAGTCAACTCCCAGTTCTTCCAGCCGCCATCGAGCACCAATACTTTTTGATAACCCATTGACATGAGTGTTTCAGCTGTTAAAGTGGAGCGCTTGCCTTTTTTACAATACAGCACAAGCGTTTCTTTCTTTTCGGGCATGTACAGTCCTTCTGTCTCCCAAAAGGCTTCAGTGGCAATGTTGAATTCGATACTTCCACGCGGGATATTAACCGAACCGGGGATGAAACCATGGTAATACTCATTGCTCTGGCGAACATCTATCACATTAAATATCTCCTCGGTTTCCATTATTTGCATTAATTCTGCCGGTGTAACGGTAGTTACAACTTCATTTGCCTGCTCAACCATCATATCAACTGTCAGATTAGTTGGTCTCGTCTGGCAACTTATCATTGCCATAACACATGCTGTATATATTATTAGCTTTTTCATATGTCTGTAATTTTATTTTCAATAGGCTCGAGAACCCGCCAATTGCATAATGGACTTTTATAAATCGCTCTATATGGCTTGTTCTCCTGCCTGAGTGTTTTAATGAGTTGTTGTTTCTAACTGAGCTTCTTTTTCTTCTTCCTCCTCCAGGTCTTCATAACCGGTTATCATGGCTTGTAAGTTCGAAGTAACTGTATGACCCGTTGTTATCAGGTAGAGGTGTGCAATTACAAAAGCTACCAGTAAAAAAGCTCCTAAAGTATGCAGCACAGCCACGGCCTCCAGTCCTTCAAGCGCAAATGGCTTATCGGGATAGTGAAAGAACAGGTAAAGGAATCCGGTAATTAACTGTACAGGGAATACCAGGATAATTAGCCCGAAATAGATGATTCGCTGCAGAGGATTCAGTTTGCTGTCAGCGGTCTTCTTAACCGGATGAGGCGCCTTTTTAAAGATACCTACCATGTAATACATGGCTTGTTGCTTCACGTTATTGCGTACCGGAACAAATTGTTTGCTTTGACCCGTTACCAGCATCCAGAAAACGGCAAATATGGTAAGAATTAAAAAGGCCCAGCCAGCAGCCGAATGAAGGCGTACTGAAGTTTCAAAACCAAATGCTTCAAATGTGCTGTGAATCTCAAAACCGGTAATCATCAATAACAGGATGAGTACCATCTGTGTCCAGTGCCAGAAGCGTTCAAAGCGGCTATATATCTTTACTTTATTCATAATTATCTGTTTTTAAAGAAGGCGACTATGCGACCTAAGAAATGGGCAGCTATACCTATTAGCGTTAAAAAGATGAGGCCAAATCCAGCGTAATCAACTGTTTTGTTGTAATCACGACCAGGCAGGTAGAAATCGTTCAAACCGGCTAATCGGCCTTCGCGCTGGTGACATTCTGTACATGTAAGTGTTTGTTCTTTTGGCGAAACCATATGGTTGATGGGCCAGTAAACTTCCGAAGCAATAAAATCGTAGTTGCCACTGTAAGGACGATCATTGTATTCCATGCCTAAGCGGGCCGCTTCATCCCAATCAAAATCTTTCCAGAAGGCACCTTGACCAACTTCAGGAGCCCATAGCTTTAAACTGATAAGCGTATTGTATTCAGTATCGTAAATTTGTTTGCCGCGGTGTACTTTAACAGGCCATATTTTGGCCGTTGAATCGCGGTATTCGCCAAACAAGGAATTGATCTTCACCGGCACCTCTGAAATGGTATCTGTTGACAGGTAGTGATCTACTGTACCGTTAAACCAGTAATATTCTGGCTTGACATGGTCGTCCCATACAAAGTTACCCTTAATAGACAGGTAGTTATGGTTGCCGTCAGCATCATCTTCTGAATAACCATGACCATGTTCGTCAGTTAATCCGGCCGATGACCAATCCCAGTATAATTTGGTGGCATTCACTTTTGCATATTCAGGAATATGGCAGGTCTGGCAGGCAACTTTCTCAAAGTGGTTATCTAATACCATGTCATTATGAGGCGTTGTCGTATGACACTGATCGCAGTTAATACGGTTGGTATTGGCAGATGATACCGAATACAGTTTACCCATAATATTATGACGTTCTGTTGTATGGCAATCAATACAGGCCATATCAGGACCATCCATAGCCATGTGAACATCCACGTCTTTTGTACATGATAACAGAGCTTCTTCTAAATCGCCGTGCTTCACATTGTTACCGCCGCCACCATAAAAGTGACAAATACCACAGTTGTTTTTCTTTGGCAGACCAACATTTTGCGCGACATAGGGATAGTCAGGAACCTGGTAGGCTGCATTGGCCGTTGACTCGGTTGCAGGCATTCCACCTTGCCCTTTTTGTTTAAAATAGGTGTCAGTCTGATCGTGACAAACCAAACAATCAATGTTACGGTTATCGGCAAAGTCAAAGCTTTTGTCTTTCCATCCTAAGCCAATGTGGCAACGCATACAAGAACCATTGTTACCATTGGCGCCGGTACAGAAGTTATTCAGCAGGTTCTTTTTACCCACAGATACAACGCCACGACCAGGAATTTCTTCTTCGCGCTCCCATTTCCAGTGAGCGGTTGCCATTACTTCTTCATCGCGACCTGTGTGACAGGATAAACAGGCTTCTGTTACATCATGTGGTGTTTCAAAATCCTGTTGCAGAATTTCAAACTGCGAATGGTCAACTGATGAAATATGCTCCGATTTTAATTTAACATCAACTTTGTCGGGTACGTTTCTGAAGGAAGATACCTTAACAGTTAACAGCAGTACTGCAAGTGGGAGCAGTAAACTTACAAGTAGTGCCATCGCTGATTTAGAGAACTGACTTTTCATCTGTTTTGATTTTACTTTCATTTGTCAGATGGAACTCCCAATTTTTTAATTGGTCGTTTCATACTAATTGGATTCGAAGCAAAATTAGTTTTGAAGAATTTTTTCTCTATATAAAATGACCTGCAACAAAACAGGCCTCTTTCTGTAACTTGTGTTTCGTATGACTGACCTAAATCAATTAAAAATATGACGCATTACCGATCGAACAGTGTAACTCTGTTAATAAGTAGTTGCACTGGCACATAAAAGTTATTGTTTCATGTCAATCCGTTTGCGTTTTGTGTTGATTTGTAAGCTATTAAAAGCGACAGAAAGTTTGCGTAATTGTCTGTTATTTCAAAAACAATAAGTATTTTTGGCTAACCCTTTAAAGTTAGTTATATGCCAAAATCAGTAGTTTATAATGGTTGTTCAGTTGGAGAAAATCCTCTTTGTTGTTTTGATGATTTGACCCCGGAGGAGTTGGACTTTGTTGAAGAGAATAGTGTTGAGGTGGAGTATAAGCGCGGTGAAACCATATGCAAACAAGGATCTTTTGCCTCTCATATTATGGTGATGAAAGAAGGTTTGGCAAAGATCTACCTGGAAAATGGTAATGATGCCCTTATTCTTAAAATATTGCCTGCTATTAATATTATTGGTCTGCCTGCTTTATTTGAAGGTAACAATACCTTTCCGTATAGTGCGCAAACATATATGGATTCAACGGTCAAACTAATTGAGATAGGTGCTTTCAAGAAGCTGATCGAGAGCAATGCGAAATTTGCCGGACAGGTTATTAGCATGTTGGCCGAAAATTCTGTGATCATCAATGGGCGTTTCTTTTGCTTAACCAAGAAGCAGACCTATGGTCGCCTGGCTGATGTTTTACTTTGCCTTTCCAATCGCATTTATAAAACAGATAAGTTCCCGCTGCAGTTGACACGTAAAGACCTGGCCGAACTGGCAAGTATGTCGGTTGAGAGTACAACACGTATATTAACCAAATTCAAGGATGAGGGATTAATAGCCGTTCATTGTAACGAAATAGAAATACTCAATCCTGATAAGCTGCTTGAAATTAGCACTATTGGTTAAGGCGTAACTCAATCAGAGAATTAATAACTGCATATATATATACAGCTACTAATTTGGCAGTACGGTTATCTGTATCAAATCGTGGTGACACTTCAGCTATATCGAGGCTGCATAGTTTTCCTGTGGCAATGATGCTTTTTATTAGCTGAAGCACATTGTCGGGATCGAGGCCGAAGGGCTGAACCGCAGAAACGCCGGGTGCATGTGCCGCTGAAAGTACGTCGGTGCATATCGTCAGATATATTGCCGATTTATCGTCAATGAATTGGTGTATTTTCTCTTTTACGGTATCAAATGTAGCAGCACTAATATCTTTTGCCAGGATGTAATCGGCACCTATTGATCTGGCCTTATTAAACAGGCTTTGGGTATTGGCATATGTTTGAGCACCAATGCACATATAATTAAAGTCTTTGTTTTGCGCTTCACATATCTGATGGATCTGGTTGAACATAGTTCCTGAAGAGCCCTTATCAATGACAGGACGTAAATCAAGGTGAGCATCAAAATTAATGATTGCAGGTGTATGCCCATTGTTTTTAATAAGACCCTTAAAGTGCCCCAATGCAATTTCATGACCACCGCCCAGCAAGATAGGAAAGAAGCCCTTACTGATAATTATATCTACGGCCTGCGCTAATGCTTCCTGTGCATCTTCAAGATCTCCATCGGTACAAGTGATATCGCCAGCATCGAATAAACATGCGTGAGGAAGGTAGTTGGCAGGCCAGTTGGCCATCTCCTTGCGTATGCTAGCGGGACCCCTGGATGCTCCCTGTCGGCCCATGTTTCGTTTAACACCTTCGTCGCAGCAAAAACCAAGAAAACAAATATTCAGTTGCTCATTATCATAACTGACTGACTTTGTGAGGTCAATGTAATTAATGGTTTGATGCCATCTGAATGCATCCTTGTCCACTGTGCTGTCAATTCGTCCTTTCAATGGTGTTGGTGGCTGATATCTGTTTTGCATGCTTGTGTTTTTTGCAAAGATGAGCTTAAACAATTGTTCATGGACTGACTTGCATCAATTGAAGAAATAAACTTCGATGATACAATGCATTGAACAGGTTTTGCTATTGTTCCATATGTTTTCATGATCATTGCATTTTAACTTTTCACAAACATACTAACTCAGCTGGGGCAGGTCAATGACAATGCATGCACTGTAATTTGATAAAAACCTTAAAGGCCATATAATTAGTGATATATGAGAATATGAAGTTGAATTTGACTCAAAATACTAACCAATAGACGTTATAGAAAACGGTGTTTTGACATAAAAAATCCGAAAAAAGTGCATTTTGAAGCCATTTTATAGCTTTTTCTGACCTGTTTCGGGTCATAATCGGGCCTGCTTCGGTATTTCTTCGGTAATTGTTCGGCTACGCGCGTAGCCGAACAATTACCGAAGGATTACCGAACAACTACCGAACAGTTACCGAAGCAGCCCCGGAGCTGTTCCGAAGGAGATAACAAGCAAATGGCAGGAATTACCGAACAAATGCCACTTTAATAATCGCTTACTTATCACCAAAAGTTTCCCCAATGCGGAAATATATACCCCAGTCGTCTTTACCCACCGCCACATCAACACCAATATTGATCTTCTCCGAAGGTATGGCCATATAGCGCAGACCGGCACCGGCACCGGGTAAAAGCTCGTCAAACTTAATATCGGCAGGACTATTGACTGCTGTTGCTATTCCGGCAAAGCCAACCATGCCCCATTTTTTGTAAAAGTTCCAGCGGTATTCGCCCTGAATATTATATACCTGATCGGCTCGGTGCTTACCATTGGTATATCCTCTTATGTCATCGCGACCAACCACATACTGTCCCTCAAAGGGTACATCACCTGTGGCAACCAGGGCAGTGAGGCGTGCAGCGATCACCTCGTTTTCATTTAGACCGAAGAACTTGGTGAAGTCAAATTCATACTTATCAAACTCATAGGCCGAACCCCAGGCATCGCGATAATGACCTGTTTTGAAATTGAGGTAATCGCCACCGTGGGGATTGTATATAAAGTCACGGCTATCGTGCGAAATGACCAGTCCCAGGTGTGTCATATCCTGTTTTTCAGGCTCTGCCGGAGCCCCATCAAAATCATAGGTAGTCAAGATCTTCTGATTAAAATATTTGGCACCCAGATACCATCGTTTATATACACGGCGCTGCAATTCAACAATAAAAAGATCGTGAAGGGAATTAAAATCAATAAAACCACCATATCCGGCATCATAATACTGAAAGTTGACCGATGCGTCGCCATAGGCCAGTGTCAGGCGGTAATTGTCTTCATTGAAATACATTTTGGTATACAGGGCCCAGTACCACGATTCATTGGTGGTATAACCCACCATGGCACCAGCCATAGAGAGTGGAGATATGGTATCTGCAGGATTGAGCCTGTAGAATGCATTTACCAGGGCCGCCATATTGAGTTCCAATGACGGATCGTAGTTAATAATGGGTATAGCAGCCAACTTAACATTGTGCTTTTTCCATATCGTTTGTTTACTGGTATCACTTATACTTGTGGTGTTATCAGGTGCCTGGGCCTGCATGGCAACAGGCGTTACTAAGGCAATTATCAGGGCGAACAAAAGAGCTTTTGTCATGGTGTATTTAGTTCTATAAAGAAAACTGCAGAGCCGACCTTTAATTAGCGACTGGACAGCTCTGCCTGTGAATTTATATCAAGTTTGGTTGTGTAATCTTTTTAATCGCAGGGATTTGGAGGGATATTGTTTAGGTCGGGACTGTAATACCGGGCGATAAAATAATATGGTTCCCCAGCGTTAACCGGCATCCAGTATGTTCCGTCCTTAGGATCTTCAACACTAAATGTAATGGTAATGTTACCATTGTCATCGGGCTGAGTGTTATAGGCATTGTACACATCATTTTTACCGGCCAGGGTATTTCGTGTAATAGCGCTATAACGTGTAATGGACCAGAATTCTTTCACACCTGCCGGTTCATAGGCAAAAGTGAATACCTCTGTTTTATCACCGTTCAGAGGCTTGCCATCGCAATTGATAAACTGCGGAATGTAGATGGCGTGTTCAGCAGGCAGTCCCAGGTGACCAATAATGGCAGCTGCTCTGATTTCCGGATTATCGCTGTTGGGTTCCTGGCTGTCGATGGGACCAAATGCACCGCGATTATCGGCAATTGTATAAGCCCTCGTTCCCACATAGGCAAACACTTGGTTATAATCATCAATGTCAAAATCGATTACAGAAGCTAATAATCCTTCGTTCTGCGGATAGATGTCATGCGTCTCTATGACATGTTTCACATAGTCGCTTTCAGGCACCATAAAGTCTTTGCTCACGCCGCTAAGGGTAATCTGTTCCTGAACAGCCAGGGTATTGGTTTTATCTTCGGGTGTTTTGACCTGAATGCGAATAAACAGATGCGGATAGTCACCCGGACTTTCAATTACTTGGGCACCATGGGCGACAGGCATGTTTTTTCCTTTGCGTACAAAAGTATATTGTCCCACCGGGCGTATTTCATCAAAGATGGTATAATGCTCCTGGTCAGTTATATGGATGGACCAGTAACGATCACTAATATCATCTGGGAATTCAACTGTAACAGGCCCTTCGCTTAAATCAATAACAGCTTTGGAGTACAGGTGATCCAAGGCAGGTGTTACAACCGGATCGGTTCCTTCGGTAGGCAGATCTTTGGTGTGTAATAATTTATTGGTACCACCCGCCTGTTTGGCTGTTTCGACCATGTAGCGTGTGTGGTGATAAGCTTTGTAGGCATGTAACTCTGCATCGGAAGGACGTTCTGTTGTAGTGACTTTTTTTGTTGTATCAACTGTAATAGAAGAATCTTTTTTAGACTTGGAGCCGCATGCAGAAAGGAAAAGTACGAGTAGTACTATAAACAGGTTTGTAAGTATTTTCATGATAGGTTTGCTGGTTAATAGTCTTCAATATAGTGATTTATGACTATTTAACCATTATAAATGCTTAAATAGAGGTGGATTGTTTTTCATTGAGCTTTGCTTCATCTAGTGTTATAACAAATGGCTTACTATACTATACGATACTATAAATGCTGCAGTCAGCGGACTTTTTGTTTCCTTTTTTGACTGTAGAAAAAAGGGAAAGCCCTAGCGTCTTGAGCAATAAAAAGACTCAATAAAAAACAATCGCTGCAGACTAATTCCTGCACGAATCTACTCTTGTTTATAAGCACTGACAATAAGCTTGCAACCGTCAATTTCTTTCATGCCCGTTTTCTCATCTTTTTCAACAAGTGTTACACGACCGGCATTAACACCAACTCTTGCATCCTGACGAAGAAAGTAATGTTCACCGGCTTTCACCTCCAGCTCTACCACGCGTGAACTTTCTGCAGTTGAACTCATAAATGAATAAGTACCCGGGTTAAGTTCCCACCTGAAGAAAGTACCAGGTCCTGTACCACCGGCTTCAATACCATTTATTTTAACCTGGATCTGACCAGCGGCACCAACCATTCGGCCGGTTCTATAAAGGTAGACTACAGCTTTGTCGGGGTGTTTTTCAAAACGCTTAGCTTCTTCACTTTTTTCAACAGGTGCTTTACTGGTAGATGCGCAACCAATTAATAGCGGCAGGACTAACAAGGCAAATGCTAATTTTCTCATGACTCATCGTTTTTATGTTTGGTACAAAAGTGTTCAGATTTTAAGAGCCTGACTACCCTTTATAGTTCACGAAGTGCTCTGTTGGGCTCAAAGTCAAAAGTTTACAGTTAATACAACTGACAAAAGCAGGAAATGTTTTGTCATGGTATGAGAATCAACGCACAATAAAAAAAGCCCGCCAAAGGCGAGCTTTCTTACTATATCTTATCTGGGCTTCTGTTAAGCCAGCTGATTTTTCACAATTGATACGGCTTCTTCAATGGCTACATCAAGGCCCTCAACGTTTTTACCACCTGCTGTGGCAAAGAATGGCTGACCACCACCACCGCCTTGCATCTTCTTAGCTGCTTCGCGAACGATCGTACCGGCATTTAAGCCCTTTTCTTTTACCAGGTTGTCAGAGACAAGAATTGCCAATTGAGGTTTACCATTAACCTCCGCACCCAATACGGCGACCACATCGTCTAATTCCTGCTTGATCTGGAAAGCCAGGTCCTTCAATGAATTGGACAGCATTGGTTTTACGCGGGTGGCAATAAGTTTGATGCCGGCATGATCAACGGCATCGTCGATCAAATCACGCTTCTCAATGGCCATGATATTCTTTAACATGCCTTCTGTCTGTGTGCTAAGCTTGCTGTTTTCTCTCATCAGGTTCTCGATGTTCTTTTTAAGGTTGGCCGGGTTTTTAAACATCTCGCCCAACTCCTTAATAAGAGCAAACTGCTGGTTGATAAACTCTTCAGCTTTAGCGCCTGTTACGGCTTCAATACGACGGATACCTGCTGCAATAGATGATTCGCTGATGATTTTAAAGAAGCCCATCTGGCCGGTTGCTTCAACGTGTGTTCCACCACACAATTCAACAGACGAACCAAACTTAATGGCGCGAACCAGGTCACCGTATTTCTCACCAAACAGAGCCATAGCGCCCAATTTCATTGCTTCGGCATGTGGAATTTCACGCATCTCTTCCAATTGCATATTGCTGCGGATACGCTGGTTAACCAGGGCCTCAACCTTTGCAATTTCTTCATCACTCACTTTCTGGAAGTGCGAGAAGTCAAAGCGCAGGTAATCGGGATGTACCAGTGAACCCTTTTGCTCAACGTGCTCACCCAGAACTTCGCGCAAGGCTTCGTGCATCAGGTGGGTAGCGGTGTGGTTGTTGGCAATGTTTTGACGCCCCTGCTTGTTTACAACCGCTTTAAATGTACCGTTTAATTCAGTAGGCAATTTCTTGGCAAGGTGCACGATCAGGTTATTTTCCTTTTTCGTGTCAATGATAGATACTTTTTCTTCACCAAGCTGAATATAACCGGTGTCACCAACCTGACCACCACTCTCCGCGTAGAAAGGGGTAATGTTAAATACGATCTGGTATAATTCTTTATTCTTCTGCTTGATTTTACGGTAGCGGGTAATAAACACATCCGACTCCAGGTAATCATAGCCGATAAACTCTTCCCGGTCATCTTGCTGAAGCACTACCCAGTCATCTGTTTCAATGGCTGAGGCATTACGCGCACGCTCTTTCTGCTTCTGCATTTCACCTTCAAACTCCTCACGGTTTACCACCAAGTCATTTTCCTTAAGGATAAGCTCAGTCAAATCCAATGGAAAGCCAAAAGTATCGTACAATTCAAAAGCAACAGCACCATTTACAACATTGTAGTTCTTGGCTTTTGTCTCAGCCATGATCTTATCTAACATACTGATACCTGTTGCCAGGGTACGTAAGAATGACTCTTCCTCTTCCTTAATTACTTTCTCAATTAATGTTTTTTGAGCCTGTAACTCAGGGAAAGCATCACCCATTGTTGCAATCAGGGTGTCAACCAATTTATATACGAAGGCCTCTTTACTGTTTAGGAATGTATAACTGTAGCGCACGGCACGACGTAAGATGCGGCGAATTACATAGCCAGCTTTATTGTTTGATGGCAGCTGACCGTCAGTGATTGAAAAGGCAATGGTGCGCACATGGTCGGAAACCACTCGCATGGCAATATCAATTTCTTCGCTTTTGCCGTACTCAAATCCCGAAAGCTCTGCAATTTTATTGATGATAGGCGTGAAGACATCACTATCGTAGTTGGATGATTTACCCTGGATAACACGTACCAGGCGCTCAAATCCCATACCTGTGTCAACATGTTTGTTTGGCAGTGGCTTTAGCTCACCGTTCGACATACGGTTAAACTGGATAAATACCAGGTTCCAGATCTCGATTACCTGATCGTGATCCATATTGACCAATGACTTACCATCAACCTTAGCGCGCTCATCATCGGGGCGCATGTCAATATGGATTTCTGAGCAAGGACCACAAGGACCTGTTTCACCCATTTCCCAGAAGTTGTCCTTTTTATTACCGTTGATGATGCGGTCTTCAGAGATCCATTCCATCCATGCGTCAGCAGCTTCATCATCACGACTCACGTTATCTTCTTTGCTACCTTCAAAAACGGTAACATACAAGCGGTCTTTGTCTATCTTTAATACTTCAGTCAGGTATTCCCATGCCCATGCAATGGCTTCTTTTTTAAAGTAATCGCCAAAAGACCAGTTGCCAAGCATCTCGAACATAGTGTGGTGGTAGGTATCGTGACCTACTTCCTCTAAGTCGTTGTGCTTACCTGAAACGCGTAGACACTTTTGTGAATTGGTAACCCGCGGGCTTTCAGCCGGATTGTTTCCTAAAAAGATATCCTTAAACTGATTCATACCTGCGTTGGTAAACATGAGTGTAGGGTCATTTTTTACCACCATTGGCGCCGATGCCACTACTTTATGTTGCTTAGAATTAAAGAAATCCAGAAAACTCTTCCTTACTTCAGAGGCCGTCATCATATTCGTAAATTTTATATCAAGGTGTTATGTACAATAAAAAACCTTGCAAAGTTAGATTATTTAAGTAATTTTGGGACGATTAGTCCCTAATTTTTCTAATTAAAAAGTAAAACACCTACACTATGTCAAAAGTTAAGTATCGTTATAATCCAGAAACGCTTAGCTACGATAAAATTGATAAAGGTTTTAAATATTACGGCTCTCGGGCATCCATCTATTCGTTGTTTGTATTATTAGTTGGAATGCTGAGTTTCTTTATATATCCGCATATTATCGAAAGTCCTGTTGAGAAGCGTCTGAAGAACGAAAACAAGCAATTATTATCGCAATACGATATCATGAATAAGAAACTTGACCAGCTGGAGTTGGTTTTGGAAGATATCGAATTACGTGATGAGAACATTTACAGAACCATATTTCAGGCTGACAGCATTCCTAATAGTATTCGCCGTGCCGGTTTTGGCGGAGTTAACCGCTACCAGCACCTGGAGGGTATGGACAATGCCGAATTGGTGACTTCTACTGCTAAGCGACTGGATATTGTGATGAAACAACTGTATGTGCAGTCAACTTCGTTTGATGAAGTCATCGGCCTGGCCATGCGTAAAGAAGAGATGCTGCGTTGTACGCCCGCCATCATGCCCATTGCCAATAATGACCTAAAGCGCACAGCTTCAGGATGGGGATATCGTATACACCCGATCTATAAGGTTAAAAAGTTCCATGAGGGAATGGATTTCTCTGCACCTATTGGTACAGATATCTATGCTACGGCTGATGGGAAAGTAACCAAGATCACCACCGAAAAAACAGGTTACGGAAAACGCATTGAGATTGACCATGGTTTCGGTTATAAAACCCTTTATGCTCACCTTGATAAGTTCAATGTAAAACGAGGACAAAAGGTTAAGCGGGGCGATATTATCGGTTACGTTGGAAATACAGGTGGTAGTACCGCACCTCACCTGCATTACGAAGTGCATGTAAAAGGTAAAAAGGTGAATCCTCAGCATTACTATTTTAAAGAAGACTTAACGGCTGAGCAGTATGATAAGATGATTCAGATTGCATCTAATTCGAACCAGACTTTCGATTAAGTATGGTGAATTACTTCCACTGTTACGAATTAAGCAAATAATATAAGGCCCTGCGAAAGCAGGGCTTTTTTTGTTTTGACTGTGTGCGTTAGTTAGTAACTTAGGGGGGGACTGTCCATAAAGGACCAAATTTGAATTAGCACCGGTAACCGTTCGCACTGAACCTTCTGTTACCAGGCTTGAAGGGCCTGAATTGTTTATGTCAGCAGACTGTAAAATACAACCGGAAAAGTTTCAAATATGAAGTATGGAGCGTTCTCAGGTTTTGAGGGAGGATAAAACGACTAAGGCTGATACAAAAAAAGGTGACCCAAAGGCCACCTTATAATTATATGTTCGTCATTATTAATGATGCAAAGAACTACTCCTCCAGTTTGTCCAGTTCAACGGCCAGCTGATCAACCAACACATCCAGCTGATTAATAACAGCCATAATGGTTTCTTCTTTAGTTAAGTCAACGCCTGCTTTTTTCAGCTGCTCCATAGGATGATCATTACCACCTGATTTCAATAAGGTGATATAGCGCTCAAGGGCTGCCTGACGGTCTTTCTTTTTACCTTCGGTCACGTCTTTATATATCTGTGCCGACGATGCAAAACAAGTGGCATATTGGTATACGTAGAACGGTGAGTTGTAGAAATGAGGGATACGTGTCCAGGCATAACCTGAATACATGGTTTCCTCTGATACATCACCATAATAGGTGTCGGCCAATCCTTTCCAGATATTGGTTAAGATATCAGCATTAACAGGACGACCCTGCTCTGCCAGGCTGTGAACCTGGTACTCGTAATCAGCAAACATGGTTTGTGCATAGAAGGTGCCGATAATGCCCTGAATAGCCTGGTTTAAAAGAGCTATACGCTCTTTTGGATCTTTGGTGTTCTCCATCATGTAATCCAGTAATAAACGCTCGTTAAAGGTCGAAGCTACTTCAGCTACAAAAATGGTATAACCATGGGTTGCGAAAGGCTGTGTTTCGTTAGACAGTGTGGTGTGCATGGTATGACCCAGCTCATGAGCCAGGGTAAATACATAATCCAGTGTTTCGTCGTAGTTCAGCAGCATGTATGGGTGAACACCGTATACACCTGCAGAGAATGCGCCTGAACGTTTACCAGGATTTTCATATACATCAAGCCAGCCACTTGAGGTCGCTGTTTCAAGTTTAGCCTGGTAGTCTTTACCCAATGGTAAAACCGACTGCGTCACAATCTCAACAGCTTCTTCATATGGATACTTCTTGTTGAAATCGGTCAGGCTTAAGGAGCCGTCGAAACCATAATATTTTTCAAGTCCCAATACCTTCTTACGTAACTTAGTATACTTCTGAAGAGGTTCAGTGTGCTTTTTAACCGTGTTGATCAGGTTTAAATACACTTCTTTAGGGATGGCGTTGCCTTCCAGTGCTGCATCCAGACAGCTTGGGTATTTCTTGGCTCTGGCATTGGCCCAGCCCGATTGAACAATACCATTGTAAATGGCTGCGTAGGTATTTTTGTTCTTGTAGTATACATCGTAAAAAGCTTCATAGGCCTTGCGACGATCTTCCTGGTTTTTATTGTTCGTTACAACGTGCGAGTATCCACCTGGTGTAACCGTTACTTTCTCACCATTTGATAATTCCACTTCAGGGAAAACAATATCGGCAGTTGACAGGGCTGTGAAAACATCACCTGGTGTGCCTGATACCTGCGAGTAGTAAGAAACCAGTTCTTCCATTTTTTCACTAAGCACGTGCTTTTGCAGGCGGTACATGTCAGTTAGTTCAAACTCATACACTTTCAGCCCCTCGTTATCGGCAAGCCATTGTTTCATGGTTGCTTCAGGGATCTGGATCATTTCAGGTGCCATCCATGACATGGATACGCCAAATTGTGCAAACATCAACTGTACCTTCTGCAATTTTCCCTGCAGTTCGGTGTTGCGTGTGTCAACGGTGCTTTGCAATGAAACAAAGCGGTAAGCTTTATAGGCCTTTTTCATTAAGCTTTCCTGCAGGCTCATCATGGCAAGCAGGTTATCAGGACTTTCGCCCAATTTGCCTTTGAAGGTCAGCATTTCGTCCATGTCCTTCTGGATGGCTGCCAGGTCGGCTTCCCAGGCATCCCAACTTTTGTAGATGTCATTGAAATTCCATTTGTATTTATCAGGAATCTCTTCTCTTGTTTTGTAATTAACCTGTGCAATGGCCGGTAGTAATGTTGCTACAGCTAAAACGCATACAAGTGCAATTTTTTTCATAGTGATTTGTTTTGTGTGATTTGGTTTAAGAGTTTATGGGACAGTTCTTAAATCAAAATAATACCAATTTTGCGATGAACGAGCGTTAACTTGTTTTGATGATTTTTAAGAGGGCTTACTAATAACGCTCATTTCAATATATTATTGGTATAAACCACCCCCCTCATCACAATGGAGAAGGGGAGTGGTATATTGTAGAGTGAGACAAAGATGTCTCCACTTTTGTTGTTCAACAGGCCTTATTTAATGCCTAATTTCTTTTTAATGGCCTTCGGAATAGCGTCTTTATGCACCATTATAGCTACGGTATGCAAACGCATATAGCTTTCAGACATGTATAGATAACCTTCGTATCCTCCACGACCTGTTCCCCAGCTGTTTTTAGTTTTGTAATAAGGCGTACCATTCTGATCTTTTGATAAGCCAGTTATGTGCATCAAATGGTCATCGGTTGACTGCCATGATAAAAATGCCTCCTGACGAACGTCAGGTGTAATTTCTTTTTCCTCCTGTGGAGCAAAACCTTTTTCTTCATCAACAGGTACAATGGCAGCACCCATTTTGTGTGAGAAGAATTTCTCACTTACATCACCGTCCCAAACAAATGAATAGTCATTAGCCAGGGCATTATCCATCACTTCCATTAATTCATCCAAAGGAAGGTTATAATATAAATCATCGCTCCAGTTATCTGGTACTTCAAGATTAAAAGCTTTGTAATAAGGGTGATGTGTGTAGGATGTTAATTCTACGTAATCATCAGCATTTATATTCATTGCTTTAGCAAATTCCTGTGGCGTTTTGCCGTCCACCTTTTCAGGAACTTCACCTAAGTAAATATCTAAGATAGCGCCTTGCACTTCATACCAAACCGGCGAAGGAGATGCCTTACGACCCTTGATGTAATTATCTAACAAGGCTTTTTGAGAAGAAGCCAATTCTGAGTGATTATGGGGTTTGCTAACATCGCGGCGTCCCGGATAAGCTTCTTCAGTCGCAATACCGTGCTCACTTACCACTTTCATGACGTCGTGCGCCTGTCCACCCTCACTGAAGTTGCCTTTGCCATGTGCCATTACATATAAGCGGGCTTTCTCAGGATAAGCATAACGAACGAAATACATTTCAGAAAGATCCAGTTCAGGGCCTCCCAATCTTATGATTTCCGTTTCAAGGAAAGAGGTAGTACTGTATGACCAGCAGGTACCTGTTCTATCCTGACTTTTAACGGCGGTTGTCTGAATGTCGTGTACCGGTGTAAATTCAATTGTGCTTTTGGGTTCTTCCTGCGCCGATGCTCCAAAAGCAATTGCACCGGCCAGCATTAATAATGTCAGTTTCTTCATGATTTACCTTTAATCTATTGTTTTAAGAGATATGTCTATGGTCAGATGCTTTATTGAAGCGACCAAAGATTATTAAGCAGAGGTCGACATTGCCTATGGACCCCTGCTTATGTTTTTAATTGTTATTTCTTTCCTTCGCTGACAGTAGCTTCAACTTCATCAACGGTAATTGGGATGCGATCACCAAGGATGCGGCAGCCATCTTCTGTTACCAGGATATCATCTTCGAGACGAACACCTCCGAAGTCTTTGTAGGCCTCCACTTTATCGTAGTTGATAAAATCAGTGTGTTTGTTCTCTGCTTTCCAGGTGTCGATCAATGCCGGAATAAAGTAGATACCCGGTTCATTGGTAATACAGAAGCCAGGTTGCAGGGTGCGTCCTAAGCGCAAGGCCGACAAGCCAAACTGAGTACTGCGTTCCATTTCATCCATATATCCCACCAATGTATCATTGTAGTCTTCCATATCGTGAACATCCAGACCGATCATGTGGCCCAGTCCGTGAGGGAAGAACATGGCGTGAGCACCTGCAGCAACTGCTTCGTCCACATCACCTTTCATCAGGCCAAGATCTTTTAATCCCGATGCAATAACACGGGCCGCCACCAGGTGGGCTTCCTTGTATGTTACTCCCGGCTTAGTCGCTTCGCGGCTTATATCGTTGGCATCCACTACGATCTGATAGATCTCTTTCTGGCGCTGTGAGAATTTACCACCAACCGGTGATGTACGTGTATGGTCAGTCGCATAGTGTAATGGAGATTCGCTACCTCCGTCGACCAGTAGCAAGTCACCTGTTCTTAGAGTGTTGCTGTGATCATGGTTGTGAAGTGTTTCGCCGCGCTTGCTGCAAATAATAGGGAATGATACCATTCCGCCGCCGCTCATCGATATACCTTCCATAGCGCCGGTTATTTGTTGTTCCGTAACGCCATCTTGTGCCATGCGCATAGCGGTGGTATGCATCTGGTATGCAACAGCCATGTGGCGTTCCATCTCTTCAATTTCACATGGTTCTTTAATAGAGCGGATCTCAATACAGGCTTTGGTCAACTCCAGTGAGGTTTTCTCCTGAACTTCATTGTGACGACAGCCAAATAAGTCAGCCAGCCACATGATGTTCTCTCCCCTGTAAGGAGGATTGAAATGTACTTTACGACCCGATTTGGTGGCATCAGCAATCATTTTAGCCAGGTCGGCCATTGGACGTGTATGCTCAACGCCTACTGATGCAGCTTTTTCAACCATGGTTGGCTGAGGCCCCATCCAGATAATATGACCCAGTGAAATATCATCGCCAAATAAGTACTCTTTATTATTATCAACGTCAATTATAGCAGCATGGTCTTGCAGATCAATACCAAAGAAATAAAGGAATGTACTGTCCTGACGGAAATGGTACACATTATCTTTATAATTCATTGGTACATCGCTGTTGCCTAACATTAAAATAAGGCCAGACTCAACCTTTTCAGCCAATCGCTTTCGTCTGTTTATATACGTCTCTTTTGAAAACATGTTATTTGATTTTTAAAAATTGGATTTCAAGATAAGGTTTTTAATTACAAAGGGAAACGACATTTATCACATTAGCATATGACCAATTTTTAGTGACTGAATGCGATCGTTGAAAACCTGATTTTGCTCAATTTGCATTTTGTCATGTATATGAACTAAATATGATAGTAATTTCGCTCAAAACAGACACTTAAAAAAACTTAACATATATGGATACTAAAATGTTTCAGGCAGCGATATTAGAGGGAATCCCAGAGGTGTTGCCTGCGTCAAAACCTTATGAGGCAAGCATTAATCATGCGCCAAAGCGTAAGGAAATTTTAACTGAAGATGAAAAGAAACTGGCTTTACGCAATGCTTTGCGTTATTTTCCGGAGAAGCAGCATGCCGAACTGGCACCTGAGTTTTTGGAAGAGCTAAACACCTACGGTCGTATTTACATGTATCGTTTGCGTCCTGATTATGAGATGAAAGCCCGTCATTTAGATGAGTTTCCACACCAGTCGCGTCAGGCTGCAGCTATCATGCTAATGATCCAGAACAACCTGGATTACGCCGTAGCGCAGCATCCGCATGAGTTAATAACCTACGGAGGTAATGGGGCGGTATTCCAAAACTGGGCACAGTATCGTCTTTGCATGAAATATTTAGCCGAGATGAGCGATGAGCAAACATTGGTAATGTACTCGGGTCACCCTATGGGATTATATCCTTCACATAAAGATGCTCCACGTGTTGTGGTAACCAATGGTATGATGATCCCGAATTATTCCAAGCCGGATGACTGGGAAAAATTCAATGCACTGGGGGTTACACAATATGGTCAGATGACCGCAGGTTCGTTCATGTATATTGGCCCGCAGGGAATTGTACATGGTACAACAATTACCGTATTGAATGCCGGACGTAAGATTTCGGGAGGTAAAACCGACCTGGCCGGTAAGCTGTTCATAACAGCCGGTTTGGGAGGTATGTCAGGAGCACAGCCAAAAGCAGGAAATATTGCCGGTGTGATCAGTATTACTGCGGAGGTTAATCCTAAAGCTACACATACACGTCATTCGCAGGGTTGGGTTGATGAGGTGATTTCTGACCTTGATGAGTTGGTTGCCCGCGTTGAAAAAGCTAAAGCCGCCAAAGAAGTGGTTTCTATCGCTTACCAGGGTAACATAGTTGATGTATGGGAGAAATTTGCAGAAGAGGGTATTAAAGTTGATCTGGGTTCAGACCAGACGTCCCTGCATAACCCATGGGCCGGTGGTTATTATCCCGTTGGCTTGTCTTTTGAAGAGTCCAACCAGATGATGGCTGAAAATCCTGAGTTATTTAAAGAGAAAGTACAGGAGAGTTTGCGCCGACATGTGGCAGCAGTTAACAAGTGTACAAACCAGGGTATGTATTTCTTCGATTATGGAAATGCCTTCCTGCTTGAGTCAAGCCGTGCCGGTGCCGATATTCTGAATGAGAAAGGTGACTTTAAATATCCATCATACGTACAGGATATTATGGGACCAATGTGTTTCGATTATGGATTTGGTCCATTCCGCTGGGTTTGTTCAAGTAATGATCCCAAGGACCTGGAAATTACTGATCAGATTGCCACTGATGTACTGGAAGAGCTGATGAAAGAATCGCCGGCAGAGATTCAGCAGCAAATGGCTGATAACATTCTATGGATCAAAGAAGCAGGTAAAAATAAAATGGTCGTAGGTTCGCAGGCTCGTATCTTATATGCCGATGCTGAAGGACGAATGCGTATTGCCGCTGCCTTTAACAAGGCAATTGCCGATGGACGTATTTCTGCTCCTGTGGTATTGGGTCGTGACCACCATGATGTGTCGGGTACAGATAGCCCATACCGTGAGACATCCAATATCTATGACGGTTCGCAGTTTACTGCTGATATGGCTGTTCAGAATGTGATTGGTGATTCGTTCCGCGGTGCTACCTGGGTGTCTATCCACAATGGTGGTGGCGTAGGCTGGGGTGAAGTAATGAACGGTGGTTTTGGTATGGTGCTGGATGGAACAGATGATTCGCACCGTCGCCTGACAAATATGCTATTCTGGGATGTAAACAATGGTATATCCCGACGCAGCTGGGCCCGCAATGAAGGCGCTGTATTTGCTATTAAGCGTGCCATGGAAGCTAATCCGAATTTAAAGGTTACCATTCCAAGTATGGCAGACGACCAGCTGATTGAAGGTTTGTTTAAGTAGTAATGGATACTATAAAGTTTAGTTTATTGGGGCTTGTCGTTTGGCAAGCCCTTTTTTATTAAGTGGCCAAATACCCGATGCAGATATTGACTTAAAAACACCAATGCGATATGTGCAAAAAAAAACTGCCACCCTTTTGCAAGGGCGACAGTCATTGAAATATTTGAGGGAAAAAATTAAGCTTATTTCTTAATTACTTTCTGTGTTGTTGAAGTACCGTCAGTAAATTCAACTTGTAAAATGTAAAGACCTTTTGATAAGTTTGCAGTGGTAATTCTCTTGCTGCCAGTAAGGTCGTTCTTAACAATTTGTCCTGCTGTATTAACTATAACTGCTTTCTGTACATCTTTCGATGATTTGATTAGTAGCTCGTTGTAAAATGGGTTAGGACTAATTACTACATCTGATTCTTTTGTATCTTCAAGATCAGTTGGAGTACTGTTAACTCCAGTAACTTCAATCTCATTGATTCTCCATCTGTCAGCATCTGTTGTTGTACCAATATATTTAAATCCAATGTAGATGGTTCCTGATACAGATGATAAATCAATATAGCCAGAATGTGTATAGGTTGAAGAACTTGCCATTGCTGCCGTTAAAGGATTCCATGTTGAACCACTTGGATCACCGGAACCAGAATAGTCTGATGAGTAGAAAACTGTAAGATCAGAACCATCTGCAGGGTAACTTAAACTTGTTTGGAAAGCCAGTAACTCATCTGATGTGTTGTCAAGGTTAATAGCATTAGAAATCAACCAGTCTTCTTCGTTTTCCTGAGCAGCGTTATCATAGCCATTCATTTCACCATAGCCATCATTAGCAGTCCAGATTTTAGTTCCTGTAACACTAACCTGAAAAGTTGAATTGAATTGACTTCCTTCAAAATTTTCCCATAATAATTCTGTGTCATGCCCATCGATAGAGAATGCTGCATCGGATTCATCCATGACAGAAACATTATCGGCATCAACAACTTTGACTTTGTATTGATCTCCTGTAAAGGCATTGGCAGGAATTGTAAAATCATATTCATTGCTTCCATCAGGAGAAGCAATGTTTCCTGAAATAGGATTCCATTCAGAATCTTGTGTCCATACTTCAAAGTAAACATTAGTAACATTGGTGGAATTCCAGGTTAACTTAACGGTTTGTCCTGCTGAATAAGATTCTCCTCCATTGGGAGAAGTTAACTCAAGTGAACCTGTAACGGATGAATAAGTATGAGAACCAAGGTAACTTGGCTCGTCTTGATTATATACATTCCATTCAGTTACTAGTGTTGGGAATCCTGAAGTAGGGTTAGTTGTCACACCTCCACTTACGGAAGCTTTCCTCACCAATGTTTTATTTGCTGTTGAATGTGATCCATCTGACCATGCACTTCCCGGATCTTCACCAATACAACCAATAATGTCAACGTAGTTGCCAGTGGAAACTTTCTTTAGAGCGACAGCATCATCTCCATTGTAATATGTAATGGTATGATCTATATCAGCGGTAAAAATCGTACCTCCTGAATTACCGATGGTATAAACATCACCATCTGCTAATGAACCAGTAAGCTCCATTGTTCCTGACGGTGTTCCGCTTCCACCATTATTAAATCGTTCGATTATGTAATCTGATAAATCTACTGTGGCACCTGTTCCATTATAGATTTCCAAATATTTGTTATTTCCTCCTCCTTCAACGTATTCAGAAAAGAAAAGGTCACTGGTTTGAGAAAAACTTACCAAAGGAGTAAGCATAACTAATACATAGAGTAGTGTTTTTTCATTCTTAAAAAATTAGGTTATTAAAAGTTCTCACTGCTAATGTAAACAAAAACATTAGGAAAAAAATCTATTTAAAAACTTAATTGTTAAGTGATTATTAAGTTTAAACAGACTGGAAGGTCTAGTGGCTAGATGTGGCAAGGGATAGCGGCTGTGAAAAAAAACTTATTGCATTGAATGGCAACTGAGAACGAGAGGAAATGTGTGTTAATTTAACTTTACGGGCATTAGCACTTACTCGTTAAGTAAAGACGATATGCTTCGGGAGATGTCTTGTTGGTATTCACCGTTGTTTAAATGGCGCGCCTTTTCAAGATATGTCCTGGCAGCTATGGTGTCTTTCAGCATCAACATAATCTTTGCGGCCTCAATGGCGGCATATGGGCCAAAATAACGGGTATTGTCATGACTTAACTCTATTGTTTTGTCAAAACAAGCTGTCGCTTCGTTATATCTGCCGAGTTCTGTATTGATTCTTCCCAGGCGATAATAGTATTCGGCTACATTGTAGCTTGCCATGCTTTCGGGTGGTGCGGATCTAAGCACCTGGTATGCTTTGTCGAAATTTCCTCCATCAAAAAGAAGTCGGACTTTTAGCAGGCAGGCAGGGGTATTGGGCAGTGATGCTATCTCTTTTTTGGCTTGTTTATCGTTGGATGTGGGTAATTTGTATTGCTTATTTACTCTGATCATTAAGCTGTCGCGCATTTCCACTTCCTCTTCCAGGTGATAGTACCAGGCCTGTCGCATTAAGGCATCAGTTCGGAAGGAGTGCCCCTGGTAAATACTATCAAATTGCTGAAGCATGGTGATGCTACCTGGTTTGAGTTGGTTTAATAGTAAACGCCCTTTCATATAATAGAGTAGGGGGAAACTGGTAATGGTCTTTTTATCAATTTCACTGATGTAGTTTATTCCTTCATCGCTCATTCTGTTCTTAACAGATAAAGAGGCAACAATAAAATTCAGGAGCGGCGACTGGCTATTAAGGGATTGTTCCATTAACAGCTGTACCCGTTTGATGTCAGGCCTGCCAAATTTTAACAGGCAATAGGCATGCAGTACCATTGCTTCATAGTTGATGGCCGATTGCTGACTGGTATTTATGACATATGTATTCAGTTGATCAAAACCTTCTTCCATATCACCTTCCAAACCGAAAAGTGATGCCAGAAACTGAAACTGTGCAGGTATCTGGCTCAGGAAAATATTAAAGACGGACTGCAGTTTTAAATAGTCATACGGATAGTCGTCTTTATTGAGTTTTCTGAACAGCCGGTGTGCTTTATACAGTGAGCGTGCGCCTTCGCTTGTTTTGTCCTGGTTCCAGAATAAGAGACTTTGTTGAATAAGTAAAGTGGTATGCATCAACCCGACATGTGCATTTGTTTCAAAGCTTGTTTCGAAATGGCTCAGTCCTTTATGAAAACTGTTGGCATAAAGCGTGCGCTCATTAACCTGAAAAGCGATAAATAAGTTGTAGAGACGCAGGTATTCCTCCTCAGCTGTGGCTTTGCTGTTTCCGGTGATCAGTTCTATAAAATCAGCCTCTGGCGACTGGTATATCTGAAGCAGCCTCTCGTGGCCTTGATCTGAGAGGAAGGTATGATCCTGTGCAAATGCGTGGCAAGAGGCCAGCATTAACAGCACTATGGTCAGGTATTGCTTCATTGCTTGTATTTGCTTTTAAAAGTAATAAAAGCTACAAACAAAAACAGCCGGAACAAGTCCGGCTGTTATATTTTTTTAACTGTGCAGTTTATTCGTCTTCACCACCAATGGCGTTGTCAACAAGGATACGACCACAGTACTCACAAACAATAATTTTTTTGCGAGAAGCGATATCCATCTGACGCTGAGGTGGAATTTTGTTAAAGCAACCACCACAAGCATCACGTTCAACAGTTACAACTGCTAATCCGTTGCGTGCATTTTTACGGATGCGCTTAAAGGCAGTTTGTAAACGCTCAGGGATGATGTTCATGATCTTGTCAGACTTTTCAATCAGTCTTTCTTCTTCAACCTGAGTTTCGCCTACAATTTCTTCCAGCTCTTTTTGCTTGGCAGTCAGGTCAGCTTTGCGCTCTTCGATCAGAGTTTTTGATGACTCGCCAATTTCTTTTTTATTCTTTAATTCAGCTGTAAATTCTTTAATACGCTTTTCGCATAATTCGATCTCCAGCTTTTGGAACTCAATTTCCTTAGATAAAGAGTCAAATTCACGATTGTTACGCACATTACCTTGCTGTGCTTCGTATTTCTTAATTAATAGATCAGCTTCTTTAATCTCGTTCTTTTTACTCAGGATGGCGTCATTTAAATTTTTTACCTCCCCATCAAGGTTGCCCAATCGAGTTTCTAGCCCCTCAACTTCATCCTCCAAATCCTGAACCTCTAAAGGAAGCTCACCACGAAGGGTGCGAATTTTGTCAATTGATGACTCTACGCTTTGAAGGTCGTAAAGAGCTTTTAATCTCTCTTCCACCGACATTTCTTTTGCATTTGCTTTAGAATCTGCTTTTGCCATGCTGTTATAAATAATTTACGGGATTCGTATTCACGTTTGATAAATGGATTGCAAAATTAGAGAATTTTTTTGTAAGTATCTCAAAAAAAACTTCTTTAGTGTATTGTTCACTCTCAAAATGTCCAATATCAGCAATTAAAATCCGGTCTTCAGCATCTGCAAACTGATGATATTTAAAATCACCGGTCACAAATACATCGGCTTTTGAGGCTATGGCCTTGCCGAGTAGAAAGCTTCCGGAGCCCCCGCAAAGGGCTATACGCTTAACAGGTTTGTTAAGTAAGCTGGTGTATCGAACGCAGCCCGCATTAAAAGTATTTTTAAGACGGTTAAGAAAAGTTGCTTCATCTAATTCATGAGGCAGATCACCAACCATGCCAATACCTGTTGTTGTCCATTCGTTAGCCAATGGATACAGATCATAGGCCACCTCTTCATATGGATGGGCATTTAACAATGCGCCGACAACCCGACCTTTCAAATAAGAAGGCAGTACCGTTTCAATCCGCACTTCCGCTTCCTGGTGTATTTCCCCTTTCTGTCCGACAAAAGGATTGGTGTTATCACCGGCTCTGAAGGTACCTTCACCGTTTAGGTTATAACTGCAGGCATCGTAATTGCCAATTTGCCCTGCACCTGCTTTGAATAGCGCTTCACGCACCGAATCGGCATGTTCATTAGGTACAAAGGTCACCAGTTTTAACAGGCTTTCTTTTTTAGGAGCCAGTATTTTACAGTTTTCAAGGCCCAATTTTTCACACATTTTACCACTTACACCATTTATCACCGAATCGGCATTGGTGTGTGAGGCATAAATGGCAATATTATTCTGAATGGCTTTAATAACAATTCGTTCGGTGGCGTTATGGCCATTGATCTTTTTCAGACCCGACAACATAATGGGGTGATGCGAAACAACCAGGTTACATTCACGTTCAATGGCTTCGTCTATTACTTCCTCCGTAATATCCAGTGTAATCAATACACCTTTAGCTTCCGTACTGGCTTCACCAACCAATAATCCTACGTTATCAAAATCTTCTTTGAGGGCTGATGGAGCGAATTGCTCCAGCTCATTAATTATTTCCTGAATCTGCACGGTTCTTTCTTAATCTATGTTATCACGAATTTCAACCAATAACTCACGTATGTCTTTTAATTTCGACACCACTTCAAAGTTATTAACTGTATCATCATGATTTTCTTTTAACTTTTTTTGCGCACCTTTTAAAGTCATGCCTTTCTCTTTCACCAGGTGAAAAATAAGGTGGAAATTTTCCACATCCTTAGGGGTAAACATGCGGTTACCCTTTTTGTTTTTGTGTGGCTTAATAATATCAAACTCTTTTTCCCAAAAACGAATCAAGGAGGTGTTAACATTAAACATTTCAGCAACTTCTCCTATGGGATAGAACAATTTTTCAATTTTTTGCTCTTTGTATGGCATGACTTAGATTTTTATTGGTGCAGTTAATGCTTGATGTAACACAATATTAAAGGTATTTTGGCGAAAAGCCAAATGCAGCTAAAGGGTCATAGGGGCAAAATTGTATCTTTATCATCAAAATACGACAAGCATGTTCAGATTATCAATTATCACAATCATACTACTGACTTTAACTATTAAGGTCAATTCTCAAAGTAATACAGGCTTATCTTTTGTTGGAGTAGGCGATATGATGCTGGGAACGCATTTTCCATCGGCAGATTATTTGCCACCCGATGATGATCCATGGCCGCTTTTAAAAGAGGTAGCTCCGGTTTTTGCTGATGCAGATGTGGTATTTGGTAACCTTGAAGGTGCGTTCCTTGATGAAGGGGAAGTATATAAACGGTGTAAAGATCTCAGTAAATGCTATGCTTTTAAAACACCTACGCGATATGCTCCGGTATTAAAACAGGCAAGCTTTCATTTGTTGAGCATAGCCAATAATCATATTCGTGATTTTGGGCCTGAGGGATTAAAAACAACCCGTCGTTTACTGGATAGTCTTGATATTGCTTATGCGGGGCTGATCACTAAGCCATCGGTGATTACTGAAATAGGTGGTAAAAAGATTGGCATGGCCGCTTTTGCACCCAATACGGGAACGGCTCAGATCGGTGATATTGAGGGTGCTGTTAAAATAGTTAAATCACTTGCGGAAAATAGTGATTATGTGATCGTTTCTTTTCATGGCGGTGCAGAAGGAAAGAAGCACATGCATGTAACACGTGAAACGGAGATCTTCTATGGTGAGAACAGAGGCAATGTCTACAAATTTTCGCATGCCATGATTGATGCCGGTGCCGATATAGTATTCGGACACGGTCCGCATGTGCCACGCTCAATAGAGATTTATAAAGATCGCTTTATCGCATACAGCTTAGGTAACTTTTGCACTTACAGCCGTTTTAATTTGACGGGAGCCAACGGTTTAACACCTGTTGTGCAGGTTTGGACCAATGATGATGGTTCGTTTGTAAGAGGAAAAATCCACTCATTCTACCAGGTAAAAGGGAAAGGTACCCTGCGCGACCATGGAAATGCGGTTGTATATAAAATGCGCGATCTGACCAGGATAGATTTTCCCGAACTCAATCATCGATTGATTATTGATGATGATGGTGATTTTTACATGCCGTACGAAAATACAATTCAGTCCAGGGGCTTAAAACTGTCAAGAACTGTTGTTAAAGTGCCGGAGAAACTTTAGGTATTCGGTTTATCGACTCACAGATGATACAGAAGCTTGTAAAAGTTTCATGATTTCTTGAAAAAAATAGCTTATTTAGGGATTCGAATTCTGACCTCGTACATCTATGAAAATTTTAAAGGTATTCCTTATCATCTTGGCAGTGATAGTTATAAGTATCATTGGCTTTTTTGTGTATCTTCAATTTGTAAAGGTTGATAAACTTCAGCCGCTTCAGTCTATGCATTCCGATTCTGTTATTATCATTGAAACGGAGAACCTGACAACTGCCTGGCGTGAGATTAAAGAGAGTGCTTTATGGGCCAGTATTATTGAAGGTGATTATTTTGAAGAGTACGAAGCCAATATGATGACTTTTGACTCTCTGATGGTGGGTAATGCACTGGTGAGAAATATCTTTAAAGGGAGACCACTGGCCTTGTCTGTTCAGATGCTCGATGATGCCAATTTTGAAACTGTTTTCGCTGTTGATATCGGTAAGTATGGAAAGCTGTCTGTATTACCGCAACTGGCAGGTTTATTAGATCTGGAACTCAAAGAGCGCAAGGTTGATAGTTTGTCGGTATACAGTCTTCAGTACGATAAACCCAATGATGTAATTCACCTGTGTATTCATGAAAACCTGCTGATTGGTTCCCTTTCAGGCAAATTGATGAATCGTTCAATTAAAGCCATTAAAAACGACAGGTGGTTTAACAGCGAGAAATTTATTGAGGTGCAAAATGAAACGGCCGGCGGCTTGCTTAACTTTTATTTCAACTATGAGCAGTTGGATAACTTTGCGGGAAGCCTGGCGCCAGAATTAAAAAACTCCCTGTCTGATGTGAGCAATATCATGGGCTTTTCGTGCCTGGTGGCCGACCTTGAAGATAAGAACATTCGCCTGGCGGGTCATACTAACTATTTCGATTCCATTCCTTCACTGGCCGATGCCCTTGCAAAGGCTGAAGCCGGTAAAATGGAGGCTCATAATATTCTACCATCACAAACGGCTCTATTTATGTCGGTCAATGCCGATAATTTCCATGATTTCTATGGGCAGATGCTGGATCAGTACAGCCAGTCGTCTCCAGAGGTATACCAGGAGTATATAAATGGCCTGAATATGGCTGAGAAATGGTTGGGCCTGGAGTTTGAGGATGTTCTGTTCTCATGGGTTAAAGGGGAATTTGCCCTGGCTAAGCTTAATCCGCAAACCAATGCCCGGGAGTTTGATGCCCTGATGGCAATTAAGGCCAATGATATTGACCTGGCAAAGGAAAAAATGCAGCTCTTGCTGAAACATATTAAAAAGAGAACCCCGGTACGATTTGATCAGATCGATTACCGGAATCACCAGATTCACCTGCTGAAGATGAAAGGTTTTTTCAAATTGTTCTTCGGTGGATTGATCCAGGGAATGGAGCAGCCCTATTTCACATACATTGACGATTATGTGGTCTTCTCAAATTCGGTTAATTCGCTAATGGGCATGATTGATGATTACCTGGTGGGTAATACTATCGCACGAACACCATCATTCAAATCCTTTCTGGAAGAGTTTGATAATGAAAGTAATTTCTCACTGTTTGTGCAGATGCCAAAAGTTTATCAGCATCTGTATTATTACAGCGATAGTGAAGCAAAAAAGAGTTTACGTCAGAATAAGAACCTGATCATCAATTTTGCCAATATAGGCTGGCAGTTAAAAGCGACCGGGAAGACCTTTGAGACAGTACTACTGGCCAAGCATGATGAAAATGCCATGCTATACGAAGAACTTGAAAAAATGCAGAACTCAGCTGAGGACCTGTATATTGATGAGTACAGGGAGTTATCCTTTAAAATGCGCCTCGATGATAGTTTTCCCTGGAACGAAGGAGCAGTGCAGTACTATGTGAGTCATCCCGATCAGGTGCAGGACAGTGTCATGATACACGAAGGTGAGATGCGCGACAGTTTACCACAGGATTTATGGCGGAATTATTATTTCAGCAGCAACATTATGTCGGCCATACCCTATGATGATGGCGAGGTTGATGGAACAGCCGTCTTTTATTTTGACGATGCCCAACACACTGTAAAAGCGGAGGTGGATTTCAATGACGATGTGTTGGATGGTGATTATAAAGAGTTTTACAGCAATGGACGCAAAAAAGCCATTTTATCGCTTGATGATGGACTGTTGGATGGCGATGCGCTGTTTTATTACCGTAACGGACAATTAAAAATTGAAGGGAAGTACAGGGATGGACTCCGCCATGGTAAATGGAAATACTATACCAAGTCAGGCGATTTGATCGATAAGGAAAGCTGGCGAAAAGGGAAGGAGTAGGCTTTAGCGACTACTCCATTTTGTTATCATCAGTAAACCTAAAAAGGTAATAGCACCGTTAAGGATTAATTTCTCATAGCCCATTGTGAGATTGTAATCCATTATGCCAATGATAACAGGTGAGAGGATGGCTATCAGGGGAACCCATCTGTCTTTAACCTTCAGTTTCGTGAACAAGCCAAAGGCATATAAACCGAGCAATGGACCATAGGTATAACCGGCCAGGTTAAACACCGTGCTGATCACGCTATCGTTATTAAAAAGACGGAATAATAAGATGACGACGGCCAGCAGGATGCTAAAGCCAATATGTACTTTAAAACGCGTGTTTTTTGCCGCCGCATCATCCTTTTTTTCAACACCAAGAATATCGACAGAAAAAGAAGTGGTTAATGATGTTAGAGCCGAATCGGCGCTTGAATAGGCTGCTGCCACCAGGCCCAGCATAAAAAAGATGCCAACTATTTTGGGCAGATAACCTCCTGTTGCAATGATGGGGAACAGGTCGTCAGAACGCTCGGGTATGGCAATGCCCTGGTTGGCGGCGAATAAAAACAATAAAACCCCTAAGCATAAAAACAAGAGGTTAACCGGCATAAATGAAAAGCCATACCAGTACATGTTTTTCTGTGCGTCCTTTAAGTTTTTGCAGGTCAGGTTCTTTTGCATCATATCCTGATCAAGTCCGGTCATTACAATAGTGATAAAAGCACCAGAGAAAAATTGCCTGATAAAATGTTGTTTTGATGACCAGTCATTAAATTCAAACATCCTTGATAAGTCACTGTCGGCAATGGTATTAACCATACCTGTAAAAGATAAATTCATTGTCCTGGTAATGACAACTACAGTAATGCCGACACTCAATAGCATAAACAGTGTTTGCAATGTGTCTGTCCATATGATCGTTTTAATACCACCGCGGAAGGTATAGAGCCAAATTAACAGGATAGTCACCAATACAGTGACTTCAAACGGGATGTTAAAAGCATTGAATACTGCGATCTGCAATACATTGGCCATCAGGTAAAGGCGGGCTGAAGCACCTATGGTTCTGGACAATAAGAAAAGGATAGCTCCCGATTTATAGGACCAGAACCCAAAGCGTTCATCCAGGTAGGTGTATATGGATGTGAGGTTTAGGCGGTAGTACAATGGCAATAAAATGTGGGCAATAACCAGGTAGCCCAGGAAATAACCCATTACCATTTGCATATAGGTTAAGTGGGTGGACCCAACCCAGCCGGGAACAGAAATAAATGTAACTCCGGACAAAGAGGCACCAATCATTCCAATGGACACAATATACCATGGAGATTGCTTATTGCCGCGAAAGAAGGTATTGTTATCAGCCTTTTTACTGGTTAAAAAAGATATGAGTATTAATACGCCAAAATATCCGGCGATGATTACTGCTGTTAATGCTGGGTTCATTTTTTTATGAATTTACAGCACTAAGATAGAAGATAAGTTGAAAAGTTCCGATTTGGATGCGAGGATGTTTGGATGTAAGATGTTTGGATGTTGGATGTACGATGTTTGGATATGCGAATAGGGGTTTTAGCAATCCGACTCCCGGATAGGTATCGGGATGGACTAATCAGACAATCAGGTAAACAAAGCAGGCCTGACTGGCAAGCATCATAAGTAAAAGCCCATAAATCTTATATCGACTTAAGCTCCGCGTCTATCAGCAACGATCATTAATGCTTCTTCGCGAATTATTTCCGGCGGGTTTATCTGCCGTATCTGAAGGCTCTTGAGCCAGCCTGCTACCTCACGTTCCTTAAGAGTGAACAGTACTTCGCGGAATTCTTCTATCTGGTCATCGGTATAGCTTGACGCTGAATGACCTTTGTAGGAATCAAGATCTTCGTCTTCGAAGTATTCAGCTTTATCACTGCTGCTTAATAAGCTATCAGCTTCACAAACCTCATGAGCACCACAACAATCATCGGCCACAACAGTTTGCTCTTCTTCCTCTCCACTTGACTTACGTGAAAAAAAGTAAGCCACGATCAATGCTGCTACTATACCTGCCAGTAAATAATTCATGTTGCAAAAATAATAATTAGTCAGAAGATATTATTGAGTGGTCAGCAGTTTAACATTCTTTACCACTGATCACTCAATAAACGCTTAATACTTCCACTTGTTCGCTAAAGCTACCAATGAAAGCATAACAGGTACTTCAACCAAAACACCTACTACGGTTACCAAAGCAGCAGGTGATTGTAAACCAAACAGGGCAATGGCAACTGCAACTGCCAGTTCGAAGAAGTTGCTGGCTCCAATCATTGCTGCAGGCGAACAGACGGCATGCGGTAACTTAAGTTTGCGGCCTCCAAACCAGGCAATGAAAAAGATCAGGTAAGTTTGTATGATCAGAGGAACAGCAACCAGTACAATGATCAACGGATTTTCAGTGATGTTATGTCCCTGGAAAGCAAAAAGCAATACAAGTGTTGCCAATAAAGCAAAGATACTTACCGGCTTAAATTTTGGTAAAAAGATTCCGGTAAACCATTCTGCACCATGTTTCTTAACCAGGTAACGGTTGGTGAGTGTGCCGGCCAGAAGTGGAACTACAACAAATACCACAACACTTGTTACTAATGTATCGTATGGTATGGTGACATTGGTAACTCCCAATAGAAATCCTACGATTGGCACAAATGCAACCAGTATGATCAAGTCATTAACCGATACCTGGACCAGGGTATAGTTAGGGTCACCATCGGTTAAATAGGACCAGACAAACACCATCGCCGTGCATGGAGCTGCACCTAAGAGGATAGCACCGGCAATGTATTCACCAGCCAGTTCCGGTTCAATAAAAGCGCCGTATAACCTGGTAAAGAAGATCCATGCGAAGAAGGCCATGGTAAAAGGCTTGATCAACCAGTTGATAACCAGGGTTAATAGTAGGCCTTTGGGGCGTTTGCCTACATTTTTAATGCTTGTGAAATCAACCTGGAGCATCATAGGATAGATCATTAACCAAACCAGGACAGCTACCAGTATATTAACACCCGAAACTTCCAGTCCGCTTAAAACCTTAACTGTATCACCAAAAAAATGACCAATTAAAATACCTCCGCCAATACAAAGCGCCACCCATAAAGTGAGGTATTTCTCAAAAAAACCAATTTGTTTTTTCTCCTGACTCATAATAAGATTCTGATGAGGATATCCGAAATGAAAAATAATTCTCGCAAAGAACACGTAAGAGAAAGTGCACATAGCTCACAAAGTTTAGAATTGCAGCTCTATACTATTTGCGGCCTTTTGCTCAATCCATAGCGAATTTTGTGTGAAACTTAAATGTTAGACACCCTCTGTTTAATTGTTTAATATGAATGAAGCCGACTCATCTGAATTGAAAAGCTTTTTTGCGAGGAAGCGTGTTCAGATTGCCGGCTTAAAATTAGTTATCCTTTGATGTTTTCAGTGTAAAACTTGTAAAATCCATCTTTGATTTCATCACGTACACGGTGGAATTCACTCATAATATACGCTTCAGTTCCTTCAACGTGCGACGGATCATCAAAGCCAATGTGCAAGCGGTGTTTAACATCACCCATAAATGCCGGGCATGATTCGTTGGCACCACCACATACGGTGATCACATAATCCCACTTTTCACCCAGGTATTTTTCAACCGAGTCAGAAGTATGGCCACTAATGTCGATACCTATTTCACTCATCACCTGAACGGCTTTAGCGTTTAATTTACCTGAAGCTTCAGTTCCTGCTGAATATACTTCAATGTCTTTGTCGAATGACTGTAAAAAGCCATGCGCCATCTGGCTGCGGCAACTGTTGCCTGTGCATAAAATTAAAACTCTCATTATCTTGTATTTTAGATTATTAACATTCTTTTGGTTGGCAGTTATTAGCACACTCAAAGCCTGAACAGAAATCAACACCCAGTTTGTTGAGTTTGTCAATTCCATCCGGATTCAGGCAGTAATTGGTTTTTGAGCCCTGAACAGAGCCTTTTATTAGTCCGGCTTTTTTTAACTCTGCAATGTGTTGATTGACTGTTGTGCGCCCAAGGGGCACAATTTCTGTAATATCTCCCGAGAAGCATGTGTCACGTGATCCGAGGAACTTAAGTATTTGCAGACGTGCCGGATGCCCCAGGGCTTTAAATAGCTGTGCTAACTCCTGTAGTTCGCTATCAAATAAATCGGTTTTAGCTTGTGACATATGTTAAAGGTTAATTGATATTTAATGATTGTTGAATGGAAAATAACACCATGCTTTTAATTCGACGTAAAAATACGTCAATTATTGACGTAAAAATACGACATATGATTATTTAATGGTTTTTTAACATTCGGAAATAAAAAAAGGGAAGCTGTTGCTTCCCTTATATTGCTTATTTCTTTAGAGTTATATTAAATGTCCATATTCATGGCTGCTCTAACCTCTTCCAATGTTTTTTGAGCTACATTACGCGATTCGGCAATGCCTTCCCTTAAGATGCTCTTCACGAAATCCAGATCATTTTCTAATTGATTGCGACGTTCGCGGATGGCTTTAAAGTGCTCATTGATCGATTCTGTGACAACTTGCTTTAGTTTACCGGCTCCTTGTTCACCAATTTCTTCAGCAATTTTTTCAGGAGTTCCGCCAGATGATAAAGCTGCTAACCTTAATAAGTTAGCTACTTCAGGTCTGTTGGCAGGATCATAAGTGATCAGTCGTTCCGAATCTGTTTTAGCCGACTTAACAGCTTTCATTGTTTCATCAGCTGTTGCTTTAATCATGATGGTGTTATTGCGGCTCTTACTCATTTTCTGACCACCATCCAAACCAAGGATCATTGGAGTTTCGCTCAATAAACCTGTTGGTTCACGGAAAACACGAGCTTTAAATTTCTTATTAAAACGCTTGGCGATATTACGCGTTAATTCAATGTGAGGTAACTGATCTTTACCAACGGGAACTACATCGGCCTTACAAAATAAAATATCAGCAGCCTGGTGAACAGGGTAGGTATACATACCGGCGTTGATCACGTTTTGCCCTGAAGCCTGTATTTCTTCTTTGATGGTTGGGTTCTTGCTCAGTTCAGAGTTGGAAACCAATGATAAGAAAGGTACTAAGAGCTGGTTTAATTCAGGTATATGACTGTGTGGGAAAATGTGTGTTTTAAATTTATGAGGATCTAATCCGCAAGCCAGGTAGTCAATGGTTAATTCCAGAACATACTTTGAGATATCCTTAAATACATCACGGTCGGTCAATACCTGGTAATCGGCAATAACTATAAAGGTTTCAACGCCCATGTTCTGAAGACGTACACGGTTTTGTAAGGAACCAAAGTAGTGCCCGATATGCAGGTTACCTGTTGGTCTGTCACCGGTTAATACACGGTGCTTTTCAGGGTTTAACTGTAAATCAGCTTCTAATGCATTGCTTTTCTGAACAGCTCTTTCGAATGACGCGTTGATTGATTCAACAATATTTTCTTCTGCCATCTGGAATTTATTTAATCAATGTTTTATTATCTAAAAAGGGTAGAAGATAGAATTGAAGTGAACCGATTTTGACTCTTGCCATTCCGTTTCTATACTCAGGTCTATCATCTAACAGTCTAAAATCTTAATAAAGAGGTGCAAAAATGGGGAAAATTGTGATGATTTGAAAATGTGAGTTCCTTATTTCCACAAAGGAGAATTCAATAGCCCCCATTTTATGAGAGTATACGCAGATAAACGTTCACCGATTTGAGTGAAAAATACTGCGAATTGCTATGCTCTCAATCGTAAATAGAAAGAAGAATTATGGATTCATGCTATAAGTGAAAGGATCTTGTTACTGAAACCAGTTAATGACCTCCAGGGTGAGCAAGGCCCATACAATGTAACGGACAAGTTTGCCGATCAACATGCCAATGGCTGCCAGCCACACATTAACTTTTAATAAACCAAGTAATACCGCAATCACATCACCAATGCCAGGAAGCCAGCAAAAAAGAGCTATCCATAGTTCTTTCCCTGCGACCTTTTTTTGGGTCTTTTCTATTTGGGAATGCTTGATTCGAAGGTATTTTTCAATCCATTGCGTTTTTCCCAGCCAGCCTAATCCATAAGAAGTCATTCCGCCCAGCCAGTTACCAAGCGTGGCCAGGCCAAGGCACCAATATAAATTGTAATTAGAAGCCAGCATACCCGAAAGCAACGCTTCGGAGCTGAATGGTACAACGGTGGCAGCTAAAAATGACGCTAAAAACAATGCAAAATATCCCGAGTCAAATAGCATTTTTCATCCTTTAGGGCACAAATGTAAGAAAATAAGCCATTTGTACAGGAATTTTTTTGTGCTCTGAAGGCCTTATTTTATAACGCTTACAGAAGATTTACTAAAAATAATTTGAAAAAATATGGTACTATGTATTGCAAAGTACCATCTTATGACCGTATATTTGTAATGCATAATTCATTGTTTTAAATAGTATTTTATCATGTTGTCATCACAGTCAATACTAATTCGAACTTTAAAAACAACTTGTATGATTTTGTTTTTATTCGCTGCAACAAGTCTGGGAGCTCAAACAGCCAAAGCCGACAGTTGTAAAGCTGAACGAAAGGAGCAATGCACGAAAGTGAAGGAGGAAAAAGAAGTGGTAATGGTAGCAACCAAACAAAATTCTAAAGAAGACAAAAAGAAAGAGAATGGCGCCAAAAGCATTGAAGAGGGCTTCATATTTAAGCGTCAGTCGATTCAATTATAATAATAACTCTATAAAACCGGGAGAATGAATGTAGAAAATGCAAAAGCGCAAATGCGGAAGGGAGTTTTAGAGTATTGTATCTTACTCATCCTGTCAAACAACGATGCGTATGCCTCTGATATAATTAACCAATTGAAAGAAGCTAAAATGATCGTTGTTGAAGGAACATTATATCCGCTGTTGACGCGATTAAA
Organism: Carboxylicivirga agarovorans; assembly: GCF_050589845.1. NCBI lineage: Bacteria > Pseudomonadati > Bacteroidota > Bacteroidia > Marinilabiliales > Marinilabiliaceae > Carboxylicivirga > Carboxylicivirga agarovorans. The sequence goes on along the minus strand of NZ_JBNGPA010000003.1, from coordinate 378,141 downwards.
GAACGCTAAACTTCTTAGCTATCGCTGGGAAGAGTCGACTCAAGGGCCGCCGCGTAAGTATTATGCTTTAACCGATGAAGGCCGCACTTTTTTAGGGGAAATGGATGCCTCATGGAATGCATTAGTAAATGCTGTTGATTTAATACACCAAACCAAAAACGTAACAGAGCAATGAAGAAGACAGTAACGATCAATATAAGCGGGCACATGTTTTACATCGATGATGATGCTTATTCACGCCTGCAAGCTTATCTCGATAAAATCGACGCCACTTTCCGTAAGCAGGAAAGCGGAGAGGAGATTATATCGGATATTGAAAGTCGTGTGGCTGAAATATTCAATGAACGCATTAATAAGGAAACTGGCGTGGTAACCCTTGAAATGGTTGAAGAAGTGATTTCCACCATGGGTGAACCGGAACAGTTTGAAGGCGATTCAGAAGAAAAGAAAAGCTATACGCCCCCGACAACAATGGTTTTTCGTAAAGCGAACCGCCGCTTTTATCGCGATATAGATAATCGTGTCTTGGGTGGTGTTTGTGCCGGTATTGCCGCATATTTTGATATTGATGTGGTGATCATCAGGGTTCTGTTTGTTGTACTTACCTTATTAACATGGGGTGGTTTACCTCTCATTTACCTGATTTTGTGGATTGCCTTACCGCCGGCCAGAACAACGGCTCAAAAACTGCAGATGCGGGGTGAACGTATTACCATCGAGAATATAGAGCGTAGCATCCGCGATGAGTATGATGAGGTGAGAAAGAAGTTTGGCAATTTCAAGCAGTCAAAAACCTATAAAAAGGGAGAGAGCTTCTTTAGTCGTTTCTCAAAACAAGAGAAAACAACAGTGCTGATCATTTTGGCAGTAGTTGGAGCTACCATGTTGTTTAATATGCCTCATTTCCATGGTTTTCATGGTGTAACGGCTGCATTCACCGGGATAAGTGGCCACTTGGTTCCAACCTTTAACCATATTTTCTTTCCCGGCGCTTTAACAGTGGTGTTGGTACTATTGGTTATTGGTTTAATCTTTAAGACAGTATTAAAAATCATTTTGTACCTGATAGCCTTTGTATTGCTGGGGTCCCTGGCACTTAAGGTGTTATTCTGGATGTTTGGTGGGTTTATGCTGATGTGTTAACCAACAAATTCATTATTAATATCTCATTGACGAAGAAATGAATAAAACGATAAATATAAATCTGGATGGATTGGCCTTCAAGATTGAAGAGGAGGCATACGACCGTTTAAATACTTATCTGGATACCATCAAAAAGCGACTGGGTAATAATGGGGAAGCACAAGAGGTTATCGCAGATATTGAAGCGCGCATAGCCGAACTGTTTCAATTCAAATGCCAGGGCTGTACTATTAAGCTGGCTGATGTGGAAGAGATTATCCATACCATTGGTGAGCCGGCCGAGATTGTAGATGAAGAAGATGCCGATGAAAATAGTTCTCAGCAAAGCAGTGCGGGCTCAGCCTCATCAACAACCTATGTTGGTAAGCGTTCCTTATACCGCGATCCCGACGACCGTTTCCTGGGTGGTGTTTGTGCCGGTCTGGCAGCTTATTTCGATGTAGATCCTCTGGTGTTCAGGATCATTGCAGCCGTTTCTGCTTTTGCTTCCGTGGGTATTACTGTAGTGGTGTACATCATACTTTGGGTGGCAATGCCAAAGGCTTCAACACTGGGGCAGCGAATTGAGATGCGTGGTGGAATCACTTTTAAAAAAATGGGTGATAACATTAAGGAAGAGTACCAGGCGGTATCTTCCAAGTTTAAAGAATATAAAAACAAACCAAATTATAAACGTATGCAAAATCGAGCAAGTAAAACAGGGGATGCCATGGCCAATGGTCTGTATCAGCTCTTAAATATCTTTGGAATCATTTTGGGAGTGGGCATCGTTATCTGGAGTGTACTTTCAATAATGGGATTGGTTGGTTTCTTCGCGTTTAAAGATACCATCTTTGGCCTGGCTGTAACTGACGGTAATCACTTTATTGCATCTGTGCCTGATCGTTTTCTGTCGTATATGGATCAAACCCTTTTAATGGCAGCAACTCTCCTGGTTATTGGTATACCATTCATTGTTATTCTGTATCTTGGATTAAAATTGATATTCCGTTTTAAAAGTCATGGTAAGTTTGTTGGTATGACAGCACTGATACTTTGGCTGGCAGGTATTGTGCTTGTGTTCTTTACCGGCATACGGATCGCTAAAAGCTTTGAAGAAACAGGAACCGTTTCGGAACAACACATGCTGAAACCAACAAGTTCAGAAACCATTTATTTGCGTGCTTCAGAGATTGAGTCGGGTGCCGTTGACCGGGATTACCTGATGGATATTGATCATCTTGAAATGTTTACCGAAGATGGTGAATTGATGATTGAAGGAGCTCCTGTTGTAAACATTAGCCGTGGTGATAAATTTCAAATGGTGATCGATAAAAAAGCAAGAGGACTGAATGACGATGATGCCGAATTTAATGCATCAACAACCATTTATAACTGGTCACAAAACGACTCGATCATCTATCTTGATAAGAAATTTGTCATTGCTGAGGAAGCGTTGGTACGTCACCAGAAAGTGGTGATTAATATTCAGATTCCTTACGATAAAAAGCTGGAAGTAAGCCCGTATTTAGACAGGTTTATTGACGAGTATTAAACAGAGAGAGTAATTTTCAGTTCTAATTAAACAAACCCCAAAAAGAAGATTATGAAACAAGTATTAGCAATAGTAGCACTAACTGTGTTTTCATTAGGTATTTATGCGCAAAGTCGTCCATCAGATAAACTATTTGAGAAGATGGCACTTAAGCCCGGTATTACCATGATGTCTTTCTCCAAATCTATGCTTGATGCCGTTAACCTGAATTTTGATAACGAAGAAGGAGGAGAGGATAATGTAACGGGTGATTTAACAGAGGTTAAGCTGATGATTTATAAAGCACCTGAAGACCAGGAGACGATTGATTTCAGAGAGGTAACTTTGAATTATCTTCCATTAAGCCGCTATGACAAGGTGGAAGATGACGATCCGGATGAAGATGTGGATATTCGCATATTACGAAAAGGAAAGAAAGTATCAGAATGTCATATTCTGTTTCAAGGTGAAACCAATGGTGTTCTGCTTTCTTTCTTTGGTAACTTTAAGATTGATGATGTTGATGAATTAGCCGAGAAGATGGATAGCTACAAGTAGTGTCATAGTTGGTTAATCAAGAAAAACGGGGTGCTTATAGGGTGCTCCGTTTTTTTGTGTTTTAATTAGTGATATCATCGCACAGACACATCGGTTTTGAACTGATAAATTGTTGAATTGTCAAACTGTCGAATTGAGCTACCAACATCGTACATCCGATTAATTGTTGAAAGCGTTTATTAGTTTAAAAGTTGAGGAGTTTATCTATTCAGGTGATCAATTGTTGAATTGTCAAACTGTCGAATTGAGCATCCAACATCGTACATTCGATTAATTGTTGAAAGCGTTTATTGGTTTAAGAGTTGAGGAGTTTATCTATTCAGGTGATCAATTTATACTTTGACAGAGTTCGTTCGATGTTCGTTCAATGTTCGTTCGATGTTCGTTCAATGTTCGTTCAATGTTCGTTCAATGATGATTGAATAAACTTTGATGAAATTTACAAGGAATGACAAATTATAACTGAGTAGGAATCGACTAAGACAGAAACAAAAAAGCGGAGTATCATAAAAGATACTCCGCTTTTGCTGTCAGTTATAACCAACAGTTTTATTTTTTAGCGTATTTATCACCGTCGTAACCCCATTTAAGGTAAATAGAGCCCCATGTAAAGCCGGCACCAAACGCAGCAAGAATGAGGTTATCACCTTTCTTCAGTTGCTTTTCCCATTCCCACAAACACAATGGGATAGTGGCTGATGTTGTATTTCCATAGCGCTCGATGTTAATCATTACCTTCTCTTTCGGCAAATTCATTCTGTCACCGGTAGCTCCGATAATTCTAAGGTTTGCCTGGTGAGGAATCAACCATGATACATCGTCAGCAGTTAAGTTGTTACGTTCCATTATTTCAACTGAAACATCTGCCATTTTCGATACAGCATTTTTAAACACAGGTTGTCCTTCCTGGTATACGGAGTGTAGTTTCTTATCAACTGTTTCGTGAGATGCAGGCATAACCGAACCTCCGGCTTTCATATGCAGGTGGTGACGTCCAAATCCATCACTATGCAGGATGCTATCACGTATACCGATTTCTTCTTCGGTTGGTTCAAGCAATACGGCAGCAGCAGCATCACCGAATAAAACACAGGTTGTTCGATCGGTATAATCGACAATCGAAGACATCTTTTCAGCACATACCAAAAGCACTTTTTTCTTTGAGCCTGAAACAATAAACTGAGATGCTGTATCTAAACCATATAAAAAGCCCGAACATGCACCATTAAGGTCAAAACCATGTCCGTTTTTGATACCACATTTATCAGCAATAATGTTAGCAGTTGCCGGGAACGGATGGTCAGGAGTAACTGTTGTACAAATAACCAGATCAATTTCTTCTGGCTTAACACCAGTTTTCTGGAAAATATCTTTAACTGCTTCAACACCCATATCCGAAGCACCCAGGCCTTCACCTTTCTGGATATGACGTTCTTTAATTCCCACGCGGGTCATGATCCACTCGTCGGTGGTATCTACCATTGTACTCAACTCGTGATTATCAAGGATATAATCAGGAGCATATCCTCCAACGGCTGTAATTACTGCACTGGTTTTCTTCATTTGACTTTCTTTTTTTGCTTATGCACGGTTGCATGAGCATTGGAAACATTCAAAAAATTAATTCTCAAACTCCACTCATTGAATTATTTTTCAGCTTCCTGTATTTTCAATAACACTTAAAATGGCGCCACACATGCCATTTTATCTTCAACTTACCAACGATAAATTTTCAGATATGTTTGATAAGATAGTTAATTAGCACTCATTTAGGGCGAATACAAAAGTAAGAAAACGCTTATAGTATGCAAACGTTTTAATCAATACCGGTCTTATTTAGAGCTGAGTTTCAAGTGCAACGCAGAGTATAGTCGGATTAATGCCCTAAAACAAAATTTGCCTTCAAATTTCTTTGAAGGCAAATTTTATTGAATGCGGATTCAATAAACTATGCTGTTACTTCTTTTTCCACAGCTAATTTTCCACGGTAATAACCGCACTCACCACACACTGTGTGTAACTTTACAGTAGCACCACAGTTTGAACATACTCCCAATGCAGGTGCAACCGCTTTGTAGTGTGTTCTTCTCTTGTCTCTTCTCGTTTTCGAGATCTTTCGCTTAGGATGTGCCATTTTTCAACCTATTTACTTGATTTATCCATTAAATTTTTCAGAGCCGCCCAACGCGGATCCATATCATCGTCCTCCTTCTCATCCGTACCTTCCTCAACCAAATAGTTATCTAATTGATTCAGCATTTCAGAGTCGCAGGTAACGCTGCCATTTTCATCTTCAGGGTGAACGTGCCTTATTGGAAGCGCCACACAAATAAACTCATAGATCAACTGTGCTACGTTGATCTCGTGTTCTTCGTGAGGTAAAACAATAATTTCTTCCGTTGGTTCGTCATATTCCTCGCCAAACTTAATATACATCAGCGATTCGTTTTCAACCGGAAGAGTTAATGCTTCCAGACAATTGTCACAAACGGTTTCAACTTCTCCTTCAATTTTAAAGCTTAGTGTTAAAAGTGCTGAGCTTTTATTTAGCTCAACGATTGCTTTTAACTCACCCTTTTCAATTAAAGGCTGTTCAAATAATTCAAAGAACTCGGCTCCTATTTCATAGTTAAACAGGTGCTTACCTTCTTTTAATCCCTTGAACGGGATACCGTAGTTTTTCAATCTGTCCACTTTTCCCTTTCTAAAAACTGTGCAAAAGTATAAAATAAACCAACGTAAGAAAAGAAAAGTACTTTTTTTTACTTTTCTATTTTCAATAAGTAATAAATTCTCAGGCTTTTGGTAGGGTTAATCTGAAGGTTGTTCCTTTACCAAGCTCAGATTCTTTCACGAAGAGCTTACCGCCATGATAACCTTCAATAATGCGTTTAGCCAATGAAAGTCCCAGGCCCCAGCCTCTTAATTTGGTGGTATAGCCTGGTTTAAAGATGGTTTTAAACTGGTTGCGGTGCAGGCCTTTCCCTGTGTCACTTATATCGATGTTAACATGGCCGTTATTATTACCGATACTAATTTCAATGATACCGGAACCTTTCATGGCATCAACAGCATTTTTGCAAATGTTTTCAACCACCCACTGAAACAGTACTTTATTGATATTGACCATTAGGTAGGGAATATCGCCCATGCTGATTTTAAACTGTATGTTGGCTGCTGTGCGTCGCTTCAGATAATCAATGATTTCTTCAATTGCCAGGATAAGTGGTTGTTCGCTTAGCTCGGGCTTTGAACCTATTTTGGAGAAGCGGTCGGTGATCACTTGCAGACGTTGAACATCTTTTTCCAGTTCGCCGGCTATGTCATCATTGCCTTCTTTCAGCTTTAGTAAATCGACCCAACCCAGCAATGATGAGGTGGGTGTTCCCAACTGATGTGCCGTTTCCTTTGACATGCCAACCCATACCTGGTCCTGTTCGGCTTTACGTGCACCATTAAAGGCTATGTAAGCTATAAATATAAACAGTGCTACAACAGATAACTGTATGATGGGAAACCATTCGAGCTTTTTAATCAGTACTGAATCATCATAGTATAAATACTGAAGCTCATCACTGCCCAGGTCAATGATCAGTGGTTCACCTTTCATAAGTGTCTCCAGCTCTTTTTGAAGTGCTTCCTCAGGATTATCCTTTGGTAATTTGATATTACGGTGTGAGTTAATGGTGGAATCTGCTTCCACAATAATAATCGGTATGGTCGTGTTTTGGCTGATTACTTCCAGTGTCAGCCCCAGCTCATCTTCTCCTGCTCCGCTTTGGGTAATCTGCTTAATGGCTCTTATCCAGATCTCAACACTTTTTCGTTCTTCTTCTTTCAGCTCCTTGGTCAGGTTATCTGTATAAACCAGTGTAAAGAAGCCGATTGTAACAGCTCCAATGAGTAAAAAAAGTTTCCAGATGCGCTTATGTGTATAAAAACTCATTGCTTATTCGTTTGAGTACATTTTCACAAACGGCTATAGTGCAGTTTTATTACTTGTTACTACTTTATACTATTTACTCAGGCAAAAGACAGAACCTGTTTTATGCTTAATTTACTTGTTGCACCACTTGGCAATCATCCTAGAAAGGTCTTCAACCTTAGTTGGTTTGGTTATAAAATCATCCATGCCGGCATCAAGCACCCTGTTTCTTTCCGATTCATCAACGCTGGCGGTCATGGCTATTATCGGGCAGCTTTTCTCGCCTTCACGCATGTTTTTAATGGCTTCAATGCCATCCATTCGTGGCATCAGTACATCCATAAATACAATGTCGTATTTCTTTTGACGCATTTTGTTAACGGCTTCCAGTCCGTTTGAAGCGATGTCAATGGTATGCCCTATTTTACCAAAAAGGTTTTTGGCAACCCGTTGATTCAGTACATTATCTTCAGCTACAAGTACGTTTAAAGCTTTGGTATTATTAAGGTTTGTTATCCCTGTTCTTCTATCTGGTATGTTTTGGAAAAAACGAAGGATGAATTCTTCCAGTGTGTTCAGCTGAACCGGCTTGTTTAAATACACATCGGCACCAATGCGTTTGGCCAGTGAGGTGTTGGCCCTTTCAAAATCTGAACTTTGAAGTATGATTGGCATGCGCTTGTGCAGACGATGGTTGTATATGGTTTGCAAAAAGTCTAAACCGTTAAAATCAGGGCGCTGATCAATAATCAGTAAGTGGTGCTTATTATCGGTTCGGATAATGTCTATCGATTCGTTGGACGGTGGCAATACTTTATAGTCAATGCGCAAGGATGCCAGGTTCTTTATCAGTGTTCTTACCTGCAGCGGTTCGTCAGATATTATAAAGGCCCTTACCTTACGAAGTGAAGTAATGTGATTGTAATTGTAGGTTTTTTGATGGGTCTTTGATTTATATGGTATGGTAAAGGCAAATTCAGATCCCGGATAGTCAGGGTTGCTGGATATGCCCGACGGACTATCGACCCATATTTCGCCTCCCATCATATTCACCAGTTGCTTGGATATGCTGATGCCAAGACCACTTCCTCCATACTTACGGGTGGTGCTTTCATCTTCCTGCGAAAATGAATTGAAGATGCTCTTCAGTTTATCTTTTGCAATGCCGATCCCCGTATCTTTTAATGAGAATAATATGGCAGGCGATCCGTTGATTCCTCTTACCTGTTTAACACTAAGGTGAATGCGACCTTCTTCGGTAAATTTAATGGCGTTGCTCAATAAGTTGTTCAGGATCTGTCTGATCCTGATCTGATCGCCCAGGTAATGATCAGGTAATCTCATCATTGATGCCCAGGTGAGCTTGATCGCTTTGTTTTTGGCTCGCGGAATAAACGACTGTATGGTTGATTCAACTTCCTCATGAAGGTCAAACGGTATGGCTTCTATCTCAAAGCGCCCGGCCTCCATTTTTGAGAAGTCGAGTATATCATTAATAAGGGCCAGTAATGTATCAGCTGAACGCTTCACCACCGAAAGAAGGTTACGGTCATTGTCATCTTTCTCTGATGAAAGCAGTATATCGGTCATGCCTATGATGCCGTTTAAAGGTGTGCGCAATTCATGACTGATATTGGCAATGAAGGTCGATTTGGCTTTGTGTGCCATCTCCTCATCTTTTCGTTCCTTTTCAAGCGAAGATACTTCTACAAATACCTGTATGGTATACTTCTCGCGCAAAAGGAAGAAAGGTATCTGCTCGTGTAAAATAACCGACTCCTCGTCTGCCTTGCTTTTTAAGATGTATTTGTTTGACTGTGTTGAATAAGAGGTTTTGTCCAGTCGTATTTTATTTTCAAACAGGATGTCATCGCAGGCAATGCGGCCCACCAGCTGGTCTTCATCGTCAAAGGCAAATAATTTTAAAGCGGCTTTATTGACTTGCCTGATGCGGTTACGGCTATCTATCAGCACCACACCAACCGGCATGTAATACACCATTTTCCGCAATGCTTCTTCCGATTTTTTAAGCGTTTGCTCATCTTCGGTGCGCCGTCGCTGGTAGATGCTAAATACCAACATTATTAAACAGATGATAAACAATGATATGCCGCCAACCAGGAACGAGTAGCGGGCAATGGATGCTGTAATAATATGTTTAGGCATTGAAAAAGCCAGGTAATAGCCAACACCGTTAAAGTACAGTTTGCTAAACATTGTCAGCACATCCGTATGTTCACCATTAATTTTTAAGGAATGAACTTTTGAGAAATAATCTTCCTGGCCAATCTTATCATTAACCCCTTCCAGTATGGGAATAAACTTATTAACCTCCAGTGTATTGTATACCACCTCGCCATTGGGTTTCATCACCCACTGAAAGTTCACATCTTTCACATTAAAGTTATGGAATATGGAGGTAAAGAAGCTCTCCAGGTCCATATCGAACTTTACAAAACCAATAATCTCGCTCTCCTTATGAAGTGGCTGAATGTAAATGATTCTTGTTCCCTGGGGATTAATAAGCACTTTGGCTTCCCTCACATTTATTTTATCAGAATGCGTAAAGGCCGATATAAACGTACCCTGCACACTGCGCCTCAGTTCAAAGGCATTGCCTTTGGTATCGTATACGGCCAGCTCATTCAGCTGCTCGCTAAAGCCATTGTATAGCAGTTCAAGTCGTTTCTGCACTTCAATGGAGTGGCCACGTGACAAAAACAGGCTGTCTAATTCGTTTTGTGAGATAAGAATGGAGATGCCAGTGTTGGTCTTATTGGCAAATTGCGCCAGTTTATCGCGTACCATTAACGACTGCTTCAGAAGAATCTCTTCCTGCGTGTTAATTTGCCATTTGTAGGTGTCAATGTAGTAATAGACATTGGAGACTACTAAAAAAGCAATACTGATAAATGATATGACAAAGGCTTTCTTCATTGTTTACCCCATTGTTTGCACTTTATCTGTATTTATCGTTTCGGTTCAGTAATATACTCAGGTAACTTTCATAACGCGAATAGGCAATATCCCCGTTTTCAACGGCGGCTTTTACAGCACAGCCCGGTTCGTTATAATGTGTACAGTTATGGAAGCGGCAATCAGCGGCGTAATCAAAAAGCTCTTTGAAATAGTGATACAGCTCTTCTTTTTCAATGTGAATCAAACCAAATCCCCTGATGCCCGGTGTGTCTATGATGTATCCGCCAAAGCTAAGTGGGTGCATTTCGGCAAAGGTGGTTGTGTGTTTACCCGATTGGTGGATAGCTGATATTTCTGCTGTCTTAAGATTTAAGTTTGGTTCCACACGATTGATAAGCGTGGATTTTCCAACACCGGAATGACCACTCAAAACAGATATCTTATCTTTTAGCAAAGCTTCAATTTCACACAGATCTTCCTGTTTTTTGGCAGAAACAGCCAGGGTTTTATAACCGATACCCTCATACAGGTCACGCCATTCCTGTAACAGCTTCATATGTTCCTGGTCATAGCGGTCGGTTTTATTGAACACAATGGTCACAGGAATGCCATAGGCTTCAGAGGCCGCAATAAAGCGATCGACAAAAACCCGGGTAGTCATAGGGTAGTTAATGGTGACAATAAGCACTGCCTGATCAACGTTAGCTGCAATGATATGTGACTCCTTTGAGAGGTTCGTCGCCTTTCGGATGATGTAGTTTTTTCGCTCTTCAATATTGGAGATCACACCTTCTCCCAGTCCGTCATCATCATAGGTGACGCGGTCGCCAACCGATACCGGATTAGTGCTTTTTATACCTTTCAGCCTGATTTTACCTCTTATCTGGCACACGATTGTTGTTCCATCATCTGATAAAACAGTATAACGGCTACCGGTTGATTTAATGACTAATCCATTCTTTTGCTCCATCCAAAAAACATTTTCTCAAAAATAACCGAATGATTTAAAAATACCCATTCCAGATACATACTTTTTGCTGTTAGAGGCAAACTTTCATGAAAGTGCGGCTATCTACTCTTTATTATGAATATATATATGTAAAACGTTTGATTTTTTACACGAACGGCCTGTTTTCATTTAGCAACGACCGTATTTATGGTGATGAAAAAGCTACATTTGTAATGTAACAGATTATTGTTAAGAAAGTGATTTTTTGAAATAGGAAAGTGGAGGAAAGAAACGTACAAACATTAAAAGCAGAGAATGCTCGCCTAAAGCGGATGATGAAACGCATCTACGGCAGTGCATACGGAGCTCCTTTCAATACGGAAGGTGAAGAGTCGTTGATTTCAACCGGTTACCTGCCATTGTACCTGTCTTCAATTTTATCATCCGACGAATTTTTTAAGGACCGTTTGACGAAAACCCTGGAGGTTTTGGGGCAGTTTGCTGATGTTAGCCGCATCTATATTTTTGAAAATCATGAAGACTCCATTGGCTTCTCCAATACCTACGAGTGGTGCAATGAGGGTGTTAATTCGGAAAAAGAAAACCTTCAGAATTTATCATATGCCGATTTTAAGGAATGGAGGCGTATGCTGGAGGAGGAAAACATAATTAAAGCTTCTGACATAAAAGACTTACCCGATGAGGTATATGACACCCTTAATAACCAGGGTATACAATCGGTTTTGGTTTATCCCTTATGGGTTAAAGAACAATATTATGGTTTTATAGGCTTTGATGAGTGCAGCTTTAATCGCGAATGGTTACCACACGAAATCGATTTGCTGCAGATGTCGGCCCGTTTAATTGCCAATGCCTATGAGCATGAGGCCGGGGTGGTTGAAATAAGGCGTAGTCATGCCGAAATACTAAAAGTCAACCGTGAACTGGCCGACAAAGAGCGCTTTTTGCAAAGCATATTAAGTTCGGCACCGGTTGGTATCATGCTTATTCGCAACCGTGTTATCGAGTACATTAACGAAGCTACTTTGCTGCACTCGGGTTATAGCAAAGATGAATTGGTAGGGCAAAACATTGCCGATCTTTATTTCGAAGGACGCCAGGATGAAGGTGCCATCAGTCAGTTTTACCAGAATATTGAAAAGAACGGCATTGCCACCATGGACGCTCACATGCGCGATAAATACGGTGAAGAACTGGTTATTCGCGTTTTGGGAACGCCGGCTCCGCAATCGGTTGGTGATGATTGTTACCTCATAATAGGAGAAGACATTACCCAGGCCAAAAAAACAGAGGTACACTTGCGCGAAAGCGAGGAACGCAACCGTAAGTTAATAGAGGCCACCATCGATGGCATATTAATTATCAACTGCGACCTGAAGCTGATGTACGCCAATACTGCGGCATGTGACATGTTACATTATACACAGGAAGAGATCTTTGAACGTTCGGTTATGGAAATCTTTCCATCCGACGAATATATCAGGCGTTTCAATGACTCAGTTACACGTGTCAAACAAGGTGATGACTACAGGGGAGATACCCAGTTGCTAAACAAAGACGGCCAGGTTGTTCATGCCGAGATCTATATGACTACGCTTAACCTCGATGGCAATCTGCATTATTATGTTTCCATTCATAATATTACAAAACGGATCAATAATGAAGCCTCACTCCGAAACAGTGAGGAGAAGTTCAGGGCCTTGACTGAGAATTCACCTGATAATATTATCCGTATTGACAGCGGCAGGCTCCTTTCATACTGTAACCAGGCTTTCCTGAGTGATTTTGCTTTAAAGGAATACCAGTGTCTTGGTGTTGAACTGGATAAAATAAAAGAACTGCCCAAAGAACTGGTCGACGGCTTGTCAAAGGGTATTGACATTGTGATGAAGTCGGGCGTATCAACCAATGTTGAGCTTGAATTCCGTTTTAAAGATGTTATCCGTGCTTTTGACTGGACCATTACTCCTGAAACAAACAATGCCGAACTTTCATCGCTGTTAATTGTAGGGAGAGATTACACCCAAAAGAAGAAGGCAGAGCAGGAGCTGGTTATCGCTAAAGAGAAAGCCATTGGAGCCGACAAGCTGAAATCGGCATTCCTGGCCAATATGAGCCACGAAATACGCACCCCATTAAATGCGATTGTTGGTTTTACCAACCTGCTGAAAGAAGATAATATATCAGAAAGCGAGAAGATTGAATACATCGATATCGTTAATAAAAGCTCTGAAAACCTCATGGAGCTGATTAATGATATTGTTGATCTGGCCAAAATTGAAAGCGGTGAATTAAACCTGGTCAAAGAACCATTCAATATCACCAGGCTGCTTAAGGAGTTGCACCTGCTGTTTGAGAAGCGAATGGCCATTGACCAGAAAACACACCTTAAGTTTTATTTGAATTTGCCCGACGAGAATGATGCTTTGACTATTGTGTGCGATCACCGTCGTTTACGCCAGGTGTTCATCAATTTGTTGGGTAATGCCTTTAAGTTCACGCAAAAAGGTTTTATCGAGTTTGGCTATGCAGTAGAAGGCAAACGTGTACGTTTCTATGTTCGTGATACGGGTATTGGCATAGCGGCCGATAAGCAGTCCTTGATCTTTGAACCTTTCAGGCAGGCCGATGAAAGTACCTCGAAGCTTTATGGGGGAACCGGATTGGGTTTATCTATCTGTAAGCGCCTGATCGCGGCCCACGATGGAGATATAGGCCTGGTGTCAGAACCAGAGACGGGCTCGGAATTTTATTTTACACTTCCGATACAGTACAATGAAAATGGCAGTGGTATAAAGCAAAACGGAGTTGAGTTAAGTTCTGTGCCACATAGCGGTGTTGATCACATGAACGAAGCTCAAAACGATATAGTCGCAAACACTGTTAAGCCAAAGGCAGAGCCTAAGGAACCGGTTGTTAAAACACCGGCCAATTATAGCTGGTCCAATAAAATGATGCTGCTGATTGATGCGACAAGTACCGCTCAACTACAAATGCGTAAGGTGCTGGACCGTACAAAGATCACTTTAATCTCGGCCCGAACACAAAAGTCGGCACGTGAATTATTACTCAAGCGTAATGATATTCATATAGTGCTAATGGACCTGGAAATGCCGGGACTGGAACTGGAAGGCTTTATTCCGGGTATCCGCGAAATGGGCATTTATGTGCCATTTATCGGACAAACAACCCAGTCGTTAAGTGCTGATGATCAATTGAAATTCCAGCAGATGGGATTTGCTTGCGTGTTTGAAAAGCCCGTGGATAATGATACCCTCTTACATGCTTTAAATAATTCCTTAAATGGGGTTGAGGTGAAGTAATTACACGTCAATTCCTTTTCTGGCATTATCAACCTGTTCCCTGACATCGTCAAATTGTAAATAAGGAAATACCGAAGGAGCAATGGATTGCAGTGGCTCATACAGGTGTGACGATTCCCTTTGCTCTTCGGGTATAAGGCTGTATGTTTTTTCGAAGCTTCCCAGTATGGCGATCACAACGCTAATGATAAAGGCATATTTCAATAAGCTGAAAATGGCACCCAGCACCCGGTTAACCATTCCCAGGGCAATGGCAGAGGCCAGTTTGTCAACGACTTTGGCAATTAAATGAACACCAATAACAATAAGGATAAAAGTAATGATAAAGGCTGCAATGCCGATGTAAGAAGAGTCAATGTACTCGATCAGAAATGATTCGGTGATGCTGCTAAACCTGATGGCTCCAAATAAACCCAGTACCAAAGCGGCCAATGAAGCCAGTTCAATAATTAAACCGTTCTTAAAACCTTTAATAATGGCCAGTATCAGTATGATGCCAGCTACAATGTCGAAATAATTCATGATGTTTAGGTTAGCAGATCGTCCCGATCTAATCTGCATTTACGCGATAAAAATAGAAAAGAAAAGAAGACAGTCGATATAAAAGGGGTAAAATTTATTTGGTGTCTCACCGCTCCCCCGATGGCTATCGGGGTCTCACTTACGCCATCCGTCTTTAAAACCACCTCCCCTCTCCTTCGCTGAGGTACTCCTCCTTGAAAAGGATGAGAGCTGATTTCAGGATGCACAGATATATACGTTTATTAAACCTCTTCGCGCCTTAGCGGTTCACTTTTTCAGTTCGACGATTTATCAGTTTGACGATTCGACATTTTTATAAGTTCATCAATTCAAACCTCAAACCACGAATCATTATTAAAGTCCAGATGCTCATTGTAGTGCACATAGCCCAGCTGGCTGCTCAGTAGTTGTGTTTGACCAATGTTAAGGCGGCAGGTGTTTTGATGGTGGTGTCCGAATATCCAGTAATCAACGGAAGAGGCTTCAAGCAGGTGCTTTAGTTCAACGGCAAAGGCCTCGTTAAGTATGTCTCCTTTGTATCGTTCAGGATAACCGGTATAAGTAGGTACATGATGCGTTACCACAACAGTCTTTCCATTATTAGTTTTAGCCAGTTCGCCAGTCAGAAAGCGAAGGCACTCAGCATGCAGTCGATTGTAGCCTTCAGGTGTCAGGATATCTTCACCATCAGTAATCACCTTAAAATCGGGCATCTGGTATTGAATCATCAACTGATTAGCGGGAGAAATAGCAGTCCATAGCGTACTGAATATAAACCTGACTCCATTGAGTGCAACAGTGGTATTGTTGACCAGCATAATGTTGTCTCTTATCTTTTTATTACAAGGACCTGAGCATGCCGAAATATTACCATAGTAAAATTCATGATTGCCGGGTACCCAGTATACATATTGAAAGTTGTTGGAAAGAAAGTCCCAAAAGTCGTCATGCTCCTCCAGTACGACAATTGGTACGATATCGCCTGCCAATATTAATATATCTCCCTTTATCGGAATAGGATTCTCCTTTAAGAATGCCTTATTCTTAGGGAATTCCAAATGCAGATCGGAGTAGTATTGTACAATCATAATCGGGCAATGAACTGGTAAGATAATCAAAGCTAGTTATAATTTATGATTATTGCGTGGAAGGAAGGGAGGTGAGTGATCGGAGAACTGATGAACTGATGAAAGAGATGAGAGATGAGACCCCGATAGCCATCGGGGGAGCGATGAGAAAAGAGACCGAGGACGGGCAACCGGTCACCGATGGGGAGTTGTAATTCTTTAAAGGTACAGATTACAAATCTGCGCCAGCGAGGGATATAAATTTCATCACTAACACCCAATTGACAAGTGTTCAATCCGGTAATAACTTTGCTTAATTATCACCTATTCTTCCGGTTCCTGACGGCAACGTGCTGCTCTCTGATCATTAAAGCTACTCATTTTATTACGTATGCATTTGAGTGCTTTTTACGAGGTCATTCGCTAAAGTTATGAATGAAGACACTGGCCTTAAATCACCACAATTTACCTTTTACAATTTACCATGGAAACAAAACACCTTACAAAGGAAGAGTCTCTGTTGAAGGAGTTTCAACAGATTAAGGCTCAGGAAAAAAGAAATATTGAAACAACGAAAAAGTGCGTCGAATACCTCGACAAGCAGGAACTACAATCATTAAGAAACACATGCACCAATGATTTTAAGCTGTTTATGGGTAGTGCTGCCAAGGCCATGAGTATGGATGAAGCTATTCCTATGATCGAAATGTTCTACAGGGCATTTCCGGATTATGAACATATCATTGAAAACATTTTTGCTTCCGGTACTTATGTAGTCATGCTACTGACATTGACAGGCACACATAAAAACAGTTTTCAGGAGGTTGCTCCAACCAACAACAGGATAGCCTACAAGAGTATTCAAATCTATAAGATCGTAGATGATATGGTAACAGAAATCCATGCCGTTGAAGACGATCTGACCATGATGACTCAAATAGGTTTCACATTGCAGTAGTACAAAGACATAAGATAGTTGACTGATGACGGAGTTTCTTAGATCATAGGGTCAATAGGTAGTTCGGTAAGCATAACTCGTCGGATGACTAACGATAATTGCTATTAGTCATCCGACGAGTTCTCAAAAGTCAAGACTGAAGGCCTCGCGCGGTAGCGATGGGAGAACAGTCGAACTGATGAAAGAGATGAGAGGTGAGACCCCGATAGCCATCGGGGGAGCGGTGAGTAATGAGTGGTGCACTATCACTGAGTACCATGCACTAAAAGACCATTAGATCATGCGACTGTTTATTAGTTTAAAAGTTTATCTTTTTAACTCACCATAAAGGTCTTTAAGCATAACGCAACAATTCCTCAATTTTAGCAACTCGACAATTCGACAAAGAGGTGAGCGGTGAGAAAAGAGACCAAGGATGGGAGACCGGTGACCGATGGGGAAAAGTGAGTTGTAAATCTTTAAAGGTACAGATTGCAAATCAACGCCTGCGATGGGCTTTAGAATCATTATTTTTGACACCTTCTTCCGCAGATTTTATCAGAGGTGTTTTAAACCGTCAGGATAGATAATTGGTGGAATACATTAAGGTTTTAGTAGAATAAAAAAGGTCAAACCTTGAAAACAATAGTTGCCTTCAAGTTTAATTCTGATATTTAGAGATTTAAATGACTTTGAAATAGTAAACCTTGTTTTTGTTACATTTAAACCAAATAAACGAATCATGATAAAGTGTATTGCCATTGATGATGAATCACTGGCTCTTGGGCAACTTTGCAACTATATAGAAAGAACACCTTATCTGCAATTAGTGGGTAAGTTTGATAATGCTATTGAGGCCATCGCTTATTTACAGGATAACTCTGTCGATCTGATGTTTGTGGATATTGAAATGCCAGAGCTCAACGGGATGGATTTCGTAAAATCGCTCAACAATCCGCCCAAAGTAATATTTATAACCGCCTATAGTCAATTTGCTTTGGAAGGCTTCAGGGTGAATGCAGTGGACTACCTGCTAAAACCCATTGGATATGCTGATTTTTTAAAAGCAGCAGATAAAGTCAAATCAAATAGTAGCGTTAATCAGGTAAAGAAGGGGATTGAGGAAGACGAGAATATTTTTGTTAAAACAGGAACCAAACATATTCGTATTAATCTGAATGATATTTTGTACGTGGAAGGCATGCGTGAGTATTTAAAAATCATCCTGGAAGATGGTTCCTCTATTGTTACACTCATGTCGATGAAGAAAGCAACAGAATTATTAAGTGAGGATAAATTTATGCGGGTTCACCGATCTTATATCATCAATCTGAAATACTTTACCACCCTGGAACGTAACCGTATCATTTTTAACAAGGATACCTATATTCCGATCAGTGAACAATATTTGCCAAAGGTTAAAAAGTATGTGGAAGAAAACTCGTTAAATAAATAGAGGGGAGTATTATTGATGACATTTAAGGAAGAGAAAAAGATATTGATTGTTGATGATCAACCGGAGAATCTCCAGGCTATTGTAAATTGTTTTTCAGATAAAGATTATAATTACAAGTTTTTGAAAGCACCCAATGGAGAAATAGCTTATCGTTTGGCTTTATCAAAACTGCCCGATTTAATTATTACCGATTGGGATATGCCGCAAATGAACGGTGTAGAGTTAATCAGCGCTTTGAAAAAGGAAATGCTTACGTCCGATATTCCTGTCATTATGTGCACCGGGGTGATGACCACCACAGAAAACCTGAACACTGCTTTGCAGGCCGGAGCGGCAGATTATGTGCGTAAACCCATCGATCCGTTGGAGTTAACGGCCAGGGTATATTCCATGCTATGCCTATCAGACTCGTACAGGCAAATAAAGCAGCAGAAAGCTGAAATTGATGAGGAAAAGAACAAGGTAGAGGCATTGTTTGTACAGAGTGAACTGGCCTATTTACGAAGTCAGGTAAGTCCCCATTTTTTGATGAATACCTTAAATAATATACATGCCTTAATTGATGTGGATGCCGAAGAAGCAAAAGGGTATATCATTATACTTTCGAAGTTAATGCGTCACCTCCTGTACGAATCAGAAAGGGAAACGAACTCTATCCAAATAGAGGTAGACTTTGTAAGGAATTATGTGGAGCTAATGCGTTTACGCTTTGAAGGAAAAGTTGATATTCAGTTGAATATTCAGGAAGCCTTACCAGCATGCTCAATACCACCTTTGTTATTTACTTCCTTACTTGAGAACGCATTTAAACACGGTATAGGTATTGATAAGACATCATTTATTCACATTGATATAAAAGCGGAAGAAAATAATTTTCTTTTTGAAATTAAAAACCTGATTCCCGACCAAAGCACAAGTGCCAATAAACAGGCTGGTATTGGTATTGTAAACACACGCAAACGATTGGATTTGCTTTACAGAGATAAGTATGAGTTAAAAATTACTGAACGCGATAATGTATATACTGCTCGCTTAAAAGTACCTTTTATTTAAGCTCTTTTGCTTACTTTACCGTAACTGTAGTGCTCCTTTTTGTGTAACAGAAATATAACTGTTTTATACTAAATTCGCCGACTAAAATTTGTTATGAAAAAAGTCCTTTTAATTTACTTTTTTATCGCTTTGCTCTTTCATTGTATACCTGAGCTGTATTCTCAAAATAGCAAAGCAGATAGCCTCCAACAACTGATTCATTCATCGAAAGATGACGAACTAAAAGTTGACCGATTAATTGAGCTGTCTGATGTTATAAAGAAAACCAATACAGAGGAAATGAAACCTTTGTTGGACGAAGCCAGATTTTTGGCTCAAAAGCTCAACTATTCCAAAGGGCTTGCCGACTATTACATAATGAAAAGTCAGTATTATTTCCATACAAAGGAATTCGAAAACGGTAATGTTTTAACCGATTCTGCAATTGTATTATGTCAGAAAGATGAGCTTAATTACACCTTATCTTCAGCTTATTATTTTAAAGGACGTATTAATGCCGGTCAGGAAAAGCCTCAGGAAGCGCTAAAATACTATAACATGGCTATTGAGAATGATAGCTTATACCCTGGGGATAAGGATATTTCTTCTAAAGCCTATTTTTATAAAGGATATGCCAATTTCTTTATTGGAAAAAGGGACGAGTCTGCGAGGATGTTTGAACATTTTATTCAGATGAAGCACTTAAGCAATGATTACAAAAGATTAGCTTACAGTTATTTTATGCTATCTATAATGCGTTCATCAGGCACAGATAAGAATGAAGGTGATTCTTGTCTGAATAAGGCCATATTCTACTCTGAAAAAGAACAAGACCCCCATCTGATTGTCACATTACTCAATGAAAAGGCAAAGAAACTTGGAAGAGCTCAGGAATATACAGAGGCCTTAAACTACTTTTACAGGGCTTTGGATGAAAGTAAAAACATTCAGGGGTATCATGTCTTTGAGCACATACTTCATAATGGGATAGGGCAAATTCATGCTATTTTTAAAAACTACGATGAGGCCGAGTATCACTTTAAAACAGGGCTTAAAGCAGCTAAGGACAAAAAAACAACAAGAGGAATCGTTTCATTAAGCCTAAGGCTTGGTAAAGTGTATGAGAGCAAAAAAGAATATGAACAGGCACTAATTTATTATCAGGATGCAATTAACATTGCAAAAGAGGCTAAATCTGTTACTGACTTACAGGAAGTATATAGGGTTGTTGCAAGAATTAACATACGGCACGAGAAGTACAAAGAGGCTGTCGCCTATTGCGACAGCTCTCTTCAGTACAGCACTAAGTATAAGAAACATTCAGGATATAATGTCGCCCTTATTACACTTGCTGAGGCTAAATATTATTTGGATGAAATTGAATCGGCGAAAGACAACTTAGATAAATTTTATCAGTACGTTAGTCAGCGTAATGACAGAGGAAATATGAGAGATGCTCATATACTTTACTCAAAAATTTATGAAAAGAAGAACAACTACAAGAAAGCATATGAGCATTATATCAGACACAAAGAGCTGAATGATAGTGTGGTCAATGAAAAAAAAGTGAGGGAATTAGCCTTTTTGGAGAGTCAGTATGAATTTGATAAAGAAAAAGAAGCCATTCAACTGGAACAAGAAAAGAAAGATGCCCTGCAAAAGGCAGCATTAAACAAACAAAAGGTTATCAGAAATGCGACCCTTGGTGGATTGGTATTGATTTTAACTTTAGCGCTTGTCACCCTGCGAAGTTTTGTCCAGAAACGAAAAGCGAATAAAATACTTGCTGAGCAAAAGGAAAAGATTCAAAGTCAAAACAAAAAACTACTTGAACTGGACGAATTTAAACAGGACATGACAGGAATGATTGTGCACGACTTAAAAAATCCTTTGAACGTTATCATTAATGCGCCACAAACAGAACCGCAGCTGGCTTTAAAAATGACTCAGCAATCAGGTAAACAGATGTTGAACATGGTGCTGAATATTTTGGATGTGTATAAAGCTGAAGCGGCTAAAATTAGTCTGGAACTTGCAAATTACACCTTCTCTACCATTTTAAACAATGCCATAGAATCTGTTGACTACCTGTTAGAACAAAAGAACATCACCTTAAATGTGGACAAAAATGATGCTTATACTGTAAGGGTTGACGGTCAGCTCATTGAAAGGGTAATGATTAACTTATTGACCAATGCTATAAAGTATACACCATTAAACGGTAGCATTATAATTGTCATTAGGGAAACGGATTCGTCGTTAAAAGTCAGCATCAGTGATTCGGGTGAAGGCATATCCGATGATAAAAAACACCTGGTTTTTGACAAGTTTGCTCAAGCCAAAGCCAAACGCTCGGGTTCTGTTCGTTCAACAGGTCTTGGACTTACATTCTGTAAAATGGCCATTGAAACCCATGGTGGTGAAATAGGCTTTGAAAGTGAGCAAGGCAAGGGAGCAACTTTCTGGTTTACTTTGCAGTTGGCAGAACATGCTGATGAAGTCTGTAGCGCTGATAATAAGCATAGCAAATTGAATGATGATAGTAAAGAACTGAGCATTGAGGATTTTGCCTACTTAAACCCCTTCATTGAGCAGTTAAACGCCATATTAGTATACGAATCCAGCGAAGTGGAAACTATTTTATCGCGTATTGAAACCAATGATAATCAGGCTTTAATCCATTGGAAGAAATCAATATTGGATTGTGTTTACACCATGAATCAGGATAGGTATCTGGAGTTGTTGGAATTCAAGCAGTAAGGGATTAAATAATTTAAGATAAAGACAAGGTAATATTTGTGTGTAAAGGCAGGTAACTCCAACTGAGTGACATGTTGTTGTTTTTTCAGTTAGATATAGCCGCCGTTCAGCGATGTGCCATAAATATGGAAAATCGGCCAGGTAGTAGCCATATTTCAGATTTTTGATTATTTATTATTCGACTCCCATAGGAGTCGTTATTAATATAACTATTTATTCTATAAATATGTGATGCCTATGGCATCATTTAATGACCATATGCACAGAGCTGAAGGTCTTATGTAATTATCATACAAACCACACTCCAGAGGAGTGGCATAGATATAGAAATTCAAACAGGTCTATGATTACGACTCCAGCGGTATCGCATATCTACCACCTCCTTAACGCTCATTTGAATAAAATATGACCCGTTTCGTAGAATATAAAGGGGTAAAACTTGAATGAATTGGTTTAGGGTTTTGATGCGATGTTATTTAGCAGTGAAAACACAAAACCACACATCATGAAAGAAAAGAAGTTTTGCTCCAAAGCTCTTCAAAAGAGTATCCTATTTATAGCTCTACTTTGGACAGGAAGCAACTTGGCATTAGCACAAAACGAATTCATTACCACCTGGCAAACCAATGAAACAGGTACTTCCGGTTCAACCGAAATTACCATACCAACCAACCCTTCATATACCTATAACTATGAAGTGGATTGGAATAATGACGGAACTTTCGATGAAACAGGTTTAACTGGTGATATTACCCATGATTTTGAAGCAGAAGGCACATATACAATACGTATACGTGGAGCATTCCCGGCCATCTATTTCAACGGCACAGGCGATTGTGCCAAGCTTATATCCATTGACCAATGGGGAAGTATTTCATGGGAGAGCATGGAAAACGCATTCTACGGATGTCTCCATATGACTTACAATGCAACAGATGCACCTGACCTTTCCAATACTACTTCATTAAAAGGTACTTTTTATAATTGCAGGTTATTCAATGGTGATATTTCCAACTGGGATGTGTCTACTATCACAACTTTAGAGTCAACTTTCACTAAGGCAAGTGTATTTAACCAGGATATATCAGCTTGGGATGTCAGCAATGTGATTAGCATGAAGAATACTTTTGAAGCTGCTAATTCATTCAATAAGGATATATCGGGCTGGGATGTTTCCGGTGTGCAGAATATGTATGGAATGTTCAAGCAAAACACTGCTTTTAACCAGGATCTTACCGGCTGGAACGTTAGTAATGTCACCGATATGAAATACATGTTCTACCAGGCTGCAGTTTTTAACGGAGATGTCTCAACCTGGGATGTAAGTAAAGTTGTACAAATGCCATATATGTTTAATGGAGCATACCGTTTTAATGGCAATGTCTCGGGCTGGAATGTGTCGAATGCTTCTGATTTGCGCGCCATGTTCAGAGACGCCTGGGAATTTGATCAGGACCTTTCTGCATGGGATATCAGCAATGTTACTTATTTGAATAATATATTCAGGTCATCAGGGCTGTCAACAGAGAATTATGACAATATACTAATGGGTTGGGCTGCATTGACGGTTCCTTCAGGTATAAGTTTAGGTACAGTACCTGCCAGTTATTGCAGTGCCGGAGCATCTCACAACATCCTTACAGATACTTACGGTTGGATAATTGAGGACGAAGGTCGACTATGCTCAGATTCAGAGCATTTTGTAATAAGCGTACAAACCGATAATGAAGGAACTTCAGGTTCAACTTCCTTTACTATTCCCACAAATTCTGATTTAACATACGATTACGATGTTGATTGGAATAACGACGGGGTATTTGATGATTTAAATGCTTCGGGAGATCTGACTTATGATTATGGATCTGCAGGAGCATATACCATACGCATTCAGGGAACTTTTCCGGCAATTTTGTTCAACGGTAGTGGCGATTGCCAGAAACTAAGCTCTATTGATCAGTGGGGAACTATTCAATGGGAAAATATGGAAAATGCATTTGTCAGTTGTGTTAATATGGAATATAACGCAACAGATGCCCCTGATTTATCAAACATAACCAGTCTGGCAAACATGTTCAAGAGAGCATCATCCTTTACCGGGGATTTATCTAATTGGGATGTTAGTCATGTGGTTGATTTCTCTTTTTTATTTGCTAATACATCCTTTGATGGTGATGTGTCAACATGGGAGATGGGTAATGCACAATTACTGTCTTATATGTTCGATGGCTCTTCATTCACCGGTGATGTTTCAGCATGGGATGTTAGTAATGTAACAACTATGAAAGGCATGTTCAGGGACTGTGAAGACTTTAATCAAAATATAGGTTCATGGAATACTGCCAATGTAACTACCACTTATGATCTATTTCGTGGATGTCTTCTTTTTAACCAGGATATTTCAGGATGGGATATGAGTGAGGTCACCAATATGGGATATATGTTTAGTGAAACGACTGCTTTTAACCAGGACATTTCGGGCTGGAATACTGGAAAAGTTACTGATATGCGGTATATGTTTGCGTATGCAGAGGCTTTTAATCAGGATATTTCAGGATGGGATGTTTCTTCGGTAGACAAATATTTCCATATGTTTCAGGATGCAGGCAGTTTTGACCAAAACCTGGGTAGCTGGGTATTGTCAGGTGTAACATCAAATTCAAACATGTATAATATGCTACAAGGGCTGAGTTTATCAACCACTAATTATGACGCCCTTTTGGAAGGCTGGGCTGCTCAGCCGATCCAGTCAGATGTAACTCTGGGTAACATAAATGCCAGCTACTGTAGTGCAGGCGAAGCCCGAGAAACATTAATGTCAGAATTTGGTTGGACGATAGATGACAGTGGCCTGGAATCAGATGCTCCGGTACCTGACGAAACCACTTTAAGCGATATAGAAGGAATCAATGAAGTGACTTCATTAACTGCAGCTACTGCAACGGATATGTGTACAGGAAGTGTTGTGGGTACACATGATGCTGTATTGCCAATCAAGACATTAGGGACCACCATTATAACCTGGACTTATGAAGATGGTAACGGAAATATAGCAACGCAAACCCAAAATGTGATTATCACAGATGGCACAGCGCCGGTTGCAGATGTAGAAATACTAAGTGATATCACTGCCGAGTGTGAAGTGACCGAACTAACTGCACCAACAGCCACCGATAACTTTGCAGGCACGGTAATGGGAACTCATGATGTTGTGTTGCCAATTACCACACAGGGAACAACCCTGGTAACATGGACCTATGATGATGGTAATGGCAATACAAGCACTCAAACGCAAAATGTGGTGATTCAAGATGTCACCAATCCTACTATAGTTTGTCCTGATGATCAAACGGTGATTGCCAATGACGGAAACTTTTATGTAGTAGATGATGGCGAGTTTGAAATAGTAGCTTCTGACGATAACTGTTCACCGGTTGATTACACTAACGACTTTAATAATGAATCAGAATTGGCAGGTGAATCATTAGCAATGGGAGATAATATTATTACCTGGACGGTAGCAGATGCAACAGGAAACACATCAACATGTAGCCATAAGGTTACCGTGAGTGTTGCCACAGCCATCGACAATCATTTACAAAATGATGTGATGGTATATCCTAATCCTGCCAATGATTACATTATTGTGAAGACAGATCAAACAGTTCAGTTCAGTGTATACGGTATCACGGGCCAATTGTATAAAACGGGCTATACTAATCAAAGAATAAACATTAGCGATCTAAGCAAAGGCATGTACCTTGTAAAGATCAAAGGGACACAAGAAGTATCTAAACTTTCTGTACGATAATATTCAGAGTATACAGGCAAAGGCATAAGCAGTAGCAAAATTTGTAGTGTGCCTTTGCCTGTTTAATCCTCCTATTCCTCGGGTACTTCTCATCTTTCTTTTCAAACCATCCTGACTAAGATATAGGAATACGCGAGCTGTAATTAAGTCTTGCACCTTGATACTTAATACACACATCATGAAAAAACAATTACTTATTATTCTATGCTTCTTTTGGGGCATCAACCAGATCATCAATGCACAATATGGGACTTATTATGCCGGTAACGGTGCCGGAGATAATAACGATGGTGGTGACTCCTGTGTCTTTGTGGGATTCTTTGCCGGACATTTAAACGAATACAATAATCATTTAACCTTTATTGGTTACAAAGCCGGCTATAACAACTCGGGAGAACACAATACCTTTATTGGTATGCGTGCAGGTGCATCAAATTATAATGGCTATCACAATACTTTCCTCGGATCTTTGGCAGGTAATAGTAATGGTGATGCCGGCGACAATGTGTTTATCGGTTACCGCACCGGCTACTACAATACCTCCGGCGTTGATAATGTATTTGTTGGTGAAGAGGCTGGCTTTAACAACATAAGCGGTGATGAAAATACCTTCATTGGAGAAGATGCCGGCTATAATAATACAGCCGACCATAATACCTTTGTAGGTAGTGTAGCCGGCTATAAGAACACCTCCGGAACCGGCAATACTTTTGTAGGAGGTGAAGCGACATACAGTCTTTCTGAGACAATCGAAGGTACTTCTAATATTAGTTTTTCAGGAGGCAGTGTTGGGTATGATAACACTACCGGTTCAGCCAATACCTTTTTAGGTAGTGGAGCAGGAACTGATAATGGTGAAGGTAAGGCCAATACATTCATAGGTTTTGCCTCGGGTGCAGCTAATGAGTATGCTGACTTCAACACTTTTGTGGGTTATGGTGCCGGATATGACAATAACCGGACCAATGAAACGAATGATGCCAGTTATAACACCTATTTAGGTTATCGCACGGGAGGAAAGAACCGAAACGGGCAGTATAATGTTGGCATAGGCGCCAGAGCTGATTTTAACGGCACTAATAAGTCTGGCGTTACATTTATTGGTTATTCAGCTTATGCAGGTGGTAATTATGCTACCATGTTAGGCTATGACACCTATGTAACTGGTAATTATGCCGTTGCCATTGGCAATATTGCTACTGTATTGACAACGGGTTCTATTGGTATCGGAAATAAGGCTTATTTGCAAGACAATTCGCAATACTCTATTGGCATTGGCTACGAAACAAGCATCACCAACGACCATGCTATTGCCATAGGACGGGAGACAGAAATATCGGGCGATAGTGCCATAGCCATTGGTAGTTATGCCAGTGCTTCAGGCCTTCATTCAGTGGCCATTGGATCCAATGCCAGCGTTACACAAGATAATAGTTTCGTTATAGGTGGAACATCAGCCAATAACCGTATGACCTTAGGTATAGGAACAACGGCACCAAACCTCAATGCCAGTATCGACCTTTCAGAAACAGATAAAGGTTTCTTGATCAACCGCCTGTCGGAAGAAGAACTGGAGCAGTTTGTGGGAAGCTTAACAACAGATGACAAAGGCATGATGGTGTATGACAACACGAATAACCTACTGAAAATATGGGATGGTACAACCTGGCTGTCAAATGGTATTCAACGTTTGGATTTGACTGACCATAGCCTGTCCGTTTCAGAAAGTAACTCGGTTGACCTTTCTGCATATATGGATAATACCGATAATCAGGAACTAAGTTTGGCCGATCATAACTTAAGCATATCGGGCGGTGTAAATAACATCGACCTATCAGCATACATGGACAATAGCGATGCGCAAACCCTTTCTATTACCGACCATAGTCTTTCGGTTTCCAATGGTAATTCAGTGGATTTGTCGTCTTACCTGGATAATACCGATGCCCAGGATATAGCTTTGTCGGGCACCAACTTGTCCATCGAAAACGGCAGTACTATCGATTTATCGCTTATTCAGGATGGTTACGAGGCCAATACCGACAACCAAGCCCTGACACTATCGGGCACAACACTGCATATAGAAGGTGCCAACTCGGTTGATTTATCCGCTCTTCAGGATGGTTACGAAGCCAATACCGACGAGCAGAATCTGGCATTAACAGGTACTACTCTTTCTATCGATAACGGAAACTCAGTAAACCTATCCGCATTACAAGACGGAACAGGAACAGATGATCAGTCATTATCACTGGTAGATGGTGTTTTAAGCATAGAGGACGGTAATAGTGTTGATTTAGCACTTTGGCTTGAAGAAACTAATTTAGAAGAGTCGGGGGGGGCATCTCTTTACCTGGAGGGTGATGCATTAGGCACATCCACAAGCAGCACTACCGTCAGTTTATCCGCCTATAAGGATAATACTGACGAGCAGAATTTGTCGATTAGTGGCACTTCCTTAACAATTTCAGGAGGTAACACAGTTGATCTTTCCGAGATACTAGTTGACCAGCAAAACCAAATCGAAACGCTTGAAAACAGGATAGCTACCCTGGAAACCCAAATGGCAGAAGTGTTGGACAGGTTAGGAATAGCAACCACTGCATCATTAAAATCCATACAGGCAAGCAAATCTGTATTGTATCAAAACACACCCAATCCTGTTAGTTCCAGCACAACTATTTCCTATTATATTGCTGAAACCTATAACTCAGCCTATCTTATCCTTTATTCAATCAATGGCAAAGAAATGGCAAGGTTCAGCATCAAAGAACCGGGAGAAGGTGAAGTTCAGTTTAACTCCGGTCAGTTAAAGTCCGGCACCTATCTGTACTCGTTGTTCGTCAATGATAAACTAACTGGTACAAAACGCATGGTGATTCAATAGGCAGGTTATTAATTGTTAGCTTAATAGCTTGTTCGATCAATGGGTCATCGAATAGTTCAGGTTTACAGGTAATCAATCGGTACCAGACCTTAAAGATTTGTGGTTTGTCAATTTAACGATTAAGCAATTTGACAATTTGACTGTTCGACAGTTAATGTGTTTGCTCAAGCAAGAAGATAATTAAGCGTATTCTTTTAAGGCACAGATTACAAATCTGCGCCGGCGGGGGAGCGCTTAATTTATCAATATCTTATTTTATCGGATCTATATACTAGCTCCCAATTGTGATTATTCTTTTTGTAAATCGAAGTATATGAATATCCGGATAAAACTCCCCTGTTATATCCCTCGGTTAAAATGATTGTTTTTCTATCTAATGAGTAAAGTGGTATAGTGAATTCATTTATCAATCCTTTATAATCATCGCCTTCACTAGTTATTATTTTATAATCGTTTAATATAGTTGAATCGAGATGACAATTTTTGATCATTTGCCTTTGCCTGATCATATATTTCAAATCCTTTTTTGAGAAATACTTTTCCGATTCATTATTTAAGGTCAACTCAGGTAAATTTATATTTGGTCTTATTGTAATAGGGTTAGATTGAATGAACTGTCTCCATTCGCTGTCCGTCTCACTATCCAATTTCAATTCGTAAATCTCTTTAATGGTATTGTTGATTTCCTGGTCAGTAGGTAAGGAGTTGCTTTTGCCATGTTTGAGACAGGATAAAAGCATTATAGACAGGACTATATAGTAGCAGTTTTTCATTATTTAAACTTAACAATTTTATTACAAAGCCATTGGTTTTAGCTGGGCAATTGAATAATCTTTAATGGCTCAGATTGCTAATATGCGTCAGTGGTGGAGCAATTTGTGGTTTGTTAATATTAGCGATTAAGCAATTTGACGGTTCGACATTTATTGCGTTTAGGTGCTTGCTGAATGTTAATTGTTTGAATAATTTTTAAAGACACAGATTGCAAACCTGTGCCAATGGCTGAGTGTTACAAATCGCTTTCTAATATTTTTATTAATATTCCATTTCTCCATTTTCCTTTTTGAATGACTCCATCAGGATAAACGATCATTCCGTTTCCATGTGGAAGATATACTTCCAGTTCTCCAATGTATACCGATCCATCTCCCCAAGTTAATGTTCCTTTTGGTGTCGAATAATATTTCCATTCTGAACTTTCAATTTTGTAACCCAGGGATGGTACTGTGTAAACACCGTCTATAAAATAATTATCCTTAAATTCTCCTTTGAACCAATCGCCATCAGAGAACGACATAACACCATGGCCATTAGCTTTCCAGTTTGTTATTTCACCAACATATTTTGTAGTATCTTGCTTTGAATAAGAATATATTGTACCAAAGGATAATTCTCCATTTTGAAATACACCTTCAAAGGTTTCCTTAAAAAACTTCGTTTGCGTTTCATATTTCCCTTTGCCTTCTGGTCGTCCATTCTTCATGAATCCGGTATAAACATTATTTGTTTTCTTACCTTTCAGATACCAAATGAGCTTACCATAACCATTAGCAGTGCCATCTTTGCATTCACCTGTCCATTCGACAGATTCATGCTTTCTTGGGTAAGGATTATATACTTTACATCCGTTTTTATCAATTAGCCAACTATCCTGAGCAAATGAAACAGTTGCCATTAGGGAAAATAATATAACAAGTATTCTCATTGGGCTTAAGGATATTGCAAATGGTATATCATGGTTGATGTATGGTGCATTTTCATAACTTTAGTTTTTTAAATATCATAATTCCCTAGAAAAATTAAATAGCGTGTCTCTGTTCTTGCTATTGTTCCATCGGGATTAGTTTTTTCTTTAATTTCGGGAGGTGTAAATTTCCCAATTGAAGAGTTCGAATCAATAATTTTCCAATTGTCATTTACCCTATTTAATATGTACATTTTATTTATCACGTAGTCTTCTATCATTATCTCTGTAGCAACCAGAGCTTCCCCATTTACATTAAAAATAGGTTGACCTATTTGCAGGAAAGCCTTGTCTTTTACATATTTGTCTATCCACCACAATGTCTTGTACTTTATACTATCACCAAGTTCTTCTAATGGTGAATCAATCTCTATTTTTAAGCCTAGAGAGGTTGTATCCCATGAAGAAGATTTCAAGTGATCTAATTGATGGTCAATGTAATCAACGGAATCCATAAAAAATGGATGTGATAATGGAATAGATTGTCCGCCAAGAAAAACCAACCTATTTCTTGTTGTATCAAGTTCAACATCAATATTCGAATTTTCAATGAGTGTGATATTGAAAATCCCTAAAGAATCATTTGTTTCTTGAAGAATCTGAACTGTAGAGTTTAATCGAATCCTATCCTTAATGATTAGTTCAAATATGTCTTGATTCAAAATATTTTCCTTGGGATTAATACATGAATAGCAAACAGCTCCAAGAATTATAGCAATCAATATTTTCTTCATATCTATGGGTCGATTTTACTCATAAATTAAGCCCAACTTCCTGCTATCACCCACCAATTCTTTACACCCTAAATAAGATCTATATACTCATTTATTAAACACTTATAAACGTTTAGCAGGTTATACGTTTATAAACGACTATATAAACATATCCTAACCTAAATGAGTCCGCTCCAGAATGGTTTATTTCCGATTAGCGCCACTAAATTAAATATTTTGTTCAGAAATCAACTGTCTTGTTTATTTATTATATTAAACTGTTGATGAAGGGAATGGAAGGTGAGACCCCGATAGCCATCGGGGGAGTAGTAAGAGGGGCACTATGCACCGAGTACTGTGCACTAGAAGACCATTAGATCATGAGACTGTTTATTAGTTTAAAAGTTTATCTGTTTAACTCACCATAAAGGTTTTTAAGCATAACTCAACAATTCCTCCATTTAGTAACTCGACAATTCGACAAAGCGGAGAGCGGTGAGACTCAAATAGCCATCTGGGCGTGGTCAAAAAAAAGAAAACGGTGGTTTTAAGAGAGGCAAAATATAACACAAGCCAATGATATAAATAAATAAAAAAAAGATGAACCACGGATTACACGGATTATCTAATCGTGTAGCGATTAGTTGTAACAATAATCAAATGGTCCAGTCAATAATCCGTGGACCCCGATAGCCATCGGGGGAGAGATGAGTTGATTAATAATAAATCTGTAAAGGCAATGTTTGCAAAACTGCGCCAGTGGTGTTGATATAGACTATTAGATGATAGACTGATTGGCCAATAGACAGTTCGACAATTAATCAGTTCGACAGTTAGTCATCTTCCAACTCAAACATCATGTACCTAAGCATAAGGCTGACAGCCTTAAACATCGCAGCAAAGGGCATCGCCCCTTGATCATGGTTATCGTGTAAATATCAGGCTGTAGGTCTGAAACATTTTGTGAGTGTCAGCCTAATAGGCTAAGAAGGACTCAAGGTAATCGTGTGGGTGAAATATAAAATGGAATGAGTGAGTTTGACGAAGGAGTAGTGATATGTCAAATATATTAGATATAAAGTTTGTGGGTGTAAAGTGGGAGGAGTAATATTATCTATCCAAAACTGCTGTTATCGCAGGCAAATTAGTTTGATAGCTCTTTAGAGCAGGGAAGGTAATGTGTTAGTCATGCAATAGCACGGTTTTGGGAGACTATCTTACCCTCCCTAACATACACAAGTATTAATAGTCTCATAAACTGGTTTTATAAATGGGTTATGCGGTTTGGAGTTTTATGAAAATACAATTATAGGAGTGGATTGCCCATATTCTTTCCATATGAGCACATTTTCTCCTTTAGTCAACGGATTAATTATATTTATCAATATGGTACTTGTTGTTTAGGCAAAATATTTAATTTAGTGGCGCTAATCGGAAATAGGCCATCTTACCTAACCGGGTGTATTGAGAGTGTAAGAGAGGGTGGTGAAGCAATAATACAACTTAGATATCACAGCCTTGTGCTGCAAAAATATATACTATATATTTTTTAGTAATACCATATATAAGTCAATTACTATAGAATATATACAAAGCATAACGCCGTATATCGAGTAGTTACCCAACATTGGAATGACATAGCAACAAGAATACAAAATGTTTTACAACAACTAAACATGCAGAACAGAATACAGAAGATTTATATAGCTCTATTTATGAGTTTTGGACTCTTAAGTTTAAATGCACAAAACATATTAAATGTGAAAGAGAGTTCAGGAGGGTTTTCCTTTTTTTACACCAATGACATCAGGAAACTAACCTTTTCCGGAGGTAACTTACATGTTAATGAAATGGATGGAAGTTCAAACTCTTATGACATAAGTGGTCTAAAAAGACTTGATTTCAATGGCATAAGTACAAAGATTGAAATTCCATTAGAAAGAAAACAACCTGAAGAAAAGCTACAACTTTACCCAAATCCAGTTAATGATGTATTTTATATAAAAAGCGAAATAGCTCTAGAATGTGTCTTGAAAGTTGAAATATTTGATTTACAGGGGAGAGTGCTAAAGAAAGAAATTCTTACCTCATTTAAAAGTATTAATGTATCAGACTTAAGAAATGGAATGTACTTATGTCGTATTTATACTTATGATAAAATTGAAAATATTAAATTCTTAAAAAACTAGACTTAAAATGAAATTAATTAATAGAATATTATTACTAATAATTATTTCTTTATCAATTATAGCTAATACTGAAGCTCAAGAAACTATGTACATTATTAAAGATGGTGTTGTTGTTGGGGAACATGTATTAGCAGAAGTGGATAGTGTTATATTTTACCAGCCATCACAAGGGATTTTAATAGATAATGATGGTAATGAATATCAAACTGTTTTAATCGGAACACAAACATGGATGTCTGAGAATTTGAGAACAACAACTTATAATGATGGAACAGCAATTCATAAAATAACAGACAATGCTTTATGGGCAGATATATCTATTGGAGCATATTGTTGGTATGAT
Organism: Carboxylicivirga agarovorans; assembly: GCF_050589845.1. Classification (NCBI taxonomy): domain Bacteria; kingdom Pseudomonadati; phylum Bacteroidota; class Bacteroidia; order Marinilabiliales; family Marinilabiliaceae; genus Carboxylicivirga; species Carboxylicivirga agarovorans. The sequence goes on along the minus strand of NZ_JBNGPA010000003.1, from coordinate 344,332 downwards.
AACGATGAAACATTTGCGAATGATAATAATTATGGAGCACTTTATAACTGGTACACTATTGAGACTAATAAACTATGTCCATCAGGATGGCATGTACCGTCAGATGAAGAGTGGCAGATACTAGAACGATTCCTTGGAATATCAGAATCAGATTTAAATGCTACAGGTTATCGAGGTACAACGGAAGGACTTAAATTGAAAGCAAATTCTGGATGGTATTCAACTGGCAATGGCACCAATGATTATGATTTTTCAGCTCCTCCTAGCGGAGGTCGTCATTATAGTAATAGTGGTTTCTATGATGCTAGCTTCCTAGGAACATGGTGGAGTGGTACAGAAAATGGTAACGATGCATATAGTCGGCTACTTTATTGTCTGAATGATGCAATTATGCGTAATCTGGACAACAAAAATAATGGATTTTCAGTTCGTTGCATTAAGGATTAATTTATTATAAAATAACGTTGGGCAACACGCTACAATAAATAAGGGTGCGGTAGCGTTGTTTTGGAAGCTAGTTTGCCGCATGAACCCTTTGTTATAGCATGACAAGTTAATATTCCGCAAATGCACCCCGATTCATGTAGCCACCGTTAGTGGGCATATAAAAAACCAATTACGTAATAACAAATGAATCACAACAGAATACACTGGTTAATAATTATTTTACTCTTCTTGACCTGCATTAGTTTGGCGCTACTTTTGACCAATTCAAAGTCTAGGATTGAGCCATTGGTAGAGAAAGTTGAGAATCAAAAAACTATAATTAAGAATCTTAATAAATACGTTAAGCGTTTAGAATTAAGCCTGATAGAGACAAGAAGCAACATCAAAATGCAGAAAGTCGAAAACAAAGTTTCTGCGTCAAAAGAATATAATGAATATGTTACTGATAGTTTAATACGTTCAATCGCAAAATACGATTTAGATAGATTCAAGATTTCAATTAGGAAAATTGGAAAATATGAGTTTGATAAACTGACAGCTATAAACCAATCAAATAAATATGAAAATATACATCATGTAGATTGGAAGGAAAATACTGATGAAAATACAAAGAGAGTTAATGATTCTACTTTTGTTTTTAAGTTAGACTCAGGAATTAAAGACTCATTAAATAATGAAGACATCGGACATATGAGTTTCTCTGCTTATAAATATGCTGGGTTTATTGATGAGATAAATTCTTATTTGTTTGCTGGACAGTATTATGAAGCTCATGATTGTGTATTGATTAACAAAAAAACAGGCAACAAGGAAAAACTAAAACAGCATATTGTTTCATCGCCTAAAAGTCAAACTCTAATTACCTATGATTGGGATGATTGGGTATATGTATCAGGAGGAATTACAGTCTATGATATTGTTGATAAGAAACTTAAAAAGAGACTGGAATTTTATCCTCCAGGTTGTAACTCTTACCTTGCTAAAGGCTGTCGTTGGAGTTTTAGTAATGTGAATATTACTAGTAAGAATTCATTCGTATTTACATGCGAATTTCAAGATGCTGAGACTTCACAGACATTTAATTGTTACGCTATATTAAACCTTACAGAAATATAAAATACGGCCACTAACACGCTGAAATGTCGCAAAAGTGGTTCGCCTCAATTTTGAATCATCTCAGCAATGGCAATCAACGCCAAATAGTCGATTTGGCTTTAAAATGAAAAGATAAAAACAAATAAAAGATTTGGCTCAGCGGAGTTTTGGAAGGTTTGGTTCCTTAAATAGCCATACGCTTCATCTAGCCAACGTTATTGGTTTTACGAAACCAGGTTTGAGAACATAAAAAATTTATAAAAAATGAGAAAACAGTTAGTAATCGCCTTAATTACAATTTCATTCATTAAATCATATTCTCAGATTTCTTTTGAGAATGGATATTTCATCGATGAATCAAACAAGAAAATTGAGTGTTTAATAAAGAACATTGACTGGTTAGATAATCCCACCGAATTTATGTATAAACTTTCGCCAAACGAGGAAGTTCAAAAAGCTACAATTCACACTGTTAAAGAATTTGTAATTAATGATTTTTGCAAATATATCAGGGCTAACACCAAAATTGACAGATCCATTGATCATATTGATAAAATAGGTTTTGAAAGAAATTCCACCTCAAAAGAAGAATTGCTATTTCTAAAAGTCCTTATTGAGGGGCGCGCGTCATTATTTCTTTACGAAGAAGGAGAATTATCCCGATTGTTTTATAATCTAGACGATTCCGAAATAAATCAATTAGTATATAAACAATATATACATGAAGGTAAAATAAAAGAGAATAATTTATTTAAACAGCAACTATATCTAAACTTAAAATGTGAAGAAATAGGATTAAATGATATCGAACGACTTAAGTATTCCAAAGGTAATTTAATAAAACTATTTGTAAAATATAACGAGTGTGCCGGTTCAAATTTTATCAATTATGCTGAATCAAAACAAAAGAATGATTTATTCAATTTAACATTCAGACCAGGTTTAAATTATAACAGCTTAGATATACAAAATTCTCTTTTACCTACAATAAAACCTGATTTTGGCAATAATATTGGAGTTAGGGTTGGATTTGAAGCAGAATTCATTCTACCATTTAATATGAATAAATGGGCCATAATAATCGAGCCAACTTATCAGTCTTTTAAAGAAGAGCAACCAACGGAAGTACCCGAGCATAAAGTTCTTAAATCAAAAATTAATTACAATTCTATAGAATTGCCAATAGGTTTGCGACACTATTTCTTTCTTAACGATAAATCAAAACTGTTTGTGAATGCCTCTTTTTATGCTTATGATATTCAAATCAATTCATCTATTAGTCTCTTAAGAAGTGATGATTATCCTACGAAAGAAGTTGAGATCGAATCAAGCAGAAATTTTGCTTTGGGGGCAGGTTATAAACTCAAGGATAAATATAGTTTAGAAATACGTTATAATTCAAATCGGGATATTCTAAGCAAATACAATTATTGGAGCTCGAACTATAGTAGCTTATATGTAATTCTAGGATTATCATTGTTTTAGTAACGATCCATAACAGGTCATCATAAATTAGCCCTGACTTTAGCGGATTTTGGGAGTATAATCAAAAAATCTTAACCGTAGTAATACATTTAGCCTAGATATAATCTATAGATAGTGAGGAGGTTGGTATGGAATTCAATGTGCCAATAAAAAAGAAGAGCAATATATATAAGATTTTTTCAAACTAATTTGCCACCTATAAAATACAAAAGCCTGCAAATCAAAAGATTGCAGGCTTTTTGTAGTCCCGACGGGAATCGATTTTTTCACCTGTATGTTGTTGATATACTGACATTAAGATTTTAACTATCCTCAGATTTACCTAATGTCCCGCAAGTATTTTTGATTGCATTTGATATCCTTTGATACATTGCAAGTTAGCGATATATTTTTTGCTAAAAAAACGGGTTAATCCATTTTTAGCAAAAAACGCTCAATTTCAGGCATGTTAAAGAATGTTAATTAGCTGCTCGTAAACTGCCTTAACATCGATATTTCCCATCCCCATCTGCTTAAAAATGGACTTATCAGGTAAGTCGTTTTCAATAGCAACTGTGAAAGTCTTTAAATCGGCTTTAATCCCATCTGGAAACTTGTATTTTTGCTCAGGAGGAAGCAATACTGCCAAGCGAAAAATGTCGGTCTTGTGCTTCCTGATATTGCGTTCATCAATTCTCTCGCCTTTAGCTTTTTCGCTCAGTCAAATCCAAGTATGCTTTTGCCTTTAAACAGATGAGTGTTTCAGGTGCCGCAATATGCGCTCCTTCTTCAATACTACTATGCTCAATAGTAAACTTGTAATATGCCTCATCCATTAAAATAGCCGAAAGGCTTGATAAATCATCCTCAACAGGGATAGGCGTTAAGTGTGGCTCTCCTTCCAAGTCCAATAAATCAGGAATTTTGGAAAATAACTCAAGCTGTTGTGGAAACGCATTATTCTTCGGGTTTATAAAACGATAGTATCTTCGTTCATCCTCACTCTTTTCTTTTTGTTGGTATTCTCCATCACGGATAAAATCCCAAAACTTCTTGACGAATTCAGGAGTTAAGGCCTCAACAATTAAAATGATGTCAATATCTTTTGTTGCCCTGGGTTCAAAACCAGCTTCATCAATAATGACGTCACAGGCCGATCCGCCAATAATTATATAATTATCGGAATAGTCTTTGAAATATTCTTTAAAAGTAGCCAGTCCTCTTACCATAAGAATTTCTTTTTAATCTGTTCCAGCGCCATTTCAATACGCTCATCAGTCTCGCTTTTTAAGCATAGGTACAACGAAAGCGGATCAACTACCGAATTACCGTCTTGCACCAGGTTAGCTAATAATACAGGGTTGTATTTCCATATTTCCAGACAGTAGCGGCCTTCATTCGCATTCGTTTCAATTAGTGCATTACTTTTTCTCAGAGAATAGAAGTTGTTTTTATCCATGGCCAGAAATTCCTGACGGCTTGGATTTACATCGCTATATTCAGGTAAAGCAGATGTATTGCTAAATAGTGTCACTGCGTTAGATGGCAACTCATCCAAATAAATTTGTTTTAATACCGGCGTCTTCCAAAGATTTTGCTCTTCAAGTTGACTCCATAGTTCCACCTTATCATGTTTAAACCGGATATACTTCTCTTTCTCACCTACAGTAGTAACTAAATCTAACTGCTTTAGATTTTCAACCGCTTTGGTGATTGACATTGCTGTATAGCTTAATCTTTCGGCAATTTCCTTAAATGTTTTTTCTCCGATATGCCATTGACTATCCTGGTTCAATAAATGAAACAGAAGTAGAAATTGTGACGATGGCGTTAAAGTTTGCTTTTGTTGTTCAGGTTGTGATTTTGCAAACGACTCTCTCAAATCAACAAACAGCTCAGGTAAAAACATTTGTTTTCCCGGAACGATAAAGTTTACACGCTTATCGATCAATCGAAGGCGATTATATGATGCAATCTCATCAAGCACGAGCACAATAGGTTTATTGAGCAAGCTATGTAATTTCAATAAATTATTGGCAGACTGCGAAACCGTGAAGCTGTCTGTATCGATGAGTTTGGCAAAAATAAGCTCATGGTTAAACAAATGGGCTGCAAACAGCTGATAAGTCTGGCTTAAATAAAAAGGTAGTTTAGTCTTTTGTGCAGCCTCCAAATTCTCAAACTGTACATCTTCTCCTATTGTGGTTTCTATATATTGCCTTAATACTTCCATAAATAGTTGATAAACATGTTTTTTGCACAATAAACCCGATGTATTTATTGTGCAATATTAAGTTTATTAAATTAATAATCAAACAATAAATGAAGAATTGTTGCAAAATTCAAAATGCTCATTGTGTCTTACATAGCCCAATTGACTACTCAATAGTTGTGTTTTACCTATTGTAAAATCACATCTGTTTTGGTGGTGATGTCCAAAAATCCAGTAATCAATGTCTGAATTTTCAATCAAGTGTTTTAATTCTACAACAAAGGCTTCATTAAGAGTATCTCCTTTATATTTTTCGGGATAATTTAAATATGTGGGCACATGATGGCTTACTACTACTGTTTTTTCAATAGCTGTTATAGCCAGCTCTGACCTAAGAAATTTAAGGCTCTCACTATGCAGTTGATTGTATCGTTCTGGCGTAAAAATATCATCTCCACCTCTAATCACCCTAAAATCCGACATCCGGTATTGAATGATAAATTGATTTGTTGGAGAAATGTCCGTCCATAAAGTAGTGAAGATAAAACGCACATCGTTGTGCATCACCGAGGTGTTGTTGACCAAAATAATATTATCCCTTAATTTCTTATAAATAGAGCTTGAGTATTCAGATATATCGGAATAATAGTATTCGTGATTTCCAGGTACCCAATAAACATACTGAAAGTTGTTTGACAAGTAATCCCAGAAGTCATCATGTTCATTTTGTACTTTGAATGGCACAATATCTCCAGCCAGGATTAAGACATCACCCTTCACCGGAATAGGATTCTTTTGTAAGAATGCCTTATTCTCATGAAATTCCAAATGCAAGTCGGAGCAGTACTGTACTCTCATAATAAACCGATGAATTTATAAGGTGAATAAAGCTACTTATTATTCTTTCAAAAAGTAGGTAGTAATGGGGCGTGAATTATTCTTAGCATCTTTCTGCCAATAGTCAGAGCTCCCTCCCAAGAGAAAAAATACACGGTGTATGCAATGTAGTATTCGTCTCTTTTAATTATTGCTGCCGTATAGTGTATCGCTCCTTCGTAAGAATGAGAAATAGAACTTTCGCTCAATGCAAGGGCGACATGTTTGGATGTCGTTTATATACCCTTACATGAGAAGAAAGGGTTATTATTTTTTGAAGGAGGAGGGAGAAAAGATACGGTAGAAGTTTGATGTTTTCCCTTACATTTTCAGAAAAATAATCTCTATTGCTTTTCGTCTGTTTTGTAAAAAATGACGTCCAAAATCAGAAAATCGTATAATTTGGATTGATTTGTATTGTTTTACTTATTGTTTGGTAATAAGGGTGTTGGTAATTTAAAGAGAAAGAAATATACTTTAAAACCACTAACATGGAAATCAAAGATTTTTTTGAAAGCTATGCTTTTTTATACATGCTTCAGCAAAGGTGTGAACGGCCATGGTTTGATACAAAAGTGTTCGGCATAAACACGCCAAAATCATTCAAACACATCTTTCTTCCCAATGCACAGTCCCGACAGCAAAAAGCTTATTATTATTGCGTGCCGCAAAATACAAGCCCTTTGCTCTGTCCGCTCAAAATCTGTTTGAATTGATTTTTCTTCCCATAGCACAGGGATTTTTATTCCGCTTCCTTTTGCCAAACCATGACCTCCAAAAAATGGGTGGCTTACGTATGTAAAAAAGCCCAAATGTATGTATTAGAAAGAGAAAATGCCGAATGCTACGAATTGCAAAATATCTAAAGAGATATTAATGCTTGTCTCTTAAGCGAAGCTATTAGCAAGTTTATGTTTTGGTACGACCAAAACCTTGAAAAAGCATCCCGTTGGTCTAAAAAACAGAGTAGAAAATGACAAATAAAGGTGGCCGGCCTCGATTAAGTGCTTCCCAGAAAAAGAAGTATAAAGTGGATGTGAAAATGTCCACAGAGGATTACTATACCTTAAAGTCAAAGGCAATGGAAGCTGGCATGACCAAGAGCGAATATATGCGACAATGCATTCATAACAGTTCAGTCAAAGAGCGTCTCAGCCCGGAGCATCAAAAACTGATTCGTCAACTATGTGGCATGGCCAATAATCTGAATCAAATTGCCAGGAAAGCCAATGGGCAAGGCTACAACAATGCAAGAAGTGAATACTTGCATTTGGCCAATCAAATTGACCAACTTTTAAACCAAATCTAGTATGATAGCTAAAATAGTGAAAGGCAAATTTTTTCGAGGAATCGTCAGCTATGTTCTGGATGAAAAGAAAGGAACTGAATTATTGTGCTCAGATGGTTTGCGCTTGAAAGATACCGAATCCATTATTCAGAGTTTCCAAAGTCAGGTAGAACTCAATAAACGCATTACCAAACCTGTCTATCATATTTCGCTTGATTTCTCAGCCAATGATAAAGCAAAGCTCACCAATGATTTGATGATAGATATCGGTAGGACCTACATGGAGAAAATGAATATTGATGAAACGCAATACCTGATGGCCCGGCATTACGACAAAGAGCATCCTCATATTCATTTAATTATAAATCGAGTGGATTTTAATGGCAAGACCATCTCGGATAAAAATGACCGGATAAGAAGTGAGCGAATCTGCAAGGATCTGACTCGGCAGCATCATCTCTATTTTGCGAAAGGAAAAGAACACGTTAAAACACACCGGTTAAAGGGTGCAGACAAAGCCAAGTATGAAATCTATGAATCGCTGAAGCAAGCGATACCGCAATGCAAGAATTGGAAGGATCTGGAAAATCAGTTAGGTCAAAAAGAGATAACGATTACCTACAAATACAAAGGGCAGACGGATGAAATTCAGGGTGTCATCTTTCGAAAAGATAAACTAAGCTTTAATGGTTCCAAAATTGACCGACAGTTTAGTTATTCTAAAATCAGTTATCAACTCTATTGTAATGCACATAAGGCGTCATATTCCTACTATGAAAAGTTAGATTGTAAAACCTTCAATGCCTTGAAGATTGGTGCAGAATTGCTCCATCCAGATTATGTACACAGCCTACATGAGCAGCAACAGAAAAGAAAACAACAAAATATATCCAGATACAAGAAACGCCGCTTTGGCCCTAAATTCTAAAAACAGAAAACCATGACGAAAAATGAAATGACGACAGCCATGTTTGAAGAAATCAAAGAGAAGTTGGCGCAAATGAATGAGAAGCTGGATGATGTCAATTACAATCATGAACTGGCAAAAAGTGAAATTATTTCCACTATGGAGAAGCAAAAAGATAGGTCGATAACAATCGAAAGTGTCGTCAATTATTTTCTGAAATCAATAAGTGGAATCATTAATTCTTCCAAAAGTGATTTATTCGACGAAATTGTCAAGATACTTCCTGCGATAGAAAAGCAAACATCTGTTAGTCAAACGTTACATGCAGAAGTTATGCAGAGCCTTAAGAAGCGAAAGCAATTAATAGTTAAGGTTATAGTTTTTCAGATTCTATCTACTGTGTCAATTTTATTCAATGTTTATTTGCTGAATGATAACCAAAGATTGAAGGATAGTGATATTCAGTTGCAATACCTTAAGGAAACCAATAATGTCAATGAAGATGCTGTCAGTAGACTTGATACTATTTTTAATGTGTATAGGGATGAGGAGGCTATTGCACGTATGAAGCGAGATGTGAAAGGAGAATAGTTTAATTAAACCACCGTTTGCTGAGACGATTTTATCTTCTGTAATCAGGACTGACATTGACAGTCTCAAAAACAGGTTTTAATAATGGGTTTCACGGATTAACCTTAAAAGAGACAGTTATGAAAATCGGTTATGCAGGGCTATCTACTAAAGACCAGAATTTGGAGATGCAAGTGGAAGCACTGGTAAAAATTGGTTGTACAAAAATATTTTAGGAAACAAGAAGTGCAGCAAAAGAACGTCTGGAATTCGAAAAGATGTTAGAACATACCAGCGAAGGTGATGTATTGGTTGTTTAAAAATTAGATAGATTGGAACATTCTCTATAGCATCTTATTGAAATGGTATCTGTTTTATAGAAAAAGAAGTTGAGTTTATTAGTTTGAATGATAGTATTGACACCACCAGTGTATAGGGTTATAGTTTCGAAGAAAGAAGTCTTAAAAATTTCTTTCGTTATAGTCTTGAAGACAAGTGAATTAATTAGATTCTGAAGTCAGAAAACACCAAATTAAAGCGAGAAGGTTCTATAAGAAACTGTGAAATAATATTTATATTAACCTTGATATTTTTTTGGTCAGGCTAATCCAAAACGGACTTATAAGTAATGTGAGAGCGATTATGCTAATAATTAGCTGATAATCATAGTTTTTAATAATTCCTGCATAATAACCGGTAGCACCTAGAATAAAACTAAATTCACCAATTTGTGATAATAAAGCCCCGGCATACATACTAATTTTCCAGCTATTACGAAAAAGACGCATAATCAATACATTTATAACATAGTTTACAATAAAAACCATTAACACTAATGCACTAATTGTAATTGCATTTTCTTGTAAAAATTTTAGATCGATAAGCATACCCACCGAGACGAAAAAAAGAGCAACAAACATTATTTTAAAAGCATGAAGGCTATCATGTACCCATTTAGTCGATTTGGTTGAACCCAATATAATACCGGCAACAAAAGCCCCTAAAGCAGAAGATAAACCAAGCAAAGCGGTCAGTATTGAGAAACCGAAACATAATGCGAAGGCCACAAAAACCTGTATTTCATGGTCTTTTCTTAAATATCCTATAAATGGCAGTTTAATTTTCTTCTTTTTTAAAATATAAATGATAATGCCAACAATAAATATACCTCCAACTATTTGATTTAATACTTCTGAAATACTAGGCCTGTCGCCACCCATGTAGCCTAGGATTATTATCATGGGGACAATTAATAAATCCTGCACCAGCAAAACGCCAAGTACATTCTGCCCTGCTTTTGTCTGCATCTCATTTCTTTCCTGCAAAAGTTTAACAATAACTGCCGTGCTACTCAAACTAATAACAAAACCAAGCATAACAACCTGATTTAGTTCCCAGTTGAAATATTGTCCCAGAAGCCAAACAATCAATATACTAAGAATTATTTGTATGATAGTTCCAAACACAGATATCCTCCAATTCGTAATTAAATTCGGAAGGTGGATTTCCATGCCAATAAAAAATAACAACAGGACAAGGCCCAGTGAACCCAGGTTAGTAATCAGAATTTCATCTGTAACAACTGCAAAACCGTATGGACCAACCATAATTCCAACAACTATGTAAGTTACCATCGATGGCTGTTTAAACAAGCGCAGAACAATGCCTACTGTAATTATAACCATAGAAAGGATTACAAAATTGGAAAGAACGGGATCTATATGAATTGCTCCTATCATTCTTTTTATTCTAAGGTTGTTTTGTATATAACACTAAAAAATATTCAAATATTTCTAGTGTATATTCCATTTTGTACTTAAAGTTACCGGATTAAGCTCGAATAAAACAATAAATGTGTGAATGGTGTAAATTAAACTACCAATTGTATAACAATTTGCAGTATTTTTTGCCATAAATTAAGAATGTAATAAAAAATCAACAAGAGGACATTGAAAAACAGTATTGGACTCCCTGAATATTAGTCAATTAAGTGTATTTAACAATTGTTTTATGTGATTAAAAAGTTATAGGTTTTAAATGAAAGTAGGTTAATAATTCAAAAGATATGATACCCAAGAGTGTTTATTCGCTTTTTAAGCGTAGAAGAGTATTATACATATTTTGATAAATTCTTTAAAAATTTTGCTGAGGTACAATATATTGAAGGAAGTAAGCTCTCTATAATAGAAGAACGACAAGTATTAAATGATGAGGTCTGGGATTTTCAAACAAAGGAAAAAGGGACATGTTAAGGCCGATTTTTATGGAAAAAATGATAAATTACAACAAAGAAAAAACTGTAAGTTAAGTTGGTAAAATGGATACAAAAGAATTTTGAACTTATTGCTGTGTTCTTAACAGCCTTTTTAAAGTATTTGTTGATTGACTGCCTGAGCGTCAGGAGTATATATATTGTCGGCATATCGTTTTTTTGGATTAGCTACATATTGTTTCGTAATAGAACACATAAAGAGTTCGAAATATTAAAATTTCATAATTTCAAACAATCGATAATCATTTTATTACCTTTCTTTCTACTCAATTGTTTGGCTTGTTTGTTTTATGCATATAATAAAAATACTCTCGATATATCTTGGCACATTTTACTGGTTTTTCTTTTGTATCCAGTTTGGGGAGTTATGCAACAATTTATTATGCTTGAGATTATTCTAGTTTTTGTAATAAAATATCTTTCAGGGAATACCAATACTATTATTTTAGTTTTTATTGTATCAACCTTGTTTGGTATCATTCATTATCCAAATGCTTTTCTGATGATTTACGCCTTTTGTCTCGAATTGGTATTGGCTTCAGTCTACCTTAAATGGCGTAACCTTTGGGCAATTGGTATTACGCATGGCTGGATAGCTACCTTTTTACTTTATTACGTATTGGAGCGTAATCTTTGGTTAGAATTACTATCAGGATTTTAAATATGAAAAAATCGCTTTAGCTCTATTCCCTTTTTAAGTTTATAATGTATAAAAAACAATAAGCCTGCAATGGGCATTAATGAAGCACCTGCAATCATACTCCAGTTAAGTATTATTATTGGATGAGAATATAGACAAACAAAAGTTTCAATACAAAGTAAAAGTAAGGCTATGGCCATAAAAACAATAGCTAATATATTGAATCCTATTTGATTTGATATTCGAATTAATACTAAAACAACAAGTGTTAAAACATAAAAGGATGTAACAATAGGAATCGCCAATTTAATACCCCAATTACTTTCGCCATTAAAATAATCTATTATTAAAAACATCAATATTAAAGACATTAAGCTGCTAATTATCATAAGGAAGGGTTTTCTTCGCAAAAAGGTAACAAAACTAATATTCGAAAAAGTAACTATTGAAGCTATTAAATTATACTTAGCCCAATTGATATTGTGGCTTATTATGAAGTTTATAGTAAGTGTGATTATAATACCGGATATCAAAATAATACCGGATATCTTCCGAAATAGCTTTAGTTTTTGAGTTAGGCTTAGGCTTTCAATTTCATTTAAAGTTCTATCTCTAAGTTTATTATGTATCTCTTCTGAATTCTTCACGGTGACTGGTTCTTCGCCGGATCTTAGTCCACATAAAGGGCAGAATATCAAATCGTCATCCAATTCTACTTCACAATTTTTACAATAGTTCATAAACAAATTTTAGTGTTTGGTTATTCTAATATTAATACCTTGCTGAGAGAGAAAGTGAAGATATCCTCGTTCAAATTCATTGGAATCAGTAATGTTACCAAAACTTAAAGTAAGTGTATCCTCATAACCTATTACACCACAGTTGATCTTGAGCTTCTTGTTAGGAGGAGGAGGTGATATTGTGAAATAATCGACTTTTTTGCGAATCGGATCCGGCAATTCTACTTTTCCCAGGTTTGTTAAAACACCGCTATACATGTTGGTTCCTTGAGAATGGTATTTATAATACAGAATAATGCTTTTGAGCCAAATGGGAATTCCCCTCACAATTAAATTTCGTTCACTACTAACATTACGGGAAATGATTTTGCTGATCAGTTTTTCATCAGTTTCTAACTGCATTTTATGATACACAACTTTTAATATCTCATCAAATGTATATTCCCCTAGGCGAAAGTCAATTTCCGGCATAACAAAAAGCGAAAAATTACGCATTGATTTTGTAGGATATATATTTCGAATGTTTACCGGTACCTGTATCCTTGCGATATTACTGGATAAGTAGATTCTATTTCTCTTATATTGATGATAGATATCTTGCAGTGTCAATAAATAAACGGCAACCAGGTAATCTGTAATGCTTACACCTTTTTCCTTTGCTTTTTGTTTTATTTGCTCAATAGATAATATGGCAAATAAAAGATCAAATCGTGGTTTTTTCTTTAAAAGAAAAGGTAAATGAAATGCTTTTGCTTGCTTAATTACATGAGGTATATTCTCTTTAAAATATCTGTTATAGGCATCTTCAAATTCCTCTTTATCGGCTTGCATTGTATAAAATCTATCTATCCGGTTCGCTTCAAGTATACCTTTATCCTGAAAATAATATATTAGTATAGTTTTTAAAAAGGTTAATAAACCGTAGCCGTCCGTAAGTATGTGAGAAAATTCAGCGCTAATCTTATTTTTATAAACTAGTATTCTCACAAGTAAATTATTTTCGGTCTTTCGGTTAAAAGCTTTACAAGCAACTGCATTATCATGTTGAATACTTATCTGATCATTAACTTGTTCGAGGTAGTACCAGAAAAAACCACCATGTAAACTCACTTTAAAATATGGAAATCTTCTTTCAGCGCGCTTCACTGCTTTAAAAAGACTACTAATTCTGACCCTCTCCTTTAAATTGGCTGTAAGTCGCATTACAGTTGTGTTTTCCTTGCTCCTAATGGCCGGAAATATTTTAGCAGCATTGTCTAAGGGAGTCCAAAAGGTACTTTCGTTATTCGTTATGGAAGATACTGTTTTCAGAGCTTTAACTGTTAATTAAGATTAGCACATTGTCAATTAATTACAGTAATTTAAGCAAAATGTGTGACAATGGTTTATGAAGCAGTAATTATTACATAGTGTTATTAAAGTTTGTATTTACCGTCAAAATGCAATAGAGCATTTCTCCAATATTATTGAGAATATAGAAAAAGTTCGGCCAAACCCACGTTCTCTAAAGAATCTTATTGATATGATATCTGGTATACGAAAAAAAGGAGTAGAGTTTATTAGTTTGAATGATAGTAATGACACCACCAGCGTACAGGGTTATGGTTTCGAAGAAAGAAGCCATAATAATATCTTTCGTTATAATTTTGATGGCAATTGAATTAATAAGATTTTGAAGTCAAAAAAAATCAAATTAAAGCGATAATGTTCTTTAAGAAACTGAGAAATAATACTTATAGTAACTTTGATATTTTTCTGATCAGGCTAATCCAAAACGGACTTAAAAGTAATGTGAGAGTGATAGTGCTAATAATTAGCCGATAATCATCGTTTTTAACAATTTCTGCATAATAACTGGTAGCACCTAAAAAAGAACTAAATTCACCAATATGTGATAATAAAGCCCACAATGCCCAGTGAACCCAGGTTAGTGATCAGAATTTCATCTGTAACAACTTCAAAACCGTATGGACCAACCATAATTCCAACAACTATGTAAGTTACCATCGATAGCTGTTTAAACAAGCGTAGAACAATGCCTACTGTAATTATAACCATAGAAAGGATTACAAAATTGGAAAGAACGGGATCTTGATAAATTGCTCCTATCATTCTTTTTATTCCAAGGTTGTTTTGCGTAGAACTCTAAAAATATTCAAACATTTCTAATGTACCTTCCATTTAGTACTTAAAGTTACCGGATTAAGCTGAATAAAACAATAAATGTGTGAATAGTGTAAATTAAACTACAAATGGTATAACAAGTTGCATTATTTCTTGCTGAAAATTAAGAATGTAATAAAAAAACAACAAGAGGATATTGAAAAAATCGTGTTGGCTTCCCTGAAGATTGGTCAATTAAGTGCATTTAACAATGGTTTTTTGTAATTAAAAAGTTATAGGCTTGTTCTCTCCGTATATTATATAGACTGATGATATTTACAACCGAGAGGAATTAAATAAGCTATAACCAATATTTCAAGATATTGAGAGATGAAACGTTAAGCTTTGTTTTGGCATCCAATTAGTTTTAAGGAGAATATTAAAAAATTCTACTTTAAAAAATAGTGATATTTCCAAAGAGAACATTCAAAATCAATTAAAGTTATTCGTCCAGAGTTCAAGCTTTCAAAAGGCATTATCAACATTAGAATGAGAGAGCTTAGTAATCAAAAAAGGGCATAGCTGGAGTTGGCAAGAATACGAAATCCATAATTTAATAACTTATAAATATTTCGCTTCCTATATGATTGATTTTGGCGCGTTTATACCGAACTCTTTTGTATCAAATCATGGCCGATAATAAATTTGACGAAGCATGTATTAAAAAGTGGGTGACTTTTATTGGCTTATTGACCTTGTTTGAAACATGTCCTACTTGTAATTTCTGAACAGTCCCTGCTCATGGGGGATAACACTCGTCCTTCCATATCCTTTGGGCAGTAGAAAAAACAACTGGTATCGATAATAATATGTGTATTAGAATAATGCTATGATCATATGAAATGCAGATAATGCAAGCTTAATTGTTCAATAGTTAGTGCACTTGTGCAGGTTAAATTACAAGTTCAAGTGTTTCAGGAAGATTATAAAAATAAAAAAGGCAATCAATAAAGGGTACCGGTGAACAAAAGAGCATTGCAGCAATAATTGAATGGATGTATCATGTTTACTTAGCAAGGTTAATTATGAGCACACAATACTACATATTATTGCAATCAACTTAGTAATTAAGTAAATTGAAAGATATGAAAAACCGTGCTCAAAAAATAAGACTGGGACTATTTTTACTAGTCAGTTTAGCTGTGCTTATTTTCAGTTTGATCTTTTTCACGGCTCGTGAATATTTTAAAAAAGAAGATACCTATTACGTGTCATTTGAAGATTTATCAGTGAGTGGTTTAGATGCAGGTAGTCCGGTAAAATACATGGGTATCCTTGTAGGGAGTATTAAAAATATCAGCATCGATCCTGATAATGTAAATATAGTGATTGTTGAATTAGCACTTAATCCCGAAACACCAGTTAAAGAGGATGCAAGTGCGAATATCACATCCATTGGGATCACCGGGTTAAAGGCCATCGAAATCAGTGGGGGCACTAATGAGTCGAAAGCATTAAAACCGGGTTCTTTTATCAAGGCAGGATCCTCTTTTTCCTACCAGATTTCAGGTAAAGCTGAAGTGATCGCTAAAAAAGTTGAAATGGTTCTGAACAACCTTTTACTCTTTACAGAACCTGACAACTTGAATAAAATAACAATAATGGCTGACAATGCCAGTATGGTACTTATCAATATGGATAGTTTGATAATTGAAAACAGATCGGATATCCGAAAAGCAATTATTCCTTTAAAAGATATCAGCTATCGCCTTGATGAAACCAGCCGTTTGTTGCTGTCAACCATCGAAACAGTTCATTCCAAAGCCCAAAGTGAAACCATCGACCAAATATTTGCAAACATCAGGGATGTTTCGATGAAATTAAACGAAGCAGATTTCAAAACTCTAGTTGCTGATATAGGTGCAATAGCCAATCAAATAGAACTGTTATTAAGCAAAATGGATAACGACCTTGATCGGGGAAGCCAGGATTTCTCCGAAAGCCTTCAACTCTTAAGGTTGACGCTTGAGAACCTGAATCAGGCAGCAATCAAAATTAATAATGATCCTTCCATACTGATTCGAGGCACCAGCCAGAAGAATACACCTGATAATCAATTGAAAGAATAGAAAATGAGAAGACTCATCCACTTCATAACAACGATAACGCTTATCTTATTTTGCGCTTGTATTAGTCAGAATAAAATGGTAACCAAATATTATTTGATTGAAAAACCGCCTTCGATTCAGTACGCTAAGGATACAGATACCACCTGCCTGAATGGATTCTGCGAAATCAGTCCTGTGCAGATATACCCCGCCTATGGAACTCAAAAAATAGTAAACAGGAGTAATCGATACGAAATAGTCTATTACAACTATCACCAATGGGCTCAGTTACCAGGTGAATCCTTTACTTTACTACTGGAAGATTACTTTACTCAGGCTCCTGTTTTTAAAGGCGTTTCAACACGATATTGGCGATTAAGCCCGGTTTATAAGTTAAGAACGATCATATACAAACTTGAAATTGTTGAACAGGAGAACCATTTATTGGCACATATTTCTTTGGAATTTATACTGTCAGCTAACACTGAAGATAAAACATTGATAACGCACCGCGCAGACAAGTTGCAAAAACTCGAAAAAAAGGATTTAAATGAATATGCCAAATCCATTGGCGTGCTGTTTTATCAGGAATTAAATGCCTTCACGGAAAAAATAATGAAATATGCTTTGGATAATAAATAAGCAGTTTTGAAAAATAAGAATCACATACCAGCCTATTCGTTGAATATGGAGGATACAACCTTGCATCTAGGCGGTTCATTACTGATTGGAAATGCCAATGTTTTTATGGAGGAGGTCCTGATGTGCCTGAAAAAGTACAACCATGAACAGATTGTCATTGAAATTGATCATCTGGAACACATTGATAGCATTGGTGTGACTACATTAAACTATGTAAAATCTAAATTGGGCGAAAGAAAAATTAAGGTACAGATAGAGGGCGGTAGAAAGGAAATCAAACTAAAACTCCAAACCTTTTCCTTAAACGAATCGATTCAAATTCAAAAAAATAAGAAAGTCCCTTTTGGGGAGAATGTGGGATACCAAATGTATCGCTTTTTACACGATGACCTAAAAGAGTTTATTATTCTGATGACTAATGTAATGTATTGGTCAATTACCGACCTGGTTAAGCCGAAAATGCAGCGCCAGGGTGAGTTTTATAACCAGGCTGTTCTCATTGGAGTAAATGCCTTGTGGATAGTATTAGCCATGTCTTTCATTATTGGATTGGTATTGGCCATTCAATCTGCTACTCAATTGCGTAATTTGGGAGCTAACATTTACATTGTAGACTTGATAGTTATTGCCATGATGAGTGAAATGGGGCCACTATTGCCAGCCATATTAGTAGCCGGTCGAAGCGGTTCAGCCATTGCCGCTGAGATAGCGACGATGAAGGTGACCTCCGAAATTGATGCGCTTAAAACCATGGGGATAAATCCCGTTCGTTTTGTGGTGATTCCTAAAATATACGGAACTATTGTTACATTGCCATTTCTCACTATTTTGGCAGATATACTTGGAATATTTGGAGGGATGATTGTGGCCTATTTTTATCTTGACATAAGTTTCCAGGTATTTATCAATCGGATGACGGAATCGCTATATAATAGAGATATTCTGATTGGCCTCGTTAAAAGCCTTGTATTTGCTTGTATAATTGTCCTAACAGGTAGTTTTTTTGGTCTTCGTGTTAAACAGGGAGCCGAAGGTGTAGGAAAGGTTACTACCCAGGCGGTGGTTGTTTCTATTTCATTGGTCTTTATTGCTGATAGTGCCATGGGATTACTGTTTTATTAAAAATTACATTGAGAGAAGTTATTAAAATAAAAAGCCTTTCTGCCTCATTGGGCGGCCGCAATATCCTATCGGACATTAGTTTTAATGTGTATGAGAAAGAGATAACAGTCATCCTTGGAAGAAGTGGAGCCGGTAAATCAGTGCTTTTAAAACACCTGCTGGGGCTCATGGATATTCAGAAAGGATCGGTTGTCATTTTTGATAAGGATATAGCTGAGATGCAGGAAGAGGAACAGAATAGGCTGTACTTACAAATGGGGGTTTTTTATCAGAATGGTGGATTGCTAAATACCTTAACAGTAGGCGAAAACATTGCTTTGCCTCTTGAACAGAACAGTAACCTGAGCCATGAACTCATCGATCAAATTGTTTGGTCAAAACTCAAACTGGTGAATTTATTAAACGCCTACTATTTATACCCCTCCCAGCTAAGTGGAGGCATGCTCAAAAGAGCAGCCTTAGCAAGGGCAATAGTAATGGATCCGTTACTGCTATTTTGTGATGAACCGGGTGCCGGCCTTGATCCCATTTCTCTGGTTTCATTGGATGAATTAATACTGAACTTAAGAGAGCAATTAGGAATGTCAATCGTTGTAGTAACACATGAAGTATCAAGTATATTTAGAATAGCTGACCGCATCGTATTTATTGATAGTGGCCAGGTTGTATTCCAGGGAACTTTAGAGGAGGCCTTACATACCCAAAACGAACAAGTTAAGAGCTATTTTGAAACAGCTAAGTAAGCATCTTTAAAGTATTACCAATGATAATTTCGCGCTGCTAAATCTCCATTCAATTCTATCTCACTTTCAACTATCTATGTTTTTTTGAAATACATATTTTATAACATCAGTTTTGAGCAAATAGAACACCGCCTAAAAGCACTAATCATTTACATGATGGTTTCTCTAATAAACACTTCACTTTGATCAAGAGGTGCTTCTCACGCATCACTTTGCAATCGCTGTGCCAGGTCTTTTCAGCATTGCGACATTTTTTTTACAGGTCTGTCTATAAGATAAATTTAAGCTGCACAGCCAAAGTCAGAAATATTGCGATCATTCCGTCTGAAAGAAAATTGTATAGGTGCAAATTTCGTAGAGTCAGTAAAAAAAGGTATTACATTTTTACTATTTAATTTTACAAGATTCACACATTTTCGAGAGTGTCACGTCTCTTGTTTTTAAGTTTTTAAGGTGAGGAAGTGTTATATTGAGAAATGCACCAGTTTAAAAAATAAGGAGCCTGTATAATATGCTATTTTGTAAGTATTCCATTATATTTTTACTAACTTGTTGGTAGAGTCAGATGCTTTTTAAACGTTTTTGTTGCACTACTTTCAAGCTCTCGTGTAGCCTTCGGTTTTAGTAAGGTATTTATCACGAATAACGAAACAGAGATTAAACTAAATTTGATGAAAAATCTTTCCACAGATGATTATATTCAAAAATTAGAACAGCAAAATGCTGAACTAAAACTAATTGTAAATGATCAACAGCGGGAAATTGAAAGAATTGTTAATGACAGAATAAATGATCTTGAGGAGGTAATAAAAGCCCGTGATAAATTTTATCGGATAATTGCGCACGAGTTAAGAAACCCTTTTAATGGAATTTTGGGGTTGGTAGAGTTGCTTATTAATGATTTTCGGAGTTATACATTGGAGGAAATCGAAAGCTTCCTGAAAATGTTATACCGGTCGTCTAAAATAACATACGAATTACTTATTAGCTTATCAGAATGGTTGAATGTTCAAAACGATAAGATGCCATTTAAACCGTCACGTATCAACATTTCACCCATTCTAGCCGAAGCCATCAATTCAGCGCAATTAAATGCTCATAAAAAAAACATAACCATTCATAACTTTATCAACAAGGATATTGTTGCCTATATAGATAGGCATATGATTGCTACAGTTTTCAGAAATTTGATTAATAATGCCATCAAGTTCTCTGAAAACAATGGTACTATTGAAGTTACTGCTCATGTAAAGAATGATTTTATTGAAATAGTTGTGAAAGATAATGGAATAGGTCTGCATGAAGATGCTTTGCGAAAGATTTTTAAGCAGGAAGCTATTAACTCAACCTATGGTACCGCACAAGAGCCGGGAACAGGTTTAGGTTTACTACTTTGTAAAGAATTTATTGAGATTGAAGGGGGTAAAATTTGGGTGGAAAGCATTTTAGGACAGGGTAGTGAATTCAAATTTACTTTACCTTGTCATAAGCAATGCTAACTGGTCATTTTATAACATAGCCTTTATCTAATTTCCGACACGCAACAGCCAATAATCAAAATATAAATAAGTTATGATTCCTGAAAAATTTAAAAGTTACTACCTGGGAGCAAACAACCTATTCTTTCCTGAATATGAATTTGTGATTAAGCTAAGCTTTCCCAGTGTCTTTATCCGTTTTAAGCGAACAGAGGGCTATTATACTGATTTTGATAAGTTTTTTAAAAGTGTTGCTGAAGTGCAATACCTCGATGGTATTAAGCCACCGAGGACTAAAGAACGTCAAATTTTAAATGAGGTCTGGGATTTTCTAACCATGGTAAAGAGTCCCAATAAAGGTGATTTTTTGGCAGGTAATCAAAATGGGGAAAAGCTATAAAGTCATCCCAAACAACACCTTCTTGGGTGCTTATTTGCTTGTCTTTGTAGGGTATGTAAATAAATCGTTAGCTTACTTTTTTGAGATATATTTTACTTTATTTTTCACATAAATCAATTTGTGCCTGCTATTGGGACTGTCTCTTTGTTCAATCTCAAATCGACCAATGGAGTCAATCAAAGGAGTTAATTTTTGAAAACCGTAATTCCTGGGATCAAAGTTTGGTCGTTTCTTTTGTAATAAGCTTCCTACATCGCCTAAAAATGCCCAGCCATCATCATCTGAAAGATCGGTAATGGTTGCCGCAATTAATTTGATTTCCTTTGTGGTTATTTTATCAAACGTTTCTTTTTCAGCATCTTTATCGTCTTCAAACTCTTTTTCTTTAGCCCTTGTTTTTAATATTTCAACATAAATAAATTTGTCGCAAGCAACGATGAATGGCGTTGGCGTTTTTTTCTCACCAATCCCGATTACCATCATGCCTGCTTCCCGCAAACGGGTTGCCAGTTTTGTAAAATCACTATCGCTCGATACCAAACAGAAACCATTAACTTTTTCAGAATAAAGAATATCCATGGCGTCAATTATCATAGCTGAATCGGTGGCATTCTTACCCGATGTATATGCGTATTGCTGAATTGGCGCAATCGCATTCTCCAGTAATACCTTTTTCCAATTATTCAAGTCAGGTCGTGTCCAGTCACCATATATTCTTTTAATAGTAGGATTACCGTATTTAGCAATTTCCTCCATCATTTCTTTGATGTTGGCTGATGGAATATTGTCACCATCAATTAATACTGCTAGTTTTAAATTCATCAGCTTATTTTTAGATTCATCATACTTTGTTATTCATTTGAAACAAACATCAAGTTAATGAATTATATGACAGTTCTCTATTGCGATTAAATCAAAATCTTGAGGTTTGTTCTAAGTTATGTCAATATAAGCTCTTTAACTACAGGATTAACCATGCTCTTTCAAACCAAAAAACTGTAGCTTTTAACTGTTGCGAAATGTAATTATCTGACTTGATGCAGGCGCAGAAGTTTCGTAACTTAAATCGATTTTCTTTGACCTCCTTTTTAATTAAAAGCTCTCTGGTAAGAGCCATTTGTTTTCGTCAGGTTTGTCCATCAGGGCTCCTTTGTTAGGCAATTAAATACTTGTGTATAACGGCAAAGAAACGATTGGCTAAGATATATTTTACAGTTGCTGAAATGCACAGGTAATGCAAAAGATAGTATAGAGACTTGAAACAAATACGTAAATATGATTAATCCAATTGACACATAGTTAATCTCTCCTAAGGAGAACTGGATGATTTAGATTTATCTAGGAGTTGCATTTAACCATTGAAAAATAAATATTAAACACATGAAAATTCTCCTCATCTCACCAACTGTTGATGCTGAAAAAAGGACCAACAAAGGGCTTATGATACCGCAACTCGCTCTCTATATACTTGAAGGGTTAACTCCTGACCGATTTGATGTAGAGGTGATAGAGGAAGAAACTAAGGCAGTTAACCTGGAACAAGAATGTGATTTGGTTGCCATAAGTTGCATGACGGCCAATGCTCCCAGGGCTTATCAGCTTTGCGATGATTTTCAAAAAAGAGGGAAGACAGTCATACTTGGTGGTGTACACCCTACCATACTTCCTGACGAAGCTTTATTGCATGCCAATGCGGTGGTTATTGGTGAAGCAGAAGGTGTTTGGGAGACACTCCTATGCGATTTTGAAAACAATCAATTGAAGCAGAAATACCACAAATCTAATCCTGATTTAGAGAAATATGTTCGTAAAGATTTTAGAAAAATAGCATCGAAAAGACTATTCAATATAATTCCAATATTAACGACTCGTGGCTGCCCTTATAATTGCGATTTTTGCTGTGTAACTAACTTATTCGGACAAAAAATACGACATATTTCAGTTGAAAATGTTGTACGCGACATAGGAGAATCAAAAGCAAAGGTCTTTATTTTTCTGGATGATAATATTATTGGTAACCCAGCATATGCCAAAGCGCTCTTTAGAGCCATTAAGCCATTGAAAATCAAATGGGTTGGACAAGCTTCTATATCTTTATTAGTGGGTGATGATGAATTGATACAATTAGCAGCTGAGAGTGGCTGTCAGTCACTTTTTTTGGGTATTGAAAGTGTTTCGGTCAAACAGCTGCTATCTATGCGCAAATCAATAAAGGAAATTCAACATCTTGAATACGCTTTTAAAAAGGTAAAAAAGATGGGAATTCTTATCCATGCGTCAATTGTTTTTGGCTTTGATGATGACACGAAGGAAATATTTGATGAAACAGTTCAATTTCTGGTGCAAAACAAAGTGAGCACAGTTTCATTCAATGTGTTAACTCCCTATCCCGGAACCAAAGTGTATGAGAAGCTAAAAAATGAGGATCGCTTAATAACAACAGATTGGAAGTATTATGACCACAATACAGTTGTGTTTAGGCCTAAAAACATGACTCCCCTTGAGCTACAGCTGGGGAAAATAAATGCCAGGAAGAAGTTTTATAGTAAAACGTCAGTATTGAAGCGATTATTAGGCAATTGGTACAAACCGTTTGTATATCTTTCGATGAATTTAGGCCATATGAAACAAGTAAAGGTTGAAAGCCGCCGGATAGCTAATTTAAAATCCAACCTGTTACGATTGCAGAGTTTACATGACACTAATGAATAGGCTGATGCAATTACTCAACAATACATTTCCTAATTTTTACGATCAATTTACTATTTATAAAATCAGACAAAACAATTACAAAGACTAAATTAATGAACGTGTCATATGAAACTAAAAATCAGAAGGTCAAATCATAATTAACCATTGAACCTCTTTTTTTTTGTATATCAGTGCAATGATAATTGAGTTTTGAACTCATACTGCTGTTGAATGGGCTTCATCACGATATTCTCCTGTTTTTTATAAGTGGCCAATGTGTGAATTATGTAACATATTTATGGATTTGTGTAAGGACTCCCCAATAACTGGATTGTAACTTTGTATATGTTAGGAGGTATTCCTACAGAAATAGGGTAATAAAGCGTTTAGAATAATTGCTTTGTTACTTGTTGATATTAGAAAATACCCACAAGCTAACATTGGCTAAGTTACAATCTGATAAGGATCAGGCTAAGATGATTGCTTCAATAATGATGTTTTGAATGAACCATTAAATCACGAAGAACGATATAATGTTGATTTTAGTGTAGAAGTATTAGTCGGTTAACCAGTCAATTATACTACATCTTCTTTCGAATGAACCATGTGCTGAATTAATCAGATTTGGTTTGTTGACATACTTATTTTAAAAAAAATACCATGAAAAATTTATTGTATGTTATAGCAGGACTATTAATAGTTATATGGGGAATTATCTTTTTTGGATTCAATTCCTCAGGATCCGTTCATTGGTTGTTAGCATTTGCTGGATTAGCGATACTTATGAGGTTTATTTTAACCAGACGATTAACAAACTAATTAGATAACAATGCTAAGCCATAAGTTTTTAAGTTAGTAATGAGGGGTTTCTTAAAAGGAACCTTTTATTAGGTTGGCTCGCTTTCGAAGCCTATACAAATATGATTGTTGGCATGGTTTATTTAACTATTAAACTATCATCTGATGAAACGAGTTATTATTGCACTCGACTTTGATCCTAGCGCTCAAAAGGTAGCTGAGGAAGGTTATGCCCTAGCTAAAGCTTTAAAAGCTAAGGTTACTTTAGTACATGTAAAAGCTGATGCAGATTATTATAGTTCCCTTGGCCAGGTTGTTGTTATTGGCTTCTCAGGTCATTTAAAAAATGATACACCTATTGCACCTGATCGAATTGACCCTGATGCTATTTCGCAGGAATTTCTTAATAAGGCGATGTTACATCTTGCAGATAAGAACATCAAAGTTATGGTAGCCAATGGTCCGTGTGCCGATTCATTGATTGATGTTGCCAATCAGTTAAACGCATATATGATAGTTATGGGTTCGCACAGCCGGAAATGGTTTGAAAACACAACTATTGGCAGTGTTACTCAAAAGGTGCTACTTGGTTCAAGTATTCCAGTATTTGTAATTCCGACAAACAAAAATAGGATTGATTAACTAGCGGATTTCTCGCCTAAATTTCCGACATCCTGACTATTTAATAATTTTCAGATTGCTATATCCTCATAGCCACTCTTTATAACGGTTGAAATCATTTTAAAGCGTTCGTTGGCTTTTACATTATGGGATGTATGCGCCGGTATGATTATGCCTTCGCCGACTATAAGATTATTGGAGTGCTTGTCAATCATCACTTCTGCCCGGCCCTCAATGACCTGGATAAAGGTGTCAAAGGGAGAGATCTTTTCGGCAAGTGCTTTGCCAGTGTCTATAGCCACTACACTCACATTACCTGTGTTTTTTTTTATAATGGTTTTACTCACCACAGAGTTGGGAACATATTCAATAATCTCAATTAGAATATGAGCCTTTGATTTTTCTAATTCAGTGCTTGACATACATTCTGCTTTTCTTATAAAACAAAGGTAGTTCTATAAACAGCATAATTCGTTACACTTTAGATGGTTTCATTTACATTATTCACACATTTTACTAACCCGGGTTAAGGCCATATACCGTTCTAAAATGATAGCCGTAAACAGCAAAAGTGATGGCTTCGGTCAACAAGGCAGGCTTTTTAAATAAGGTCCAGGCTAATAATTTCCAAAATTCGATACGCCCCTTATCAATAATACCAATGATATACATGGACTTTAAAAAGGCAATAACCAGTGAAAAGTTGATTCGTTGATGTTGTTTGTAGGTATAATTATAATTTAAAAATAACTGGCGAACTCTCTTATAGTATGGTTTGGTAGTATATATGGCTGCTATTATCTTTTTATATCCATCCAACAATTGATGGTAATCCATTTTAGGGATAAAGTTCATTGATAAATCGGTATTGTTCCCTGAGGTTTCCTTGGTTAAACGTTTCTCTGCCTCTAAGCGCTTATATAGTTGTGTATGCCTGGGAGCATTTAACAAGCCCACCATGGCCGAAACAATACCACTCTTTTGGATAAAGTCAATTTGGCGTTGAAAGACACTGGGTGTATCGCTGTCAAATCCCACAATAAAGCCGCCCGAAACGGTCAATCCTGTCTTTTGAATGGTTGTAATGGATTGCAACAAATTTCTACCCTTGTTTTGTAGTTTATTGCAGGTATGAAGTGATGTTTCATCGGGTGTTTCTATGCCGATAAAAGTTGACGTTATGCCAGTTTCAACCATCAATGACATGAGCTCGTGATCATCGGCAACATTAATAGAACTCTGTATATTAAAGACAAAAGGATGATTGTGCTGTTGCATCCATTGTCTCATTTGAGGAAGTAATTGGTATTTAATTTCTTTTTTGTTGCCAATAAAATTATCATCCACAATTGAAACAGGTCCACGCCAGCCTAAGCGGTATAACTCCTCCAAATCAAGAATAATCTGGCGGGGTCTTTTCATTCTCACCTTATGCCCTAAAAGGGAGGTGATTTCACAAAAGTCGCATGAGAAAGGGCACCCGCGGGAAACCTGAATATTCATGAAGAAATACTTTTTCATTTCCAACAGGTGATAATCAGGCCTTGGCGTATGCGATAGATCGGCAAATTGGTCTGTTTTGTATACTTTGGCGGGATGGCCATCTGCCAAATCAGCCAGAAACAAGGGCAAGGTGATTTCTGCTTCATTCAAGACAAAATGGTCAATCTGTGGATAGTTATGATGCTCCTGAGTAAAAAGCGGACCACCTGCTACTATTTTTGTTCCCAGTTTCACGCACTCCGCAATGATATTACTGACGGATTGCCTTTGAATATGCATGGCACTAATAAAAACGTAATCGGCCCAAAGAATGTCCTTAGCTTCCAGTTCACAAATGTTTAAATCAATCAGTTTTTTATTCCATTCACCTGGCAGCATGGCCGATACAGTGATGAGGCCAAGTGGAGGTACCGCCGCTTTTTTAGATATAAACTTAAGCGCATGTTTAAAACTCCAGAAGGAGTCGGGATATAGCGGATATACGAGTAAAATGTTCATTATCACCTTTAATCAATATAGTTTAGCCTGCTCATAGCTAATCCCATTCCCCACTAATGAGTTGTATCCTCTCAGCTTTACTGCTTGCAAATGGTTTGTTTATCAGAAACATTGCAACCATTGCGTCTGCGAGAATTGTATTGGTGCAAGTTTCGTATAGTCAGTCAAAAAAGGCATTACATTTTTCCTGTTTAATTTTACAAAATTCACACATTTTCGAGTGTGTCACGTCTCTTGTTTTTAAGCTTTTTAAAGTGAGAAGGTGTCAGGCCTGTCATCTTTTTAAACTGGTTGGATAGGTGTGCAACACTGCTGTAATGCATCTTGTAAGCTATCTCTGAAAGGTTTAGTTCATCATAGACAATGAGCTCTTTAACTTTTTCGATTTTATGCTTCAGGTAAAATTTTTCGATGGTGGTGCCTTTTACTTCCGAAAACAGATTGGCCAGATAGGTGTAGTCGTAGCAAAGTTTTTCACTCAGGTAATCCGATAGGTTCACTTTTATTTGTTCTTCGGTATAATGCACCAATTCAATAATCGCATTGGTTATTTTTTCAACGAGGATGCTTTTCTTATTGCTCATAAGCTGCAGCCCAGCTTTTCTTAATGCCGCATCTAATTTTTTCAAGGTTTCATCAGGCACTGGCCCGATGATACAAGCCTCTCCAATTTTTACATCTGTATATTCCAATCCCAGCTTATCCAGTTCACTCTTAACAACCATTTGGCAGCGAATACATACCATATTTTTGATGTAAACTTTCATATTTTTATAATAGGCTTTTCAGTTGTCACTTCGTACTCCTTTTTTCTGGTGTTGCAAATACAAACAAGGCACTGAAGTAGAGGAGCCGCAGTATAAAGTTAAGGATATTCGATTTTTTTATAAAGCCGTTTTGGACTATCTATCGTCGAATTTAAAGCCGAAGTCAGAATTAAGATTTTCAGTTTTCGATATCGTACTATTAAAAAAACAAAACTCTCTCTTCAGAAATAGATATGCCGCGGCATTTAGGTTGCAGTATGCCCATAAAAGATGATTGTTTTCTATCTATTCCATTATTATTTCACTAACTTGTTATGGTTTGAAATACGTTTCCATAACCTCATACTTTAACAATTAGTTGTTGCAACTAATTGATTGACCGTTGACAATGAAAAGAATGGGATTATGAAAACAGTATTAATAGGAACGTATCCTCCCCGAGAATGTGGTATCGGCACATTCACCCGCCACCTTTATGAATCGATTATTGGGGCAAATCACCATAACCATGTTAGCATTATTGCTTTAAACAATTCAGATAAATTACTTTCGTATCCAAATGAAGTGGAACAGATTATCCGGCAGGATTACCAGCGTGATTACATTGATGCCGCAAAATTTATAAACCACAGTGGCACCGACATTTGTATCTTACAGCATGAGTTCGGCATTTTTGGTGGCAAGGATGGAGTTTACATCCTTCCATTGATACACCGCCTGAAAATACCTCTTGTTGTAACTCTTCACACCATCCTTAACACCCCGTCCTACAGCGAGAAGTTAATACTTCAGGAGATAAGTAAAAAGGCTTGCAAAATAGTTGTAATGACCCAAAAGGCTATTGATTTCCTGGATGATATTTATGGTGTACCTAAAGATAAAATAGAATTGATTGAACACGGTGTACCGCAATATCAACTTGACCATCTAAAGGCAAAAAGCACCTTAAAGCTTAAGGATAAAAATGTGATACTCACTTTTGGTTTCCTGGGGCGTAATAAAGGTATTGATGTCGCCATTAAAGCATTGCCAAAGGTAATTGAAGAGCATCCTAATAGCCTCTACTTTGTATTGGGTAAAACCCACCCCAATGTGCTGCGCTATTCCGGAGAAGAGTATCTCATCTACCTGAGGCAATTGGTCAAAACTTTAGGTTTGGAAAGCCATGTGATTATTCCGCATAAGTATATGAGCCAGGATGAGCTATTTATGTACTTGTATGCATCGGATATTTATATCACACCATACAACAACGAGGCGCAGATAACCAGCGGAACCCTTTCGTATGCTGTAGGTGTTGGTTCTTGTGTTATTTCAACACCCTATTGGCATGCGGTTGAATTGCTGGCTAACAACCGGGGGCTTCTGTTTGATTTTGGCAATTCAGATCAGCTGGCCGACATCTTGATTGATTTATTAGATCACCCTGAGGAACTGAATACCTTGAGAAAAAATGCAGGTAACTATGGAAAAGAAATTACCTGGCCTATAACCGGTATTAAGTACAGTGAATTATTGGCGCACACTATTCATGAAGACATAAAAGAGGATGACGACAATGAGCAACCGTTTGATTTGTTGATGATACCTGCATTTTCGCTAAAGCATATTAAACGATTAACAGATGATACCGGGATTATTCAGCATGCTAAATATGGCATACCTAATTTGAAACATGGCTATTGCCTCGATGATAATGCCAGAGCTCTTCTAATGGCACTCATGACCTATACTCAAAAGAAAAGTAAAAAGGCACTGGATTTATGTCATGTATATCTGAGTTATATCCATTACATGCAAAACGAGGATGGCTCCTTTAGAAACTTCCTGAGCTTCAATCGGAACTATATAGACAACGTAGGTTCAGAAGACTCCTTTGGCCGAACCATCTGGGCTCTAGGCTACTTAATGGCTAATGCACCCAATGATTCCTATTACCAGGCAAGTCATTCCTTGTTCTTTAAAGCTGCCCCCATTTTTGAAGAACTGAAATCTATTCGCAGCATTGCCAATACAATAATAGGAATAAGCCATTATTTAAATAACTCACCTGACAACAACAGTATGGTGGCTGTATTAAGAAGATTAGCCAATAAATTGATTACTCATTATGATAATAATAGCTCTAGAGACTGGAATTGGTTTGAAGAGGTATTGACCTACGATAATGCCATGATTCCTCTTGCGCTATTGCATGTTGCTGAGATGCTTAATGATGAGCATATCAAGGGTGTTGGTATCGCATCTATGGACTTTTTAATTCAACACACTTTGAGTGATGGTTACCTGTCTCTAGTAGGTAATGATGGATGGTTTAACAAAAACGGTCGCAAAGCGATGTTTAGTCAGCAACCGGTTGATGCCATGGCAATGATTCTGATGTTTCATCAGGCCTATAGCCTCACCAAAAATAAAGAATACTTAAGCAAATTATTTACCTCTTTCATGTGGTTTCTTGGTGAAAATGATTTGCGAATGCGACTGTATGATTTTGAAACCCATGGATGTTGCGACGGCTTAGAGCGCGACGGAATCAATCGAAACCAAGGTGCCGAAAGCACCCTGGCGTACCTTATCTCACACTTAACGTTGTTAAAAGCACATGAAGATTTTTACAGCCTTAAGTGATGTCAATTACGACGAAATGCACCTACTACTTACTTAAAATCATTAAAAATGTTAATAAAACGATATTCCGGTAATCCGATTCTGCAAAAAGATGATGTGCCCTATCCTGTTGCAACAGTGCATAATGCAGGTATGGTCAAACATGAGGATAAGTACATCATGATTTTCAGATCCCACAAATTTAATGGGCGTAGCATATTGGGTAAAGCAGTGAGTTATGACGGCTTTAACTTTATAGTTGATAAGCAGCCCTTTATGATACCATCAAAGGAGCAACCGTTTAAAAAATATGAAGCTTATGGTATTGAGGACCCACGCATTGTAAAAATAGATGGAGAATATTTGATTACTTACAGTGCCTACTCCCAATATGGTGTTAGGATTGGACTGGCAAAAACCAAAGACTTTGACCATATTCAGCGCGTGGCTCTTATAACCGAAGCCGACTATCGGAACGTTGTAATTTTCCCCGAAAAGTTCAATAACCTATATGCCCGTTTAGATCGTCCGCACTCCGAAATATCCCCCTGGTCCATCTGGATATCCTATTCGCCTGATTTAATTCATTGGGGTCAATCTCAACTGATTATGCGCCCAATGCAATACCATTGGGATGAAATGAAAATCGGCCCCGGAGCAAGCCCTATCAAAACATCGCGCGGATGGTTAAATATATACCATGGTGTATTTCCTACAATGGACGGATGTGTTTACCGCTTAGGTGTTGCCTTGCATAAGCTTGAAGATCCGTCAGTTATTATTGCAGTTGGTGATGAATGGATCTTACAGCCCGAAGAAGAGTATGAGATAACGGGCTATGTGCACAATGTTGTTTTTACCTGTGGTGCCATACCTGAACCCGATGGAACTTTAAAACTGTATTGGGGCGGTGCTGATAAGGTGATGTGTGTCGGAACAGCAGTTATTGACGAATTGGTTGATCATTGTCTCAGTAATCTCAGACAAGCTTTATAAGCCAGTAGTCGAAGAGAAATAAAGTTAAGTTTCGTACCTGGTGATAATTAACGAATAGAAAAGTCTGTTTTTATCTGTTTTTTGAATTAAGAACAGGACTCTAAGTATCAGATTAAAACAATATAAATTATACATCCGGAATTAAAGAGCGTAAAGCCATGAAACCAACACAAGAAAGCTATTCAACCGTGTATGAATCTTCCTGACGACTTTCGTCTCTCCTAAGCAGATATAAAAACAAATTATAAGCCCATGAAAATAGCCATATTATCACCAATAGCCTGGAGAACACCTCCCCTGAGGTATGGACCTTGGGAACAGGTTGCTTTTAACATTACCGAAGGCTTGGTTGCCAAAGGGCTGGATGTGACTTTATTCGCAACCGGAAACTCTAGTACCAATGCTAAATTGCAATTTATCTCGCCTACCGCCTATGCCGAAGACGATTCGATCGCTCCCAAGGTGTGGGAATGTCTTCACATCAGTTACCTAATGGAACAAGCTGATGATTTCGATATTATCCATAATCATTTTGATTACTTACCGCTGAGCTATTCCAGACTTATCAAATCTCCAATGGTTACAACCATTCATGGTTTTTCATCACCAAAGATTATCCCGATTTTTAAGCAATACAACAACCATAATTTTTACGTTTCTATTAGTAATGCTGATCGAAGCTCTGATCTAAATTATATTGCCACAGTTTACAATGGCATTAATCCGGTTGATTTTACCTTCAATGCCAACCCCGACGACTACTTGCTCTTTTTTGGCAGAATACATCCTGAAAAAGGCACCTACGAGGCCATTCAGATAGCAAAAAGAACAAAACGCAAGCTTATTATTTCCGGATTGGTTCAGGATGAAGATTATTTTTACAGCCGTGTTAAACCTCATATCAATGACGATGACATTGTTTTTGTAGGTAATTCAGGGCCTAAACAACGGGATGAGTTGTTGAGGCAGGCATTTGCCCTGTTACATCCGATTAGTTTCAATGAACCTTTTGGATTAAGTGTGGTGGAGTCCATGTTTTGCGGTACTCCTGTAATCGCTTTTAACAGAGGGTCAATGCCCGAAATTATACTTGATGGAAAAAGCGGTTTTTTGGTGAATACGCTTGATGAAGCCGTTGCTGCTGTTGATAAGATTTCAACTATCAATCGATGGGACTGCAAATGGTGGGCTACCTCTAATTTTTCGCAGGATAAAATGGTTGAAGGGTATATTGAAGTTTATAAAAGAATTCTAAGTCGCAAATAAAATACATACAAAGGTCATGGCAGTATTTAATATTGAGGACAAAAACGCTACAGAACTGGTGCAAAGGCAAAAGATAATTATTCGTGGTGACGATTCACGCGTTATCACACGTGCTCATATCCCAGGTGAATTAACGCGTATCAACAACATCATCAACAGGGTACTTAAGCTTACTAATGATGAGATAGAGAAGGAATTACAAAAGGTATATCGTGACTTTGAAAGCAGACATAAAAACCTGGATCACCAGTTGATTAAGCATTTTAATAAAGTTTCGGAGTATATTCCAGCCTCTGTGACTCTAAGCCAAAATATGCGGATGCTTATTGGCGCCTATTTAACCATGGAATATTCCATTGAATCAGCTGCTTTGTTTAATCCTTCCATTGTTGCACATCCAAACCAGAAATATGTTGTAGATGGTTGCCTGAGATTTATTATGAGCTTGCGGGCCACTGGTGAAGGACATATTTCCTCCATTGTTTTTCGTAGTGGTGTTATTAATAAAGATGGTTCATTCTCATTTGATGAAACTAACAGGTATGTCGAGCAGGCTTCAGTGTGCCACAATTCGGCGTATGATCGGCACTTATTTCAAATGAAACTGCAGGATTTGGACGCCTGGGATGAAACAAGCATTCGCATATTTGAGCAGATTCCAGATACTTTTTCTTATCAGGAGCTAAAGGTTAGTATAGGTGTGTTATACTTAGATCCTGATTTTGTATGCAATGATAAAGTTATTGAGATTATTTACTGGGTGGCTAACTCCAATTATACGCTTCAGTTTGATGAAACCAGTAACATTTCGGAAAGAGTCATTTTTCCATCTTCTGATAATGAAAGCAGGGGAATTGAAGATGCTCGTTTTGTACTATTTAAAGATGACAATGGTGAAGTGACTTACTATGCCACTTATACAGCATATAATGGGTTCAGCATCCTGCCTCAATTGATTGAAACCAGGGATTTTCTCCGCTTTAAAGTGATGACTCTGAATGGTAAGGCTGTTCAGAATAAGGGAATGGCACTGTTTCCGCGTAAGATCAATGGAAAGTATGTGATGTTATCGCGGCAAGATGGCGAAAATAACCACATCATGTTTTCTGATCATTTGCACTTCTGGCAATCATCCCAGATTATTCAGGAACCAACGAAGCCCTGGGAATTTATACAGATTGGTAATTGTGGTTCTCCCATAGAGACGGATAAGGGGTGGCTGGTGCTCACCCATGGTGTTGGTGCCATGCGACAATATGCCATTGGGGTGATATTACTTGATTTGGATGATCCCACAAAAGTGATAGCCCGACTGGATGAACCACTGATAACACCAACAAAAGCAGAACGGGAAGGTTATGTGCCTAATGTAATCTATTCCTGTGGCGGCCTGTTACAAAATCAAGAATTAATCATTCCATATGCCATGTCTGATATATCAACAGGAATTGCTATCATCAATGTAAATGATTTGCTTAAGTCGATGACCTATATGAGCAATAATGAATAACAGTTTCGTATCTAGGCTTGATTTAAAAACAAATGAAGCAGACAATGAAGCTGAATAGAATCATTGGAAAAAGAAATTTCCCCAGCAATTGGCTAAAATGAAGGAAATGCTGTTAAATTCTATATAATAGGAAGATATTCTATTGTGTCTCAGCAAACCCAGGTTTTCTGAGATTAACATGTGCCATCAAAGAGAACTCTATAGATGCACCTTAGCAGTAGATGGCGTATAATCATTCTAATTACAATATGACTATCTAAGTCCCCGTGGCTTTGATAGTGAGGTGTTCTCTATTTTAGATGATTAATAAACAGGTAAAAGATTTGAGCTCAAATTACATCAGTAAACTGTTCGAAAATAAACACATCAAATTACCGGACAGCCAGATTATTATCTTGATTTGTCAATTTTAAAAGAGGATCGGAAACGATTTGGTTTCTAGTGATTATAATGCCATACTCGAATTATCATTTCTTTTATTTCCAGTCAGCTTACTCCTCAATATATTCATGTCTTCACTAATTTTGTTCTCAACAACCTTTGCATAAATCTGTGTTGTGGATATTTTAGTGTGTCCCAAAATTTTACTTACCGTTTCAATAGGAACACCATTACTTAATGTTACTGTTGTTGCAAAAGTATGTCTTGCCATATGGAAAGTT
The DNA here is from genome assembly GCF_050589845.1 of Carboxylicivirga agarovorans. NCBI lineage: Bacteria > Pseudomonadati > Bacteroidota > Bacteroidia > Marinilabiliales > Marinilabiliaceae > Carboxylicivirga > Carboxylicivirga agarovorans. Next base: position 309,306 of record NZ_JBNGPA010000003.1, on the reverse strand, counting down.
AACTTCTTCCTAATTTGGCAGATGTCTGCTATTTCTTTCAGATATGCATTTACTTTCTGATTAGTTGGCACAGGAAAGATACGACCTCTGTAATCAGAGATAGGATGGCCATTGTACTTTTCAACTATACGAGCAGCTTCTGGAAGTAGCGGAATTTGCAAGAGATGTTCCGTTTTATGACGATTCATTTTTATCCATTGGTTACCATCAATGCCTTTAACAATGGCTTCCTTCTCCAACTCTACAATGTCAATAAATGACAAACCTGTATAGCATGAGAAAATAAACAAATCTTTTGTAAGTTGTAAGCGTTCAAATGAAAAGTGTTTTGATTCAATCGCTTCAAGCTCTTTAGTGTCTAAGAAAGTGCGAGTACTTTGCTTGTATGAAAGTTTGTATGCACGAAAAGGATAATGCTCCATCCACTCCAGCTTAATGGCAAAATTAATAAGCGTTCTGAGCCTGGACATTAATTTCATAATGGTATTATGTGCCAACTTCCTTTGACCTTGCGATGGCGGTTGGTACGAACGCAGGAAGGCTTCATACTCTGTAATAAATTTATAATCAATCTTTCTGAGGTAAATATCCTGTGTTTGTTTTATGTTTTGAAGAAATGCTATTAGATAACGCTTTGTTGTTATGTAGTACTTTAGCGTACTCTCACTTAAAGTGTGTTTTTGTGATTCGTAATGAAAATCGATGAGTTTAAGTAGTGTGTTCTTTTTCTCATTATTACCAAGGTAACGGTCTTTTATTGTTTTAGCATCAATAAACTCTTCTCTTATTCTTAAATCTTGATAAATTCCAATCAATTTTCCCTTAATCTGGTCAAGCATCTGGTTGTTATGGATAGCTATGGCAGTTTTACCTTTCATCATACCCATTTGCTTATCCCATTCTTTATTATCTAGTTGTAAGTGAGTCGAAAACTCACATCTATCACCATCCACAGTAATGCGGATATAGACTTGTCCTTGCTTCCTATCTTTTCGTTTTCTTAAAACGAACTGAATTCCTAGTGTTTGTTGTTCATTCATAATCACTCATTTAGATTGATTCGAATTAAATTAATAAATATTCAAAAAGCAGGTCAAAACCCACCAAAAACACCCAAAATAATATAAAAACAACATCTATTAATGTGCAGTAATACAGGTGTTTGCGATGGGTCTGGTGAGCACTAAGTTAAATAGAATTTTCATTCACCTAATGCCTCACCAGAGAATTGGGATATATTGATGTATAATGGAGAGTTAAAAAATGTTAAAAGCCTGTAAATCAATTAATTTACAGGCTTTTGATTTCGTTTGATTTCTTAAAAAGTAGTCCCGACGGGAATAATTTCAAACCTCCAATAAAAATTAATTAAATTTTAAAAGCGTCTCAAAAGCCCTATTAATAAAGGAATAGCTATATTTGAGTTTCAATGTCATTTATTACAATTCAAATGAATTAAGTAATATTTGCCACCACATTTGCCACCACTTTAAATATGGGCTATGAAATATAAAACTAACTCACTTGTAAAATTCAACCTTAAAAAGGTACCTAACTCAACAAAGCCATTTCAAATATTCTTAGTTGTCGTATATAAGGGCAAAAGGTTACGTCATTACATAGGTAAACGCATTGAGGAAAAAAACTGGTTGCCTCTGAAGCATAGAGCAAAAAGTCAATATTCCAATGCTACTACACTTAACGCTTTCCTTGATAAGTTAGCATATTATACAGAGGATGAATACAACAAGTACTTAGTAGAAGGTGAGGTGGTTAACCTTGACAAGCTGAAAGAAAAAATAAATGATTTCCTTAATCGTGAAGATTCGGTTAACATCATCACACATTTTAAAGAGTACATCGAAGTATCAAAGAATAGCAAAAAACCTAACACAATAAAAAGCTACCAAACCACACTAAGTCATTTGGAGGACTTTGTAAAAGACACCAATTACACTTTGGCTTATAATTCAATAAATAACTCGTTTCATGAAGTGTATGTGGATTACTTGCTTAATAATATGAAGCTAGCCAATAGCACGATTGCAAAAGATGTGAAGAAGTTGAAAACGTTTTTGAATTGGGCAACTGAAAAAGGCTATAATAAAAACACTACTTACCTAAAGTTTAAGAATGTATCTAATGAAGGACAAATATTCTTCTTGACTTGGGATGAACTAATGCATTTAAACAATTATGACCTTTCAGTTAATGATAGATTAAGAAAAGTAAGAGATGTTTTCTGTTTCGGGTGTTTTACTGGCATGCGCTTCTCTGATATCATGAATCTTAAACACGAAAACATTAAAGATGATTACATATTTATTACCACAATAAAAACCAACACACCAAATGCAATTCCATTAAATCAATACTCACGTACTATCTATCAGAAATACGAAGGCAAAAAGGGTAATGTATTTGAAGATATAACTAACCAAAAATTCAATGAGTACTTAAAGGAGTTAGGTCGGTATGTCAAACTAAATTCACAAGTACAGCTTGTAAAATACAAAGGTGGAATACGTGAAGAAAAAATGGTTGATAAAAGTGAAATATTATCTTCGCATATCGCTCGAAAAACCTTTATCACAAATGCGCTTGCAAAAGGCATGAAAACAGAAGTGATAATGGACATAACCACACACAAAGATTACAAGGTGTTTAAACGTTACTTTAAAGTTGTGGATGAGCATAAGAAAAGTGAAATGGACAAAGTGTTTGGATAATGGATAAACCAAGAATACTCAATAAATACGAGAGCATAAAAGAATATCAAGAACAGCTCGCCAAAGAAAAAGGTGAAGAATTCGAATATGATATTGAATCTGAAATGCAACAGAAGTATGACAAAATCATGAGTGGCAATGCATTTGCGTTTGGTCATAAACAGCAACAAAAGAACTTTGTAAAAGCCCAGGAATTAAAATACGCAATAGACTATTTAAAGGCACAGAAAAAGACTAGCAAAAGCACGAATACAAAACAGGCGTCCATCCGACAAGCTGCGATTGCATTATATTTTTTAAGACAACTAGATAAGTTTCCATTAAGGTCAGGTGAGCACACTATAGATGCAAACTTTATTTATTACCTCACAGGCTTGAATCCTGATAAGATGAGAAAGCTAATTAATGAACCCTTCAAACGTACAGAAAGCTCAAAAGAAAAAGCTGTTTTATCACTAATTAAAGATGTTAAATCAGTACGCTCACAATTTGAACTGATACTGTTTCAAGAAGGAGTAACTCTAGCAGATAAGAAACTTAAAGAGCTAGAAAACGACTTGGTAAGTTTTTAATTAATACGTTATCTCCTCACGATTTGGGATGGCGTCATGTTAATCTAGCACGTCATCCACACCCTAATATTTTTTCGTTTTCAACTTTCAAAAACCATTTAAATAATTGATGAGGGTTCAGTCAAGGGCGGACTGTGTTGCGCCTGCGGCAGTCCGTTTATATACCCTTGACGGGTTCAGAGTCAATATTATTTTTGTTTGTAGAAATTGAAATCAAAAATACTGTAAATCAATACATTTTCATTGAATAAATGTAAATCTACTTAAATGTAGTTGGAATATTTTTAAGTGTTTGGGTCGACCCAAACCCCAACCCACGCATGATTCCATAAAGACTTTTGAATCAAAATAAATTTTAAAATTGATTCACTATGAAGTTGGAATTATCATTAACACAAGAGTTTAGAAATGAAATCAAAGCTCTACTAAAAGAAACAATCAAAGAAGAACTTAATACTATAAGTTCGCCACAAGAAAACAAAAAGGCAGATGACAAAATGCTGTCTCGTGAAGAAGCAAGTCAATTCTTAGGCTGTTCGCTTACATCGTTATGGCACTACCAAAGGAAAAACCTTATTCCTTATCATCAGGTAGGGCGAAGAATTCTATTCAGCAAATCCGATTTAGTTAACCATTTAAAAGTTGAGGCAATCAAGTAAAGGACTTCTGCGAGCTTATAACATAGCAGAACCTGTGCAAGATTTTCACTCAAATAATAGAGGGAGGATGAGCAATGGTAGATACAATCGTTTTAAGAATAAACAACTTGCACCAATACTCAAAAATATTGGAAGCATTAAGAAAAGAAGGTGAAGGGCAATATAATTCAGTTGTGGATAGTCCGCATGACCAAGAAGCAGTTGATTTTGAAACTGGAGAAATAAGTAAAGACCGATTCTTGCAGATTAAACAAGTGCATTATGCTGATAGTGGCAACACATTCACATCATACAGGAACAAGGTGCTTACATCATCACATTATTACTTAGCCTATAGTGTTAGGATTGACCGAGATTATGTAGAAATGAACTTTTCTATTCCTAAGTACCTATACGGTACCAATATCATGCAATTTGTGCCACATAAATTTGAAGAGCATCCATATAACAATGAAGAATTAGATTCTTTAGAATTCAACGCTGAAATTACTTTTGAACGGCTGATAACATTCATTGATAATTTTATGAATGATTGGTTTAAGGATATTGAAATCAGTAAAGAAGATATTGAGATTAATCGCCTTGATTTGTGTTATAATCAATACTTTAAATTAGAAGAAGATTCATTAAAGTACCTCGATTATCAAAAGCGCATTAAAAAGAAGTACATAAAAAAGACCACTAAGAATAAGGTTGATTGGGGTACATCTATTTTTATTCAGAATGACCGCTATGCTGCTAAAATATACCATAAAGGCTCTGAATACGCTAGTTCAAAAGGCGAACGAAAGCACCATTTAGCCATGAATAAAAAGTTAGGAAGAGAACATTTTGAAGTTGAAAGTAAATATAAAGATGGTGTGATGGTTCGTGAAGGATTGGAAGATACAGCCAATAGAATATTGCGCTATGAAATAACCTTTAAAAAGCCTTTCATGACTTACTTGTTCAAAAAGCACTTATTCGCTCGTGACTGTACAGCATGGCAACAAGCTCAAAAGGATTATAAAGAAGTGAATAAGGTTGTAAAGAAGATAAGAGAAAATCGCATTAAAGGATTAAGTATTTACCACCTTGAAAAACAGTATCACAATTTCTCACCCGAAAAACGTGTGCACCATAAAGCCTATTCAAAAATTCTTAACCGTAGTAATACATTTAGCTTAGCTATATCAGAAACAGCTAGGAGAGAAAACGAATCACTTCACGCTTGTTTAAAGGATGACAAAGGGAACTTTGAACCTTCTAAAGCGGCTCTTTTTACAAAAGAGTTACTGAATGAGATGTTTAAAGTGTTTCTCAATTTTAAAGAGGAATTCCGTATTAGTTCAATGGATAAGTTTACCGATACAACCAAACGAGTAATTGCTTACAATAACGATGTAGAGAAGTATAACAAGAGCCTACCGAAAGGCTCAAAAGAACGTAAAGCACGAATATCCGAAAACTACATAAATTCGATATTGCTTCACCTGCAAACACATTCATTTGATGAGTTAGTGCAAATGGGAGTAATATCCTCACGTACAAAGTACAATTACATTAAAGCACTTGATAAGATTGGTTTAAGTAAAAATCATTTGGCTGTTGATAGTGTAGAGATTGAAAAGAGTGAAGATTTTGCCCATTACCACCAAATACTAACCTTTTAATCAAGAGCAGAACTATGGATTATATGAGAATGTTTGAGGCTCAAATGTTAGAGTGTTTAAAATGTAGGACTGAAAGAGTAAGATTAAGTTTTGATGAGTTGCCACTTGAACAACAGAATACCTTCAAAAAAGATAATCATGATGTTAAATATTATCGTTATTGCCCTGATTGTAATGAGTATATGATGATTTGGAAGGTTTTTTAGAATTGCTCCCTTGTTAATTTTAGCAAGGGAGTTTTTTATTTGGTGTTATTAAATGAGCATGTAATAAAATTATATCAGGGCGTACAAAGTATAATTATATTAACGCCTTGATGAGATTGGTTTATAAATAAAAATAGGAACAAACAAAAAACAGTTATATTTGAATAAAAGTAAATCTGACAGATGGCACAGACAGAGTTAAGAATAGATATAAAGAGTATTAGGTCAGTAAAAAAAGCTAAAATTGCTCTTGATGGCATCAGTGTTATCACAGGTGTAAATGGTTCTGGGAAGAGTACAATATCAAAACTTGTATACCATATCATTAAAACATCTATTGAGTATGATTATATTGTTCGGGAAGAGATTGATAATGAATTAAGGATGATAACTAAAACCTTAGATCAATTAACAAGAGACCTAAGTTATTTATATCCGAAAGATGAATATCCAAAACTAAGAAATACATTCAGAAAAATTACCTCTAGAGATGTAAACCAGCTTGACTTGTTTGAGAATAACTCTTTGATTGTCGGTATTGATTTTCTTATAAGATTATTTAGGGAAGTTCCTAATTATAACCATAGAGTGCCTATAGATGTAAGGGTTGATAGAATAAAAAGAATTATCGGCAGAACATTAAAAGATGACATATCTGAAAAACAGGAAGATGTAGTTGAGCTTTTATATGAATTAAGAGATAGTGTAAAGAGAACTCTCAAGAAAGCTGAAAATATAATTGAGTATAGACCAATTGGCATTCTTAAAGAAAAGCTGAGTGAGGCATTTGAAGATAATCCTGTCCCTAACAGATATAATATATATGAGTATGGAACTCCAATTATCGATAGGGACACTAATCAAGTTTTGCCTCTTCATTCCATAGAAAATGTTGCATACATTGATACTCCTATGATTCTTGGGATTGATACATTTTCAAGTATTGACAGAAAACATTGGGATGATTTAAATGAGGTAATCTCTAATGATAAATCAATATCAAATAATAGCAAAGGTAAATTAGATATTAATGAAATAATAAAAGGAGAAATTAGTAAGTCAGAAGAAGAGATTTCGGATAAAAAGTTTATTTACAAAAGGAGTGATGGACAAGAGTTTGATTTACTTGAATGTGCAACGGGTTTAAAGTCTTTTGCTATTCTTCAGATTTTATTCAAAAATGACTTCCTAAGAAAAGGCTCTTTACTTATAATTGATGAACCAGAAGTTCACTTACATCCTCAGTGGATTGTTGAATATGCTCGATTGATTATTTTGCTACATAAACATGTTGGTGTTAATTTTCTAATTGCAAGTCATAATCCTGATATGATTAGTGCTATTAAATATATCTCAGAAAAGGAAACGAATAGTCAAAAATTGAATTTCTACTTGGCTGAGCAAAACAATGATTTTCTATACAATTATAGATGTTTAGGAACCGAAATTGATGAGATATTTGAATCCTTTAATATTGCCCTTGAAAGGATTGATATGTATGGTAAAATGGATTAAGAATGAAATACTGTAAGCATACAACTAAGCAACATCATATAGCTATTTCTCATTCAAATTGTGTTGAAAGCATTGATGACATAACAATTAATGAAGGTGCAAGAAGGTCTCCTTTTAATGGAGAATTAGCCGTTAACCTTGATAAGGTTGAAGCTGGCATTGCAAGAACAAATCGCACTGATCCGAGAAAAACTGTTGATATGGTTTTTGGTGTTAGTGATAATAACGGTCGACAATGCAGAATGGTGCTTTGCGAATATAGATTGAGATATAAAAATGCAAATAATTTAAGCAAGACTGAACTGGACTCAAAAGTTGCCAACTCTAGAGGAATTATTGGTCAATCACCGCAGATTGCTACACCACACATTTGTGTATTCTCTGATAAAATTAAGCAAGAAGCCTATAATCGGATTAGGCGATTGTACGCACATAGGAAAGTTTTTAGCGTTATGACGGTTAGTGAATTAAAGAGCGAATTCTTTTAGATATTTGCCACCAAAATTGCCACCTAAAAAACACAAAAGCCTGCTAATCAAATGATTGCAGGCTTTTTTGTAGTCCCGACGGGAATCGAACCCATATCTACGGTTTAGGAAACCGCTATTCTATCCGTTGAACTACGGGACCAGTATTGTGGCTGCAAAAGTAATGGTTTCATTGAAAAGAACAAAAGTTAAACAGCCTTTAGGCGTTTAGCAGCTTCTTCGAGCACCTCGTCGGGCTTGGCAAAATTAATGCGAATATGGTGTCGTTGCTGTCGTTCTTTAATAAAAGCACTAATGGGCATGGTGGCTATACCGTGTTCTTTTATAAGGCGTTTAACAAAGTTGCGGTCTTTTTCTTCACTGACCAGGCTATAGTCGAGCAGCTGAAAAAACGAGCCAGAACATTTTAGTGGTTTAAAGCGTGACCCCTCCATTAAACGGAGGAAATAATCGCGTTTTCCCTGGTAAAAGGCATTCAGTTTCTTGTATTCCTCTTTCTCATCCAGGAAATCGGCAATGGCCAGTTGAAAAGGTGAGTTAACACTGTACATCATGGCCTCGTGCACCTGTCTAAACTCGCGCATGATCTCTTCGGGAGCAGCGCAGTAGCCAATCTGAAAACCGGTGACATGGTAAGTTTCGCCAATGGATGAAACAATCATGCTTCGTTCGGCCAGCTTGGGAAAACAGGCAATGCTCTGGTGCAGGTTTCCGTCAAACAGCACATGCTCAAAGGTCTCTTCGCTGACGATAATGATCTTAGAGCCGTTAATAATCTTTTGCAGGCGCAGCATATCAATCTCGGCCATGGCCCATCCGGTGGGGGCATGGGGTGAATTAATAATGATCATACGCGTTTTATTGGAGATCATTGACTGCACCAGTTCCCACTCAATATGATATTCCTTACCCGACAGGGGAACAGTGCGCACCTGGCCGCCGTTCATTTCTATAGCCGGAGCATAGTATTCATTGGCCGGTTCAAAAATAATAACTTCGTCACCTTCCTTAACCAGGGCCGCAATAGCCGTGTAGATACCCTGGGCAGCACCGGCAGTAATGGTTATTTCAGTTTCGGGCTTGTATTGCCATTCGTATAGCCGGTTAATTTTCTCAGCCATCTTGCTTCTGAGTGCCATTTCGCCAGCCGCATCGGCATAGCGGTTTAGGCCTTCGCGCAAATGTTTTTCAACCAGCCCAATAAGTTTCGACGAGCAATGAAAACCGGTGTAGCCCGAGGCAAGGTCAATGGCATTAAACTCATTGATCAATGGTCTGATAGTAGTAAGGAAGCTGGGTTCCGAATTGTGAAACTTCGAATTTATTTTCATGACAATACTTAACGGATATAGGCCTAAGTGATTAAGTAACTCAATTTAACGATTAAGTTTTTAAAATGCTTTTAGTTTTGTGGAAACACACGATTTGAACAGTTAACGTGCTCAAATATTTGACAAACGGCTATTTATGGCCTGTCATTACTCATCATGAAACAGCTGATGGACAATGGGCAGTGATTTAAGTTCGCCCAATGAGTCGATGTGCAGATTGTAATACTCCAATAGGTTTTCAAGCAGTTGGTAGCGTTCCTGGCCCGACAGGTTGATGCTTTCAAGGCTCTGGATGTTAAGGTCATGAAGCTTTTTCCAGTTGTCAAGGTGCATGCCGCTGATGCTAAAGCCGTGCGATGGTTCGGCATTGGCAAAATAGCCGTTGAGCAGATCAAAAAAAGGAGCATCACTGTTATTGGCTTCAGGGCCAAAACCTAAAAAGCGCGTCAGGTGAAAGAGGAAAAACAGGTGGAAGTTATAGTCACCATCAATACCTGTGTCAAACACTTCAACGCTATGATAGATAAAATCAAACAGATCTCTGTTCTCTTCTTCTTCGATCAATACTTTGCTCATCAGCTCGGTTAAAAAGAAAGCCATGGCTCGCTTTTCCTGCTTAAAGGGGATACTGCTGAGCGGATGTGCAACCTTAAAATCTTTGATACGCTGAATGTCTGACTTGGGCCGGTGATACACTTCCATGTCAAGCAGGGTGAGTGGCTGTAGTAATATGGTATTGCCCTTGCTGCGTCTGCTGCGTACTTTATTGACCATGTAACTCTGTCGGCCAAATACTTGCGTATAGATATTAACAATAATACTGGATTCTTTATACTTAATGTGGTTGAGTACTATTCCTTTTGTTGTGTGTATCATTGTTAAGAGGCTTTTCGCAAAGGTAATATTTCATGAAATAAGACGATATAGGGTAAGTGATGATTTAGCTGTCTGATAAGCTATGGAGGCTAATGCATGCCTGGCTAAGCTTATATGGTTATATTTGGCAACTATTGTTCAATTGCTAATGAATGCAACTATTTTGCAATAACAAAGTAACTATATTTGGCGATTGTAGTATTACTATTACCAAACTGGATTAAGGGATATATATTAAAAACAATAATAATTTAATTATGACGGGAATTGTCAATTTTTTTAAACGTTTCAGTAAGGGATTTTGGGTAGCTAACTTTGCTGAGTTATTAGAACGTGCTGCCTATTACGGAGTATTTATTGTTATTACATTGTATTTATCGCGGATACTTGCTTTCTCTGATGTGGAGGCAGCGCTTATTTCGGGTACATTCAGTGCGTTGTTGTACTTTTTACCAACCTTTACAGGTGCTTATGCCGATAAAATTGGCTTTAAGAAATCTTTGATAGTAGCCTTTGCATTTTTAACGGTAGGTTACGCAGGTCTGGGTGTTTTTCCTACCTTTCTTGAGGGTGCCGGACTGGCAAGCTATGGATTTACAACTGAATTTACGGGTCTGAAGGAGGCTAATGAGAAGTATATCATTATTCCTATAATGGCACTGATTATTATTGGTGGTAGTTTTATTAAGTCGGTTATTACCGGTACGGTGGCAAAAGAAACATCAACAGCCACGCGTGCTACCGGTTTTTCTATTTTTTATACCATAGTAAACATTGGTTCTTTCTCAGGTAAAACGATTGTTAAGCCATTGCGCGAGGCCATGGGTAATGTTGGTCTGATCAACATCAGTTATTTTTCAGCTGGTATGACCTTGCTGGCATTGATTGCTATCATCTTCTTTTTCCGCCCAAGTGTGACTCATGGTGAGGGAAAATCAATCAAAGAAATCTGGAGAGCATTGGTACGTGTTGTGTTTAACTTCCGCCTTCTGATCCTGATTATTATTATCACCGGTTTTTGGATGGTACAGCATCAGTTATATGCTACCATGCCTAAGTATGTATTGCGTATGGCAGGTGAGGGTGCATCTCCATCATGGTATGCCAACGTGAACCCACTTGTCGTATTTACCACGGTAGGCCTTATTACCTCACTACTGAGGAAAAAGACGGCCTTGTTCTCAATGACAGTCGGAATGTTTATCATGCCTGTTTCGGCCTTTTGTATGGCAGCAGGTAATATGATAGGAGGTGATACCATGGGCTTTATGAATATGCACCCGGTAGCCTTTATGATGATTATCGGAATCGGTTTCCAGGGCTTGGCAGAGTCCTTTATTTCACCACGCTTCCTGGAGTATTTCTCCCTGCAGGCGCCAAAGGGAGAGGAGGGGCTATACCTTGGCTTTAGTCACCTGCACTCATTCTTATCGTCCTTACTTGGATTTGGTTTATCAGGTATCCTGCTTGAGAAATGGTGTCCCGATCCACTTCTTTTAACGGATGCGGAAAAACTGACGGCCTATGAGCATGCCCACTATATCTGGTTTGTTTTTGTAGGTATTGCACTGGTCTCGGCCATATCGTTAATTGTATATGGATATGTGACTAAAAAGATAGATGCTAAGAAAGAGCTTGTTAGCTCAGAGGCCTAAATAAAATTGAAACATTTTATTGAATTTTCTTGCAGAACAAAGGATTTGACTTATCTTTGCAACCGCAAAAAAGCTCAATAGAGTGTTTGCCCAGATGGCGGAATTGGTAGACGCGCTGGTCTCAAACACCAGTGGTAGCAATACCGTGCCGGTTCGATCCCGGCTCTGGGTACAGAAAGAAAGCCTGATACGTTAAGTGTCAGGCTTTTTTGATTTTATATGATAGTGAATTGATAGCGAAATGGGAATCCCTCACAAATTCGGGAATCCCAATGATTTTAATTGAACTTTAAATATTCTATATGAGTATCAACTCTCATAGTTCGATTTTTATTCATCTTGTAAAATAATTTACTTGAAGTATCAAAACCTTCTCTAATACAGCTCGAGAGCATTTTTACATCTGAAGAAAGATCATTTCTATCTATACCTCTTTGTTTACTCTTTTCAACTATTAACATTGAGATAAGCCCAAAGCTAAAGCTTAATTCAGGTACGAGTCGACTTACAAAGTTTCTGGCTTTAATAAGATATGGTGATTTATCTGCTTTATTAGCATTTGGAATTAATTCATTCAAGATATTAAGAGGCGCCCCTTTAACATACTGTTTGAGAACTTCACCTAGTAATTTTAATTTAGAAAGAATCTCAGTTTTATTATCGTCAGCTTTTAAACCAACTGCACGTTTTAATTGATCAATCGTACTTAATTTGGTGAATATTTTGTCTATATAGGTTTCATCAGAGCTAAGCCATTCAAAATACCAATCTATATACTCAACAATAGTTTTATTAATGAAGACATCAAATTCTTCTCGGTTAATTGCATTGTCCAATTCAAGAATTAATGCTGGTTCAATACCTGTTTTAACACCAATTTCTTTTTGCCAAAGATAATCATCAGATAAGTTATCTATTTCATTCCTTTGATCTAAGAACCTCCGAACTTGAATGTCAAATAATTCTTGATTGCCAGATTTATTGCTGTTATATGCATAAAAAGAATTATTTAATAAGTTCTTAGTGTCATTAATTGATAATGATTCTGATTTAAAACGAAATAGCACATTTGTCTGTTCCACGCTTAAATTTTCAATATTATCCTGTAAAGAATCTAAGAAATTTCCCAATGGATCCTTTATTTCAAGACATTGGTCACCTTTGGAAAATACATCATTTTTTAACTGCCACCATCTGTCAGATATTGTTGAATCTTCAATGGTTATAATCCCTCCAGGAATTAGGATAACGGCACCTTGTGCCGATAATCCAGCTCTTCCAGCTCTTCCAGCAGCATTGAGTAATTCATGTGGATTTACTCTTTGTCTGTTTCCTCCATCTTCGTCAAAACGGTCATCACCTGCTATTATGACCACTTCAGCAGGTAGGTTAATTCCTTGTGCTAATGTTGCAGTCGCAACTAATACTGATGAGCCATTTGAGTGCTTGAAGTAGTTTTCAATCAAACTTCTTTCAATAGGTAGTAAAAGCCCATGATGTACACCTACATTTCGGTGTTCGTGAAAATAAGAATGTTCAAAACTTCCTAATTCAAGCGAGAGGGCTTTTATACTTTCTTCATGACTAGCTACAAATTGATTGTAAGTATTATCGTTATCTTCAAGATGTTCACTAATTGTTTTGCAAGTAGATTTAGTTATTCTAGGGTCATCTACAAAAACAAGAGTTTTCAACCCCAGCTTTGAAAATTGTATCGCTAATTTTGCGGCTATTTCATTCCTATTACTTGTAAGTTTCCAATAGTTGTTAATGCCAAGAACTACATTATGATCAAGAATCTTACTTTTAAAATAGTCATTATTAGCTTCTGTTTCCCATACATTCTTAAGACTGAAAAAACATTGTGGTTCCAGTGTCATCTCTCTTTTTAATTTAGCAGGAGGGTTTTTAGTTTTTCGTTTCTGAAAATTTGAAGAGATAATTTTTTGTAATTCTTCTATTCTACTTGATTCATATACCAAACAACCATGTAGTTGACGAGTTGGTTTCCAAGTTGAGTTAAATGTTTTACATTCTCTACCGGTCACTTTTTCAATCCAAGAGGAAATCTCATTCCCATTTTCAACCATTGCAGATGTTAATAAATAGTCTGCCAACGGAACTTGCGAAAACAAACTTAAAAGACAATACATAGCATCAATCGCTCGTCTGTCTTTTTTTATATCGACACCATGAATCAAATGGAACTCATCGAAAACTACCAAGCCAATACGATCAAACAGACTTTGATTGATATTCAATAATGACAAACATCGTTCAGGTGTTATAACAAGGATGGGAAATCGTTCAATATCTTCAAATTCGGTATATTCACCCCCAAATTCAATATTGATTGGTTCAAACTCTTTAAATAATTGTTTCAGATTTTTATTGACTTGATCTTCTAATGCATGGGTAGGAACTAGGTAAATAACCTTTTTGCCAGAGTAAAGTGTCGATGCAATTTTTAGCTCAGCCAAAGTTGATTTACCTGCTCCAGTAGGAAGCGTAATAACTGAAGATACTCCAGGTTCTAAATAATTTGTCTTTATAGCGTCAATGTGATTCTCCCATAAAAAAGGACGTTCAATGGCGAGTTTTTTTAAAAATGATGACCATGCCGTTTGCTCAATACCTCTTGGTGCAGATATGTCAATTACAGCTCTATTAAAAACGTCCTGCTCTAATATCTTCATTAACCTTGCCAGACGATAAGGCCCAGCAATTACACTCTTATGATTAAAATAAATCGCTTCAGAGACTGATAAGTTAATAACTTTATTAAAATGATATTGCTCTTCATGAATTGGATCCCCAATCAATTTTTTTGCAATTTCTTTAATTCCCAAACCTACCTCTCTCCATAGGTAATTCAAAGCTGTTTCCTCAAAATTATCCTTTTTGAATATCTCTTCTTCTTCAAAATTGACATTTGATACCTCAAGCGGTTTTCCTTTAGCTAAAGATTTAATACAGCTAATTAATCCACTTTTAGAATGATTTGTATTATCAATGTTATCAATAGAATTTGCCATCTCAGCAGCATCAGATTGACTATTTCCAATCATGAATAAAATAATTGCAGAAATGTACATTGAAATATTATCAAACTCTAAAAGATCATTTGATTCTTCAATACTCCCTATTTTGTGGATTAAACTATTTGCAGTGGCTGCAACAAATGCAATTGATTCCTTCTGTTCATGATTGGGATTGTTTATAAGAATTACTTCCAAGTTACTTGCCAGTTTGCTTAGAAGACTCAAAGCGGATATCAATTCCTTATCTTGAAAATTTATTGTTCCTTCAGCAACTTGTTTTCTTAAACTAACAATTTGAGCATATATTTTAGTTAATTCTTGGGGTAGCCTATCAATGTCAATATCTCCTATTGAAGGAATGTTCTTTATTTTTTCTACAGTACTACTATTATACATTTGTATTTTTTTTAGATTCAAGAAAGTCTATCACTTTAGTTGAAAAATCTTCCATCCAATTCCGCAGATCCTCAAGATAAATACTAGCTCCAGTTCTTCGAGCTGGATTATCCCCAGTTACATATTTCTCATAATTATTAAAAAGACGTTTTCGTCCATCAATGCTATTATGATTAGATTCCCTTGTTATACCAATTCTATAATGGCGATAATTATTATCAAATATGTCATTTTGGATACCTTCAAGGATATTGCCTGAGTCCATTTGACCAATAAGGCTTGATATTATGGAAACCAATGCATTGTTTTTTTTACCTTCTTCGAATTCTTGAAATTCAGGAAAAACTTGTTGTGTAATCTTACCTCTAGGAGAGGTTGTGCACTTATCCTCTGTTATAATGATTCGGCTGAGATTATTGTCTTTGTCTAAGACAATTGCTAAACCATCTATTCCATGCTGAGCAGGTGCAAAATGCGGATAATTTGAAAAGTATTTTTCTCCTTTATTCCTTTCAGTTAATACGATCCATGAAATCATTTGAAAAAGCCAACCATCTCGCTTTGTTTTAGATGATGTAGTCAATTTTTGAATTACTTGATCTATAGAATCATTAGGATGAACTGGTGAAACACTTTTTAAGGAATTAATGATACGACATATGTGTAAATGATGTCCAAGCAATAACTCACCAACATAATTTGCTAACAAATCGATGTCAATAATTTCGTATTCATTGTCAAAAACTAATGGAGAGCAGTCTGTTTCTATTATTTTAATTGGCATGTTATTTTATCTTATTCTCACTCTAGATTTTACTTCTGACTAATGTAAAAATTAGCCGCTGATATTTAGGTGATTATATTTCGTCAATTTATTATTCTCAAGTACATTTTTGCTACCTACTTTTACGTTCGCCTCAGAAATCAATAAACTTTTAAGAGATTTATTAAATTGTCTTAAAATCAATCCTCTCAGTTTAATGGGTTTCAGGTAAGGCTACATTGTCAGTTTGAATATTTTCATTTTGATCAGGTTTTGTTAGTTGTTTTGCACGTTTTAAAACCTGGTGTTAACGGTCTTGTTGTATGGAGTCTTGAGAGAAATAAACCTTACAATCTTTCCAGCTCGAGCGGAGCCAAAGCGTTGTATTTCTTTTATCTTTTCGATCTCAAGCCAAATAGATTTGGCGTTGGTTGCCGGATCAAGGAACCAATCAAAATCATCTGGACTCGCTTATGCTTTAACAGCCATTGTTATGTGGTGTTATTGTTTCAACTATATAGAAAAATGTCATCCGAAAGTTTTAGGAACATGAAAAGGCAATTTTGATAATGTCTTCCAATAGAAGCCATATTTAGAAAATCCACCTTGCAACCACAAACTTGACTACGCCATATACTCAACATGAATTGCTCCCCTGATGACAATCCTTCCTCCGCTTCTGGATGCTTGCAACCAGCTAAAGAATCATTCTTTTCATCAATATACCAAAAGTCCGAAAAGTTTGAACATAAAGGTGTTTTAAAAGTATAATGCCACAAGTTTTGCAACGAATTAATTTTCGTACAATAGGCAAAAGAGTCTGCTATTGATAATTTAAGGTCAGTCAGAAAAATACTAAATTCTTCTAGGCTATTTGTTAAATACTGAACGGTAATAAAGTCCTGCCGAATCTCATTTCGCTTAAAATTGACTTCAAGATTTTTGTGGATTAACTCATTCCTTCTTTTTTTTATCCTGTCAATTTCATTTTGATTATTTGGTTTATCAATTCGAAGCACTGAGTAAAATAACTTTGAGAGTTTCCAATATGGCATTTTGTCAACATAATCTGCAATTATATGCTCCATCATATTAAAGTCTTCACATTCCTTCAGAACTGATTTATCAACTTCAATTGTATTATCTGCTAGTTTTTCAGGATGGTATTTTAAATAGTATTTAATAATTTCCTTTTGCATTGATTCAATATATGAAACAAGCATTAAAAAAAGTCCATTTAAACCTACATCTGTCTTATCCTTTTGTATTTCTTTAGTTATGTCATCAATTCTTGCTTCTGTAGCAACTATTGGCATGATAAGATATTCTTTAAGAATGATAAGAGGCTTACTCATATTGATTTAAATTAATTATAATTCGGATGATTTCTCTTTTTACTACCACATAACGATTGGCTAGATGAAGCGTATTGAGATTTAACGAATTAAACCTTCCAAAACTATACTGAGCCAAATCTTTTATTTGTTCTTATCTTTTCATTTTTAACGCCAAATCAAAGATTTGGCGGTATTCAAACACCTGATTAAACTTCCCAATAACCACGAACGTCATATATATTTATACTAGCGTGTTACAAACAGTACTTTTTAGCCCACATTTTCTTCTCTTCATTAGTGTTTTTTTTCCACTCAAATTTAGAATTTTTAGGTTCGTTGCTATTCTCATAGACTCTAATAGTAAATCTATCAGGTTCTAAAGTAATTGATTCTTCAGTTCGTTCTACGTTATAGATATATGCACCTCTGCAACGTAAGCAATTGTCTACAAATTCAGGCTTTATACCAAAGTTTACAAACCTATAATCTGCAGCAACACTTGGATAGATTAAACACTTATAATCTTCATTTTTTAAGAGCATTTTGGTAAACGCAATGCTTGGTTTATAATCACTCTCTTTAGAAACTCGACGGGTATAAAAATTTGAGATTAAATCCTCAAATCCCCTGTCTTTTTCAGTTTGAAATTTATAATCTTTGAGAGCACTTTGACATTCCAATGTCATTCTTAGTCTTTCGATTCCAGCTAATTGCGCTAAAAAAGCCATTCCTGGTTTTGCTAGTTTAAATATTCCTATTAACAATTTGTCTCCATGTTTAGGATTCATTTCACTAATAACTGCTTCTAATGAGTTTGATGAATAGAAAAAGTTTTCTCCTTTATTACTACATCGATTATATGTATGATATTTTCTTTCTATTTTATTCCAATCTGGATACCAGATAGATTCAGCTTTGCCTAACTCTTTTTCGGAAACACCATTTATTTTTCTTGCCCTAAAAAATCCTTCTGAGCTAAAGTTATTCAACCGTGGTCTAGTATGTCCATTAATGCTTTGACTAAATATATTAATCAAATCATTAATAGGAATTAACTCATATTCTGTATTTAGTAGATCTTCCATTGTAATGTTTGTAACAGCCTGCCGTATGAGGCTATAGCAGAGTCTCGGTGATTGTCTTTCCGCAGGACGACTAGACAATCTGCGGGAGTATGCCCAACCAAACCACACTGCTGCCTACTAAGCTTTATGGGATTTGTTGGGGTAGTTATTATATATTTCTCTTTTATATTCCGAGTAAAAGTGCTTTTCATTCACCATTGCATATAATTGATTGACAATACTAGATTCTTCCATCTTGTCAGGGTGTCTGGACTGGAAATAACCAACTTTCTTATCAAATTGCTCCTTTTCAATTTCAGAAAGTATCCTCCTTATTTCCTCACTTAAAGTCTCATATTCAAGCCCAAGATTCAATAACTCAATAGTTTTAATATCAGTTATGATATAGCGATGTACGACCTTATTTCTCAAATTGTATAATTTATACAACAAGTCATTTTGCTCGGAATTTATAATGCCCATATTTTTCGCCTTATCGTATACTTTCTTTTCCATCATAGGCTTATCATTCTCCTTTTGGTGTAAATATTCGACTTTAAAAAGTAGGGTATTCTCAATTATTTGATACTTAAGTACGATACAGAGCCTTAAATATGCATCAATCTGGTTTGCACAGATAATTATAAATTGAACAAAACATAAGCTCTTATATGCCTTGGTTTTAATATCAAAAGATGCTGCAAGTGAAGCACAAAACTTTTCGTATCTGTCAAATCCAATAGCATAAGGTCTTCTGTCTTCACTTAAGCACATTAAAGTCGAAAGTGATTCGGTTACTTTAGTCAACTCTTTCCTAATCTGCTCCTTATTCTCTTCATTTGGTTGAGAAATATACTTTGCCATAAAGAAATAATCTCCAGCCACGGTCGCCCATAACAACATCTGAAATTCTGGGTCAGGCAATTGGTTCCGTACAAATTTCAATTTATCCGTATTATAATCATGCCTTGGTAAAGTCGGATTAATTTTTTTCTCTGATTTATGGTAAACACTAATCTGAAAAGCACCACAATTATTCTCTAAAAGTTCAAAACTAAATGGAGACTTGTTCTTATATCCAGCTATTTCATTTTTGTATACCCAATCGAGCGGTATTTTCATTTCAAATATGCCGTCGGGATGTGTAAATGTTTTCATAATCTCATTTGTCTAGTAGCATCCGTTAATTACCGCCAAGGGACGAGGCTATGAAGCGTTGGCTTGTGTTGCGCCTACTGCAAGTCAATGCTTTATGAGCCATTGTTATTATGCCCTTTGCTTTATTCTAATATTGAACTTTTCCATTTTAATTCATTTACTTTGGAAATTAGCCCTTCTACTTTGATTCTTACTTCTCCATTTAAGTTATCAGAAACTTTTTCAGAAATATATTTTGCAGTCAGAGGCTTACTATTGTTACCATATAATTTTTTGGCTTGACTTTTTAGTTCAGAATAGTTGGCAAGAGGGATATGGAATTCACATTCAAAGTCTTGATTCCATACAGAATGATTATCACCAATACATGTTTCTGGAAAAAAGTATTGATTATCACTGCTTTTCAAACCTAATAGAGAATATAGTTCTTTATTTCTTTTAGATTTTCTTTTGGCATCCTGCTTTTTATCACCAAATAGTGAGTCTAAGCTAAAAACATCTGGTCTATCTCCATCGAAAATAGCATAACAAGGGATATGAAATTCATTGAATAGTAAATACAGGTATGAAATATTATCTACTGAACCTGCAGAAATTAAAGCAATTCGGTTCATATCAATATCAAAACCTAAAGCCTGAAAATAATTCGGAAGAGCATATTTCTCGGTCTCACCTTCAATGAGGATTATTTTTTTAGCAAAGAAGCCTTCATTTTTCGATTCGTCAATTATATGATTAAACCTATCCTTTAAACTTTCTTTATCAATATCAATTTCATATTTTTTTTTGTAAAAACTCTGTATTTGACCGATTGTTAAACCGTATACAAAGGTTTTAGGACTGTTCTCATTAGACTTCCTAAAAAGTTTTATTTCTTCAAAATGTTCTACCGAAACAAAATAGTTATCATGAGTTGTGTAAAAAACTTGGTCGTTTGTCTCCGATATTTGCCTTAGAAGTTTATATGTTGACCTTTTTACAGGTGGATGTAAGTAGATTTCAGGTTCCTCTATACCGATAATAATATTCCTTTGCTTTTTAGTCTCGTCAAACTGAAATGTATTATATGTTCTTAACAAAGAGAATATTGTTAACCGTTGTATTCCATGTCCTTTTTGAGTTAATTCAGAATCATAACCATCATTTGCAAAGATTTTTGGCTCAGGAAAAACAACTTCTTCGATACCAGGACTACCAAATCGCAATTCAAGTTCACAACCAATGTCAAATCCAATATTGGTATTTAGAGCTGTATTTAAACTTTTAATCTTGGATTCACCATTTGCACCTTTATCTATTTCTGATATTAACTCACTAATTAATTTTTCCGACTTCGTTTTAAACTCTTCTTTTATTTCCTTTGAAACACTTTTGGATAACCACTTAACCATTTCTCCAAGAGGAGATGAACTTGTAACCTTTAAATCATCAGAAAGATTCTTAATTGCAGGGATATAGAAATACTTAGGCAAATTTGCTTTTAATTTACTTTTCCATCCAAGCATTTTTTCATCACCACTAATTGATTCTGTAGGAATAATATCGTCATGCTCCTCCCATAAGTTGATAAGTTTTTCTTGATATTCTTCTTGAGTTGGTTGTTCAACTTTGTCAAAAAAAGTCTTAAAATCAATTCCACCAACAATTAGGTCTGATTTCCACCACCTTTGAAGATTTTTCTTTGTTGGAACTTTTTCATTAAGAACAGCCCAATCATATTCTTCTGTTGGTTGAATTTTTGTGCCGTGTTTAGATTCAACGAAATCTAGTTCTTCTAAACTAGCATCTTTTAATTCTATGTCTTCCTCTTTGGGAACCGAACTGATAATCTGTTTTATGGTCAACTCTTGGTGCTCATCGAGATGCGATTTAAATATTTTTTTTTCATTTTGAGATAACTCAATAAACTTTAGCTCAATCACTATATTGTTTAAGTAATCATTATGGTGAAAGCTTTTTATAGAAATCTTGCTTTTTGAAAAATTAAAAAAAACATCAAGTGCTTCTAATACATTGGATTTACCAACACTATTCTCGCCTACTAAAGCAGTCAAGCTACTAGAAGTTAACTCTACTCCATCATTATCAAAAGTCTTGAAGTTCTTAATCTTAATGTTCGATATTTTCATTTAAGTAGTTTTTGCTTGCAGCTAATGGTCCCGCAGCATGGCGACGTGAGGGAAATTAACCTTACAATCTTTCCAAACTGAGCAGGGCCAAAGCGTTGTATTTGTTTTAAGTTTTCATTTTAAAAGCCAAATCAGCAATTTGGCGCTGATTGCCGAAGCTACTAAACCTCCAAACTTCGGTATTCGCCTTATACACTATTGCGGTTTGTTGGGTACTGGCCTTATTACCATAATATCCTATCATTCTCGAAATTAGATGTTGTTTCAAGAATTCCCCAATAAGGATATTTCTTATAATTTGTCTTATCAAATTCCACGTATATGTTTGACACCTCTTCTAATTCAAAATAATTATTGTCAAAAAGTCGAGGAGGAAATGCATAATTAAATCCCGTATATAGGTATCCTACACTTGGATATATTATTCCGTCAATGTTTTTATGGGGGTTCAGTACTGATTTTGAATGTAATGCTGAGATATAGTAATCTTCATCACATTTAATATTCGTTTTTGCATATTGGTCAGCAAGCAACCTAGTCTTTAGAAAATATGTTCTATAATCTTTTCTTTTCATGTTCCTAAGTCTCTTTCTTTTAGTTCCATTGCAAAATAAGTGCAAATCAGTTCCTCCTTGTTGGGATTTCTTAGAGTTACAGACGATTTGAACAGAAAGCCTTTTTCTTATTTTCCATTTACTTAAGGTCATTGTAAATTTCCGTTTGTCAGAATTTCTCAATGAATCTTGACACCCTTCGATTATTGAGATGTCTGGCGCACACGCATAGTATGCTATGCCTTGCCCAAACACATTTGCTCTTGAAATATATTGTGGATTCGGATTATATTTGATTCTATTTATTGATTTGAATGGTTCTTCTGTTTCGTTTATGCACGCCCTATAAATATAATTGGAGTCTGTTACTTCTAGAGTATGAAGGTCAAAAGGAACTTTTCTTAAGGAGGAAATCTTCGTTATATGCCTTAATTTGAATGAGCAAAAATTGATTCGATTCAGAGTATGAAATCTTTTAGCTAACCTTCTATTTGAATTTACTTTCTTATCTAATCCATTCATATTATACTACGTATTGTGATTGGCTTGCACCCAGCGGTCTCGCTGCATGGCGCTATGGCAGCGTGTTAGGGCTAGTTATCGCATTGTTTGATAAGTTCATTAATACTCTTTAATACTTCCCCATTTAAAGTATTATCAATATCAATTACTTCTTTTTCTTCAATTTTATTCACTCCAATAAGTAAGTTGTCATGAAAGAAATATTCCTGTATCTTGATTTTAGTTTTCTCCTCGCTAAAAAAATCTGAATTTATTTCTTTTGCAACCTCGGGGGTAATATGAAATGGTACATTATATCTATGACTTGAAATTCTATAATAAATTGGTATACCTTCTTCAAAGAATACATCTTCAAAATACCTCCCCATTTCAAAGAATAGTATTTTTTCAACTTTTATAATTACTCCGTCTTTGTAATATCCAATTATAGTTCCTCCTTCTGACGATTCATCATCTATATCTACTTCTTTTTTGTCATGTAAAAAAAGTGATTCTTTAATTTTACTTACACTTTTCCTTACCGCAATAACCTTTGAATCAGATGGATTAAACGATTTTGGATTGAAAAAGAAATCTCCTAATAATGAAGTAGACTCCCATGGTAATTGATTGTGGTTAGAATTGAATAATACTTTCTGTCTTACATTTTGAAATATTTGTATTATTGACAAATCTGGTTTTGTTAATTCAGTTAGTAACGATTCTGTATACAATCCATTCCTTCCTTCTCCATCTGAAGCTGTTTTTCCTGGCGATGTAGAAAAAGCAATTAATGTCCCTGAAGGAGCTAAAATTGGTGAAAATCCAAGAAAATCAGTATTTCTACTCCAAGCTCTGTCAAATGGGTTATTTCGGCATGCATCAAATATTAGAATATTTGTCTTATAATCATTTACTTCCTCTTGAGAAACCAATCTATCAAACCCAATGCAAAAGTAATCTAGTTCACGTTCATTCTGTGGATTAGCATCTTTAGGCATTATATAGTTAATACCATTATACTGAACACCATGTCCTGCATAATAAATCACCGAAACATCAGAAGATGATTCTTTTTGGTTATAATTATCAATTTGCCTCAGTAACTCAATTCGTGACACATTTATTAAAAGAGTAACATCATATCCAATTGCAGTCAATTTATCGCTAACATCAGTTGCGTCATTAACTGGATTTTTTAGTGGTGAAACAAAATCATAATCTGAGATACCTATACAAAGTGCTATTTTATTGCTCATAGATGTTTCTATTAAATCCTAACTAACATAAAGCTTTATGCTTACATGAATATTTGCACGTTAGCAAAAAAATTAAAACTAAAAGATATTGATTAACTGTTCATAAATTAATCCCATAGGTTTATAGGAGCAATTAGCCCTAACGTTTGGCTGCATAGTGTCGCAAACCTTCCAAATTGAGCTGAATCCCTTATGCACTATTGCGATTTATTAGCCACCGTTATTCTGTTTTTTTAGAGAAATACCTTCGTTTAGTTTTCTATTACCGTGTTTATCCTTAATCTTAGCAATTAAAAATTTGGTCATTTCATCAGTAACTTCTTCACCTGGATGGATGTCTCCTTTGTATATCCCTATTTGTTCATTGAATTGCCTATGTTCTAATGAAATTAGATTCTTACTTAAGTTTTCAAATATCAAGGTGTAAGACCAAGAAAGTTGAAAAATATCGTCCGTTCTTAAATCAGAAATGATATATCGATGAACTGCTTTATTTCTAATCCCATAAAGTTCCACTAAATCATCATATGTTTTCTTTGTAAGTACTCCTTGATCTAGTGCCATTTTATAAATGGTTTTTTCCATTATTGGTCGATCGGAGTCTTTCTGATAAATTAAATTTATATCTATAAAATCGGACTTTTCATCTAATTGCTTCTTGAGGATAATCGATTGTCTTAAGACAGAGTCTATTTGATTTGCTAATAGAATAACTAACTCAATTGCTGAGCCATTTTCATAAGCTCGATTTACCAAATCAATTGAAGCTGCATGGGAAAGCATGAATTTTTCCCATCTAATTCTAGGCAAAATTTTATGCTTAGAATAATCATTAAAGACTAATAAGGATTTTACTGACTCACTGGCTTTTGCAATTTCCAACTCTATTTGCTGTTTATTTGTCTCTAAATCATAAACGTATGTAATTAGTAAAACTTTTCCTCCTTCAATAATTGTGAGCCAGCTTTTTATACCATCTGCTTCTGTTTCGATAAAATCTAAATCAACTTTTCCTTTAGGTTGTTCTGAAATATTAATCTTTCTATCTGCATTGTTATCTATAAAGCTTATTTGAAATGCAGCATTCCTATTCTCGTATGGTTCGAATCCGTAAGGTTGTTTTCTGACAACTCCGTCGTGATAATCAGCAGTAAAATGCCAATCATCTGGTATTTTAATAACAAACTGTTCAGTTGGGTCTATAAAGGTTTTCATATTAATTCTGACAAAGCTTTAGTTATTTGGAATGGTGGCTAACGTTTGGCTAGATGAAGCGTATGGCGATTTAATGAACCGAACCTTCCAAAACCCCACTGAGCCAAATCTTTTATTTGTTTTTACATTTTCATTTTAAAGCCAAATCAAAGATTTGGCGCTGTTCAAAAAACTCACTCTACTTCCCAAAATAACGAACGCCATATGCTTTATACTAGCGTGTTGGTAAACGTTATTTATGAACCATTTCTTCAAATTCTTCAATAAAGCTATGCCAAAACGAACCTTTATTTGTAGCAACAGAGTCAATTGTTTTTATTTTCTCTACAAACGAGATTAAATCCTCTTGTTTTACTTTAATTTCTGAGAACGAACTAGCAGAAGACTTCTCTTTCTGATAAATGGTAAACTTTTCAAATTCAATAAAAAAAATTGCCATTTGAGTAATTGAGGAATTTATAAATGTCCATTCGTACTGTCCTGACAGAGTGGAGTCTAATGCAATAATCCGTACTTCTCCCTTTTTATTTATTGTAATTGGATAACCAGAACCAGCACTACCAATATTGTAATTAGTAAAGTAATCTTCTTCCATGCTTGATAAGTCTTCTATTTCAAGATTGAACATGTCACAGATTAAAGGAAGTCTATTGAAGGTACTCATTTCATAGTTGACGTTATCAAAATTCAAATAAAAAGAGCCCTCATTTTTTGGAAGTCCATAAGTAGCTAAAAAGTATTTCGTTTCAGTTGGAATTTCCTGTAATTCCATTTCCTGTAGGTCATAGAGAATAACTTTATCATTAATACAAAAATGATTTCTCCAGTCAATTTTATATGATTCAAAGTTCATTTTTTGTTCTGTATATTATATTTTACGGTATGTGGTAATGTTTACCAACAAGTCGATATACGACGTTAAGCTTTATATATTACATATAGCCAGTCGGCGATATATCGTATTACTATTTCTTATATACTATATATTTTTCAACCCACAGCTTCGCCTTCTCAGTCCCATAAGACGAGTAAATTAATTATTCAAGCCTTTAAGATACTGAAATATGGCTCTCGAGATATTTTTACTGTCAAATAATTATGACAAATTAACTTAGATAGTCGATTTATCCCATCATTAGTTAATAGCAAAAAGTTAAAAACGTAACATATTTTAGCGATGAACGTTAGTCTTTGAGTATTGATATTTAACTAATTCAGTGAAGGGTATAAAAAATAAAATGCACTTTACATGCACACTAGCAGTGTTTAATTCTTTAATAATGCCAAAGCATTAAGCAATTAACCTGGTGGTCAATGACAACAACTACTCTCAACATTCTAATTGTTTCTAAAAAATATACTTACATTCATAGTATAATAATTCTTTCTGGCTATGAAACATTTTAAAATACCAGCCTACATTCTAATAATTGCACTTGCTAGCTATTTAGTCTACTATGTGACCGCCAATACAGAAGAGCATTATATTTTACATTCCGGATTAAGCACCAAAAGCTATACAATACATCCCAATCAGGATAATATTTTGATAGACTCAACAGGTGCCGTTCTTTTAATCCCGAAACATGCGTTCATTGATAATGATGGTCATGTAGTGGATGATTCGGTCACAATAAACTACAGAAGTATCAACGATCTTTCAGACCTGCTAGCAAACGGAATCAATACTTCAAACCCGGGACAGGTTCTTCACTGTAAGCAAGTCTTTTTCATAGAAGCACACAAGGGCTCAACACAATTGGAGGTTGATCCGGATAATCCCATCTATATCGAACTGCCTGCCCCTGACCAATCAAGTAAATGGCAACTTTTCAAAGGAGAAGAAGATAAAATGCAGATCGACTGGGAACATGGTAATAATAAATCAAAATACCTTATCCCCTTTGACTTTGATCATCTCGACTTTTATCCTGAAGGTTTTGTTGAAACTGCGGAATTCAATTTGCCTTTTCGCAACTACAAAAGCTTGTCAAAAGAAATCCTTGATAGCCTGTACTATAGTTTTGCCATTAAGCCACTACCCAAGGTGAAGATTGAGCACGCTGGTTGGCTATCCTTCCCACAGGAAGATATAACAGTATCTGAAGCTGTCGAAGAAGTTGCTGCGCTGCAAATGTATGGCATCGATCCAGCCTCTATCGCAGCCTTAAAATCCCGCATGTTTGCTAATACCTATATAAGTACCCGGGAGTTTGAACGGCGCTTAAAACAAATCTTTAAGACCTGTGATGAAAAAGTGCTTGAGATATACATCAACAACCTGGATAAAAACTTATACCAGGCAGACTCATTGGCTGCAGCTTACCTCAATCAGCAAGAAGCATATTATCCTGTCTTCCTTGAATTCTACAAAGAGAAACTAACGAACGTAAAAAACACTCCAAAACGACTGGCACGTTTGGCAAAATATTATCAGGATCAGAAAAGAGAGATTCGCAAAGCACTGGAAAAAGAAAGGGCGACGTACCTAAAGCAGATTGCAAAAGAAGAACAGATCTCTATGAAGAAGAAGAAGCAATATGCCAACTTGTTGACTAAACGGAATCAAACTCGCCTCAACAGATTTGGTTTTGAACTAACTCAAACGGGTTGGTATAACTTTGCGAAAGAAGTTGCCCTGGAAGAATTAGATACCTTCGATATTAAGGTCAATATTTCTAATGGAAATGAATATGACCGGGTGCACACCTATGTTATCAATCCCGAAATTAAAAGTTTATTTGCTCTTTTCTCCAACGATAAGATGACTTTTGATATGGCTCATGTGCTAGATAAAGAGTTGCTATTAAAGAAAGGGCAATCCTTTTCTATTGTTTCAGTTGGTTTTGAGGAATCCCATGCTTCAGTGGATGAAGAGGAATGTCTACAATCGAAGACGATTGAAGAAACATTGACCTTAAAGAGCCTACCAGATAATAACCTGAAGAAACGGTTTAAAAGCTATTCCAAATATGATAAGGCCAATAGTATCATGCGTGATCTTGAGGTGCAGGCTTTCTTTTATAAGGAAAACCTAAAAAGGGAGGGATGGGAACAGGACAGTCGCTTTATTGGTCAGTTACATTCTGTTGTATTTCCTTGTGGTGATGGGGGTGAGGAGGAGATACCAGTCGAAGTTATTTTGGAGGAATAATGTATTATTCTTCTTGGTCTGAGCCATATATATCCTTTAGATACTCCTCCAGAATAAGCTTAACCCTTTTATTTACCTGGTCTCCTTTATAGGCGCAATAAACTAATTCGTTGTATTCTCCTTCTGCCAATGTATCTACAAGTTTAGCCTGGTTAGTTTCAATGTATTTCTTTGATATAAGCTCAGCTTTTATTGGAGTGAGTTGGCTAAAGTACACAAATGTATTTTTGGGAAAAGCAAAGCCATTTACTCCAATTACTTTCTTTGCCGGAAAATGATAACAGTGTTTGTTTTCTGTGTGGATACAGCCGCAAACAATATCCTTATCGTTTACATATACCTGAGATGAAGTTAGATTAATGACTACATAGTCATTACCACGATTACATATTACAATAAGAAATTTGTCTTTTGACGAACCATCTCTAAACTCAAAATTATCTATGTGTAGGATATTTCCAGATGAAAGCATTAAAACCGTTTATAAGGAAGCATAAAATTCAAGATTTTCTAAAGCATTGTTGAAAATCTCAGTTTTTTCAGCATCGCCCTCGATTTTAGTTTTAAAATCGATACTGTAAGGTGTTGTATTGACTTCTTCAAATAAAACTTCCTCACCACCTTTCGAGTCTACAATTGTTTTCCACAAACCACCTTCTTCATGAGTGATTTGAACGAGGTCATCGCTCGACATCCTTCCAAACTCCTTTAGTACGGCATCTATAAGATTTAATTCTGCTTCTGAGAAATCAATGTCATCAAATTCCTTAACAGCAACAATTCTTGTTCCTAATTCATCTTTAACAGGATTGATATACTCAAGATATTCATGGCCATCAAATCTGATATCTTGGTAGATAACAGGAGGAACAGGACCCAGTTGCCAGACTTTATAATCGAGCCAGCTAATAGGGTATCCATACTTTTCGATTGATGTTTCATCAATGATAAAAAGCAACTTTAAAAGCTTCGTGTGATAAACAACTCCTAAATCAGAAGTAATCTTCACCAAAAGATTACCAACTTTTTCTTTATTTAATCGAGTTCCTAAGCACATACTAGAGACTTTTTAAGTATTCTGATGAGTTCTTTAAAATGATATATGCTGTTTAAAATGAGCTGCAAAAGTATTACAATTTTCAATAAATCTAAAAAAAAACTTTGATTCTCGAAATTACAAGCAATTATTGTTCCATCAATTAATCTTATTTTTTGATAACAGTGTTCTCTAAGAATGGTTTTATTAATTCTCTTTAATTTAATAATTTACGAAAAAATAAGTGTTTTTTCAAGTGGTTATTCTAAAGGCATATCAAAAGAACTACACTCTTTTTACTGCCATATTCACCTCATAAATACGTAAGTCACCACATTAGGAAGGGCTTCCCTGGCATCAATAGGTTGCGTTTATTTATAAACCATTTATTGTACCTTTTATACACTCCATTGGCAGTTGAATTATCAGTCGGAAAAGGAGTAAGTATGTTTGAATACAAATATGATTGTATACTATCATATTTTCATATTAGTATGATTGCATACTTGCATCTTTTCATACTTGCATACTATCATACTTTGATGATTGTATGATTTCATCTTTGCATACTAGTATGATTGCATATTAAGATGATTGTATATTTTCATATTAGAATGCTGTAGATCAATAGTGTTTGTGTGATAGTACGCCTAATCTAATGCCAACTTAGCCATTCTATTCACCTCATAAATTCGCAAGTCATTCACATTAGAAAGGGCTTCTCTGGCATCAATACGGTTGCGTTTATTTCTAAACCATTTATTGTATCGTTCTATTGCGCACCATTTGCAACGGCATCTGAGTGAATGGTTTTTGCTAAGGGCATTTGTTGAAGCATATTTCCAATCAAATGCGTCCCAAAGCTTCATGCGTTTCTTGGCGTAGTCTCTGTCTTTTTGTGTTCTCATATTGCTTAGGTTGTACAGTGCTATAATTCAATAAAATTTGGGTTAGATTAGTGAATCGGTTTCGTTAAGTTCATTATTTATTTGCTAGATACTTCATGTGTAATTCATCAATTGCTTCAAATATTTCATTGAAACTCCAATCTTTTTTATTCAGTATAACCCTAAGTTCACTTCTAAATCCAGACCCTTCGAGATTGTTTTTTTTATTTGACTCTTTAAGTTCACCCTTGGTGTCCAGGTAAAGATCCAGTGCATCTTGGAAGTCCTTCTCCAATTCTTCCAATGTTTTGCCCTCATAAGATACTAGATCCGGCTCGACTCCTTTAACCTGACCATAGTATAGTCCATCTGTGTCATTCCAATCAACAGCTCCGGTAAAGCCTCTATGCTTTAGAGTTAGATCAGGGATGGGGTAATGCTCCTCTTCGTATGCATGAACGATATCCGAAACTTTAATTAATTCCTGAAGCAATGGATCATCATTTGGTGTATCATTACCAACCTGATTTGATTTTATAATTTCCTCCATGCGTTTTTCGGCTTTTTCGTATTCTTCTTTGGAGGGAACGTCTGCATTATCTTTAGGCCATTCACGTCCAGTATCTTCACCTGTATAAATCTCTTTATGAAGGTTTTCGTCATTAATGCCTTCCAAAAGTTCATTGAGTTTATGCTTTTTCTTTCTCATAGCAAGTGCTTTTAACTTATGATTCCATGCTCTATTCTGCCCAGAATATCAATAATCTTTTTGATGTCCGATTCTGAGGACAGTAGCTCAACAGGTTTTGAATAAAAAACTAAATGGGAGGCCGTTGCCTCCCGAAAACCAAAAAAGTTGGAGGGCAGGCTACCCTTCCAATATTTTCTTCTTTTGAGTATCAAATTCTTCCTGAGTGATTATTCCCTGATCCAATAAGTCTTTTAGCTTAAGGAGCTCATCAGCAACCGAGTTGGGTTTATCTATTGCAACGCCCTTATCTTCAAGTACAATATAAAACACATTGTCTTTATTGATGAGCTGTTTACACACTCCTTTTACTTCAACTAATGAACCTTTAGAAGTAAAAATATTAGCATCCGAATCGGTGTATTTTGTCACAAAGAAATTCGAGTTATCGAAAGAGAAGTTTTTTGATTGGCCTTCGACTACATAAACTAAGGTTTCTTTGTATTGCTTCCTTGTTGAACTTTCATCAATATTTGCAAACACTAAATCCCAATTGATTTCTTTATCTTTTAAATAGCGTTCAAACCAACGTTTACCCGCTAATTCTGTCGCATTCTGATAAAAGAAACTGTGTGTTTCCAGACTTGTGTAGAAATCATCGATTGTCTTGTTGAAGTTGTCTTTATTCTCTTTCACACTTGCCACGCCCATAGCCATGTAGGCGTGCATCGTGCGCTCAGATTTTGATTGAGACGTTCCATAAGCTTTCCATGGCTCATCACCAATTTTTGTCTGTATATCTACCATTTCAACATGCAGCAAATTGTCGCTATAAGTGAATATCCACTTACATCGTTTCTTTGAAATACCTGAGGAATAGTACTGCCAGGTTGATTTTAACCTTTGGTCGGCAAAGCTCCATGATTCAACAGGAACTTTATTAAAATCAAGTTGAACTTTTACTGCTGGCCACACATTCTCAGATGTAAAACCTGCAACCGGCGCATAGGCCACTTTGTCCTTTTTTGCAAATAAATTGATTGCTAAAAGAAGACATATACTGGTTATTAATGCTCTCTTTGTCATTGTTTAATTTTTTATACGTGAAGTTTATTTAAATACGAAATCTCCTGTTTTTCAATACAATATTTGGACTCCATCATTTCGTTAATTAGCAGATCGTCATAATACATCTCTTTTGCGTAAGAGTTAATACTAGAGCGAAGAGACTGCCTG
This sequence comes from Carboxylicivirga agarovorans, assembly GCF_050589845.1. NCBI lineage: Bacteria > Pseudomonadati > Bacteroidota > Bacteroidia > Marinilabiliales > Marinilabiliaceae > Carboxylicivirga > Carboxylicivirga agarovorans. The sequence continues at coordinate 277,205 of NZ_JBNGPA010000003.1, read as the reverse complement.
CAAACTGGACAAAACGGCTGTCGATCATCAGTTTCGTGACCAATGCAAATCCATGAAACAACTTTACATGAAGGACAAATGCACTCATGATGTTGTAAAGGAGTAAAATATTGCATCAACATACTGGGCTCAACTGTCTTCACCTCATATTTATTGAGTAGCTGTTGTGTGGAAAAAAAATCTGGAGAATAATAGTCTTCAATCATCTGCCGAAACTGAGCATCTGAAAGGTGTGCAAAGACTGGATTTCTTGGTATATCTACCTCTGGGTACTTGGTCATAAACATTAGTTTTAATGTTATAGGCTCATGACCACCAAAAACAAGGTGGGTGTGAACCTCCACTATATTTAGCTGTAGAAGGTACGACCAAGCACCCAGCATACTAAATTAGCGAAAGGAACACACCCATATAGAGTGCGTTCACTTCCTGACTTCTCATGCTAAGATAAATTGGTCGTTTTTCTACAGAGAAGCGTCAGTAACGCAATTACTTTATTCTAATATGTCACTTCAAAAATAGTAATTCCGACACAACTTTTATCTTCATTTAGTTATTTTAGCATAAGTGAATGATAACCATTTATTTTTTCCCTTATGGTGGTCCAATATTGCTCTGACTTACATCTTGAGTTTGCTATAAACAGCTTATTCATGCAAGCGAATCCCATAAAGCCAGTTGGTGATATTCTGATTTTGGCCGGTGATATTACCAAATGGGGCAAAAAGCACTTTAAACATGCTTTTTTTGACTATGTATCTGAGCATTTCAAAGCCGTGTATTACGTTCCGGGTAATCATGAATTTTATTCAGGGAAAGATCTTCGCATATTAGACAAGCCGATCTACGAGGGCATAAGGGAGAATGTATTTCTTGTTAATAATCATGTTGTAACTATCGAAGATGGCGATTTTATCTTCAGCGTATTATGGTCCAACATTCCGGAAGCTATGTCGCTAAAAGTCGAAGATGGAATGGGCGATTTTCAACAAATCAAATACCGGGGCAAAAAGTTGAACCATAAAATTTTCAACCAACTTCATGAGAATAGTTTAGCATTTTTGAAGGAAGCAATTGAAGCTTCAATTGCAGCAAAAAAGGTTGTGGTAACCCACCATATTCCAACTCAATTATGTAATCCCGAACAATATAAAAACTCAAAAATCAATTCCGGTTTTGTATCTGAACAGCAATCTTTGATTGAAAACTGGGATGTTGATTATTGGATATATGGTCATCATCATGCCAACATGCCCGAAACCAATATCAATGGTACCAAACTAGTCACCAATCAATTAGGTTACGTCGATTTGGATGAACATCACGATTTCAGGCAAACAGCCACATTTAAGCTTTAGCATTATAGAGTTATACAATGACAGAATTATATCATTCAAGAATAATATAATTTTATAATTCTCGAATTCAATAATTATATAATTACAGAATTTTTGCATTACATAATTATAGAATGATATAATTCTATAATTTTAGAATTGTAAAATGATATAATTCTGAAACATTAAGCTCTGAAAAAGAAGAAATCAAATAAAGACTTTATTGGTGATAGGATCGTACTTAAGTTCTTATCGCCATTATTAGACTGGTTTGAAGTTCTATATAGCTTTGTTCAACCTGATTATTCCGAAAAGAAACTCCTTTTGAATGGTAAAGACAATTGTCACTGTGGTAGTGGAAAACAATATAATACATGCTGTTTTCAAAGTGATAAGTCGGCAGGATTAAAGTGTTTCAAAATAACAAGGACTAACAATCGGTCTGGAAAGAGTAAAATCAAGTATGATTTTGTCACTAATGTATTGAGTAACAATACGACATTTAAAAAAGGAGATATTAATCCTTTAAATAAGAGTGGTAACTACATTGAATCTAATATTAGTGAAGGTTACTTCGATGCCGGTACGTCTGATTAAAACCCAACAAATGAATATGAAAATACTACTTACAATTATAAGCTTCTTATTTATCAGCTATGCCTATGGACAGAACAAGCAGGAATATAAACAACTATTGAAAAAAGAGTTGTCTCTACAGCATATTATGGAAGACCCTGAAGAGTTTAACCGCAATTTAAAAACAATTATATACCACACCCTTGACAGTATCGATTATCAGATACTCTGTGGCCCGGCCGGTAATAATGCCTCACTGCTGGCTCTCGGTGCGCTTAAGAACAGTGCTAATTCCAATAGTGCTTCTGAAGATTACATTACAGAGAAGATCACTTATCAGAAACTTCTTGAGCAATTGATGCAAGTCAGGGAAATGGAAGATTATCCAAAAATCAGGGAGGTCGTAATTGCCAAAAACCAATTAGAAAAAAGATATGCTTCTCAGTCAGACTGGCCGAATGATAAAAATCTGTTCCTTAAGATGGGATTTAATGAACAACAAACCAATGAGATTTATGAATTGGTGATTGAGCATGAAGGATTGCCATATATTGAGCTACTAGGAAGTTATGTGCAGAGTCTGAAGCAGGAAAAAGAAGAAGCCAAAGCCAAAAAAACGAGAAATGACAAGACGAAGGAGTTCTTTTACCTTCATGGAATCAAGATTTATAAGGACTATCAGGCAGGAATTAGGGAAGCAGAAGAAGCCAACAGACCTGTTTTACTTTACTTCACAGGCTTTGCATGTGTGAATGGAAGAAAAATGGAGGATAGCCTGTTTATGAATGATGAAATTGCGAAACACATCAATGATAACCTGGTATTAATAAGTTTATACGTTGACGATCGGTCCAGATTGGAAGAGAGTGAAATAAGATATTCGGAAACGCTTGGCCGGGAAATGAAAATTAAAGGACATGTATACCAGGAAATGCAAGTAAAGGAGTTCAATGCTAATGGTCAGCCTTTTTTAGTTCTTTTAAATACAAATAAGGAAGAGGTTTCAAGGATCGGTTATACAAAAAGTGTTGATGATTTTAAGGCATTTTTGGGTATTAAAAACTGATTTAACCTCACATAATTATGGATCATAGAGCATTTACAACACTCATCGACTATCTGGAAAAGGTTCCAGCTATTAGGAAGCCAATCTCTTTTGGAGATAATGACGGCCATTGGTGGCTTAAGTTTTCTTTGAATATTGATCATAAGCTAGCCTGGAATGTAGTTCAGGAATTTGGACACGTTATAAATTATCTATCTCTGAATGAAAGGTTACCAACCGTTTTTTATCCTGTATCACCACCTCCTTATATGAACGGAGGACCGTTTGATTTTCTTTCTTGGGTCATTGAGACGAAGGATAAAGACTTTAAACCAGGAACTTTGATGAAATGGCTTGAAGGACGATTACCAAGGCCCGTTGATGATTTGGAACAGTGGGGCGAAGAATAAATCTCTAATTAGCGGACTTGCAAATTGATTAAAGGTCCATTGTCATTTGAACTTGGGTGAGTTTCTGAAAATAGTTAAACTACAGAGTTCTCTACTAATCATTTGATGTACTTAAAACACTAAAGCCATACTACCTTTTCAATAAGATAGTATGGCAATAGTTGGCGTAGATTTTATGCTAATACTATAATTTTTACCACTCAAAAAGCTAATTTTTGCCTGATAGCTTCTAGTGTTAATTATACTTTTCCTTTTCAGGATAGAAATCTACACCATTTGGTTTTCCCAATCATTTTATATGTTTTTTTAAAGCATCCAAATGTTTTCTCATAATAGTCTTTAAGTCATCGAATTCATGAATTAGAGAATTCTTAGTCTCTTTATGAAAGATGTTAGCGTGGGCATTATTGATTACTCTCGCAATTTGATTGATATTATTACCAATTTTTCCAATTTGATAGTAAGTATCTAATTCGATTGTTGGAATCATAGGTTTAATCTTATTCTTTAGGGATATGTCTTTTAAATATTTAGATCTATTGAGTCCGGCAGCCTCGGCATTCTTATTTATTTGTTCCAATTCCTTCTCAGTAACCCAAAAAGTAACCAGTTTATCAGACTTTCTTTTCTTCATTATTTAGAGTTCTTATAGAATAAACTTAAAAAAAATATCCAACCGAAGGGCTGGTAATTACTCCATCGGAGGGGCAAGGGGGAGTTTATGTATACTCGACAGAGTGTATATACACTTCCATACCTTGCTCCTCTATTTATTTGAACCCTAACAATCGGCATCAAATGCGAAATTTCACAGTTCTTTTTATTCCCTTATGCCTTTAGTTGTTCGATGTTTATTCCCCCCAAAAGGCATAAGGGAGAAAAATATTTAATAGATAACGATCATGCGTAGGGGATATCCTATTTTCTTCGATCAAAACCAGGGTATTTTACCACATTGACCATCTCCCTGAGTCTACTTAGAACTCTTTCTCCATAATAAGACTGGATTTGTTCTGAACTTAGATTTGTAGTTATTATCGTCCTCATGTTTTTTGCCATAAAGAGATCATACCTTTTTAGAAGTATTTCTTTTAATACATTAACCTTGCATCCATAATGTGAACTATACTGCTCTTCAGCACCTAAATCATCATAGCATATTGACAGCGGATAATCCTTATTATTGATGCCATTTTGCCGCATATAAGACTTGACAGTATGTTGTTCTATTATTTCGTAACCACTTTTGGAGTATAGGCCACTTAAATCATTCGCTTTGTAAATTTCGAAGCTTTGAAAATGTTCCGTTGCTTTATCAAGTTCGCTGGAAAAATACTTTAGCTTTGGTATGTTACTATATAATCTATTGTAGTGTTTAAGTACATCGTAAAACACTTGGAGCATTACACTTTTTCCAACTCCTACGTTTCCGAGTACTAAAAGTCCCTTGTTAAGTCTATAACTTGGCTGTAAGGATTCAAAGTACTGATCCTTGAAAAAATACCTGTAGACACGATCGTATACCTTTACATCTATATCGTTTAAATAAAAACCTGGAACAATATCATTTCCGTACTTATAGATCAATTCTATAACATTTTTTGGTTTAAAAGTCTGTGTATAATTCATCGTCATTTTTATTTTTTTGAGAATTGACGCCATTAACCTTTTTCTCTTCTTTAGCATTCTTAACATTCTTGTTTGGTGTCGCGTCCGTTGTGTTGGTGTTTTGATTCTTAAATATTGATGTTTCATCTGTGTTTCGCTGACCTTGGTAAGTGTCATAATTACAGATCGTTAAACGTGTCGTTTTGGGGAGTCCTTCTATTTCAATCATGTTCTGGTTTTTCAATAGTTCGAAAAAACGATTAACCTTTGATTTTGTCCAATTAAAATCTTTAGCATAAGTCTTTAATGATCTAATTGATTGGCCCCTTTTGCAGACATATACTTTATTTCCAATTGGAACTTCGTTGTCTTTGTGATTCACACATAACAAAAGGTGGATCCATGCTTCACGCTTCGTAAAAGGTTCATTGCCATTATATAACCAGTGTTCCATAAAATTTCGATGTAATTTTATCCAACCTTCCATAGTTTAATGGTCAAAATGGAAGTATTTCCAGGTTGTTGTGAATAATATGCCTCTTCTATAATTCGATTTTTCTTATTTAGGTGGACTGCCTCTAACGGAGGTAAATTGGAGATGTTAATCATGTAACTTCTGGTTGATGGCAAATTATTAGGCATGTTGAATGCTATTATGCTTGAATTGCTTCAACATTTAACTAACTTTGCCGTACGTTATTAATTAAATTATTCTTGGTGGGTGGGGACCCACCTTTTTTTTGTATAGAAGGTGTTGCGCTGATTATTTTTTGAGCGCTTCTATTATTTCACTTCTTAATAAATACTTGTTCCGACCAACGGAGTACTGTTTGAACTTGCCTCGCCTAATTTCCTTGTAAAGAGTAGGTAATGAGATGCCTATGATTTTGCAAGCTTCTAATTGGCTGACTCTTTCTTTTGGAAGCGAGTTTTTCCTATTTTCCTTATTGTCATTTAGAACTCGTGAATCAAAACCGTTTTCTCTAAAGAGGATTTGTAATTCTTTCCGAATGATTTTGGTGATCTCCTTAGATGATGATGAAATGATTATTTCTGCCATATTTTTTATTTTTAGTAATTCATGAATGCAATGCAATTATAGATTGTTTTATAAATAGTTTAGTTATCTTTAGTTAAGTTTCTAAACATCAATCTGTTGTTTAGAATGTTCTAAATAAAACAAAAGTTATAATGCCAAAAAATAACATAGGTCAAAGGATTAAAAAAGAGAGGATTAGGAAGGGGTTAACTCAAGAGGAAGTTGCGAAAGAAATAGGGATAAGTCAGGTTGGATATGGGAAAATTGAACGTGGAGAAACTGATAAAATTTCACTTAAAGTAGCTAAACAGATATCAGAAAAGCTTGAATTGAATTATATGGATTTTTTCGGTGTTGAAGATTACGTTAGAATTCAAGAGGAAGATAGGATTATGGCAAAAGAGTATTTCCTTGATAATTTTATGGAAAACCTTGATTTCATAAGGCTATCTGTTTTTCAATTACTAGGCGCTTTTGCAAGTAATCCTAAAATAAAACCATTGCCATCTAATTCATTATTTGGATCGACTGGATACCAAGATGACAAAAATGCTTTAATTGAATTTAAATGGACTTTACTAAAAAAATCTGGAGTTTTTAGCGAAGATGATCTTGCTCAATTTTTGGATTCGGAAGAAGGTTATGTATTCCCTGAACTTAAGGATTGGTTTGAAAACAATAGATTTGACCTAACAAAGGCTTCCATAATCATACCAGAAGACCAATATAAAAAATTAGGTTTCTATGGCATATTTAATGATTGTACTCCAGCAGAATTATTCGGGAAGCCTATCAAGAAAAAGTAATATTGATTATTTAGTCTTCTAAAGGTTATTCCAAGCATTGAGGAGTTTTTCTTTTTTAAAATCATCTGCAATCTTTAAGTATTTATCAAATGTGGCATCCTTTTTATGCCCAGTTATTGATTTTATGATTTTAACATCTAATCCCATCATAAAGCCGATTGTAATAAATGTTTTTCTGGCAGTGTGAACAGTTATTAATTGATGTTTGGGAAATACTGCTTCAGAAATCTTATTTCTTCGATAGCTAATTTTAACTGTAGGTGCATTAATTTCAGCTAATTCACAACACTCTTTTATATAATCATTGAGCTTCTGATTTGAGATTATTGGTAAAGGGCGGAAGCTTTCATTATTATATTTATTTAATATTTCTAAAGCCTGCGGTAGCAAAGGGATCGAATCGTATTCAGTTGTTTTCTTGATGTTTTTTTGTATAATATCTCCTTTAATGTGTGCTCTATTAAGAGTTTTCATATCAGAATACCTCAATCCGGTTAAGCAACTGAAACAATACAAATCTCTGGCTTTATCAAGCCTGCCTTCCTCTATTTTTAGGTTGTAAAGTGCCTTAAACTCATCAGGTGTCAAACAAATCACATTCTTGTTTTTTTCAGAGAACGAGAACTCTTTGTAGGCATCATTGCCATGGTACTTTTGTTTCTTGGCCCATTTCATGAAGGACTTAAACTTGGCTACATAGGATGCAAAAGCATTGTCTTCTAGGTCTAATTCTTCAAATGCAAAATCGTATAAGTTGTCAAAAAACTGAAGGTTAATATCAGAATATTGCAACTCCACAGAAAAATGATCGGCATATTTTTTTATAAAGTTCCTGGCAGTTTTTCTTCCTCTTAAAGTATTATAAGCTTTATTCTTCTCTGTATATATCAAGAATTCCTCATAAGCAACGTCAAAAGATTTTTTTTCCGGATCAATATTGAAAAGGGTATTTTTTACTTCAATGCGATTAGGAGCATTCTTGTATATCCTAAATCGTTCAAATCGAGAACAATCTTTAGAAAGTCTGTCAAGAAAAGAGTTGATTTCTTCGTGTCTGTTGTATGGTTCATTTTCTCGATTCTTTTTAACTCTCTGCTTTGAGTAATTCCAGTATCTTTCTTTGATCTTTTCAATCTGAAACGGATAGTTTTTAGATTTGATTGTTATTTGAGCGTATATTGGCACATGCCCTTTTTTATCAGTTCTGTTTTTTGCAATATAAAACGAGATATTGTACGTCATAAAATTGATAGTTTTTTGATAGCGATTGTTGTCAAAACTACCTAAAGATGACTTAAGCAAACAAACAAAAAAAGCACTAAAGTACTGATAGACTAAAGTATACTAAAGTTGACTAAATCTCACTAAAATAATTAATATCCCGGCTCTGGGTACGATTCAAAATCGTAACCAACAAAAAGCCTGATACGTTAAGTGTCAGGCTTTTTTGATTTTTGGTGTTAGTGAATTGATAGCGAAATGGGGATTCCCCTATTTAGCGATTTTCTTTTCTGATATTATTTTCAGAATTAATAGGCCTATTTTTGGGCTTTATATTCATCAATTTCATGATGGAATTTCCCTTCCCATGGTACAGTATAACTATCCCAGATATCTGGTTTATTATGTTGTTCTTTCATTTGAGCCATTACCAATGTTTCACCATTACTACGTAAATTTATTAATCCATAATGAATACCTGACTTACTCGTAGCACGTGCTATCTCAGTTGAAAAGAATAGGGGGTGATTTCCTCTAGTATGTTTACAGGATGCTCCTACAGCATCAGACATTGGGTGGTCAATATGACCGTTATTTCCATAAAAAGTATAAATGAATGATATTATAAAAAAAGCTCTGTCAACAAATGCAGTAATAGACAGAGCTTTCAAACTAATAAATGAAAATACGAAAGATTTCGAATTATTAGTTTTATGCGCATGTAAAAAGACTATGCTGAATCTAATTGATCTTTAAGCCAATTCCTAAAGTTGAAAGTCCCAAAATCATAAACTGTTGTTGCGCTACTTAGCATGCAATCCAACCATTCGTTTTTTAATTCATCTCGAGTTAAAAAATTACTTTTCCATATTTCATTGAATTGTTCAAGGCTTGTTGAATTGAATAAGGATGAAACAAGTTTAATATCATCAATTAAATTAGAAATAGCTTTCGGTAAGCGTTCTAGTTTAGTAGCACCAATTTGTCTATCCTCTTGTCCACCTGCACTGAATTCATCTCTAACGTTTGGACATATTATTCTCTTTTTGACAGAAAGCCACATGGTAAAGCGATCGTATTTTATTTTGTGTTTGTTACTTAAAGTTTCTGGGAAGAAAGTTCTCCCTTCAATTTTAAGTCTTTGACGCTCTTCTTTGGATAGAGTTTTCCATAACTTAAAAACAAGAGACTCCGGTTTGTATTCTTCGTTATCTAGCCACCATAGTTCTTGACCGTCGGTAAGTCGACTTCTATAGTAGTCCTTAAAATACTTTACAGGATTAGTGCTTTTTCGAATAGTATCATATGAAGCATCAACTCTATCGAATATTGTACCACCATTTTCAAGATCCATATCTACAGCATATCTAGGCGAATGTGTAACAATAACATCATATAGACATTCTTCATATGGTCTACACTTAAATTCTATGGGCTCATGTATCTTTCCAAAGAGCATGTAGATTTTTTGAATATCTTCAACTCTTGTACTCTCAAGGATACTATTGCCAGTAGTTCGCCAGTGATTTTGCTTTGTAGATTTTACTTCTACTCCAAAGAAATTATTTGCTATAATATCAGGAAATTTCTGTCCTGATATCAATTCGATTGTTCCTTCAAATGGGGTTCCACTCGCACTTGAGTTCATTACATCAAATACCTCCCCTTCAAGTTTGTTCCCTAGAAGTTTAATATATCTCTCAGTTTCTTTTTGAGAGTTATCTGCCAATGTTTTTACGGTAGTTTTTAAAAGCGATTCAAAGTCGGCATTGGTTACTTCTTTATTTACTGATATAACCATAATTTATATAAAATATTTATCCCATAACTTATCAATTCTTCTCGATAAATTATATGCCATAAGTGGGGGAACTGCATTACCAATAACTTTGTATGCCTGAGACGGACTTACCAAAAATTTTTTTCTGGGTTCATTAGATTTTATCACAAATTCAAAATCAGGAGGAAATGATTGAATTAAACCGCATTCTCTTACAGATAATCTCCGTTCAATTTTACCACTTTCGATTTCATTTCGGTATTTACCTCCATTAGCAATTGAAAGTCGCCTGAATTCAATATTGCCATGGTGCTCGGCCCTTATGGTTGGAGCTAATCCCATTAAGTTAACTTCTGTTTGTCCTTGGCAGTGTTTTCCCATAAATTTTGCCTTGGAATAAAACATTTGGGATAGATCATTTGATAGTTCAGGTTCTGGCAAGTCTTTCAATATTATGCTTAAAGGCACACGATTATCCTTTGAATGAGTTGGTTCTGGATATGGGTTGTAACTATCACTTACTTTTTTTTTCATTAATTGCTTTAGAGCTTCAGGTTTCAATTCTGACTTTTTTATACCAATAAAGATAACCCTTTCTCTAGATTGAGATACTCCATAGTCGGCTGAATGTAGTAATTGAGGCTCCAATACTATATAGCCATTACCATTAGCCGAAGAGAAATCTTTTTGTATAATTTCCTTAACGTCAGAAAGGTTTACCAATCCTTTAACATTTTCAGCAACGAAAACTTTTGGTTTTGTAATTTCAATTACCTTTTTCATCCAAAAGTATAGTTTACCTCTAGTTTCTTCTGTTGGTAAGTCTCCATTGATAACTTTTCCATCATGCTTACGATGGGAATGAAACCCATTTCTCTTGCCAGATATACTAAAATCTTGACATGGAAAACCTCCAGTAACAAGGTCAACATTTTCAGGAAATACTTTAATACCTAGTTCATGAAGTTTAACTAAGTTCACAATGCTTTCAGAGTGGAATGTTTCAGGTTTATATTTTCTAGTTGCAAAATTAGCTATCCAAGTATTTCTCGCATCCTTAAAAATGTCATTTGCGAAAATTGTTTTGAATCTTGTAGGCTTTAATTTGACGTAACAATCATCAAATTCACTATCTACAAACTCTTTGTACATCTTTTTTGAGATTGATTTTTTATTTGCTAAAAAACCACCTTCAAAGCCTAAATCCATGCCTCCGCATCCCGAGAATAACGATAAAACATTTAGTTGTTTTTTATCTGACTTTTTGTCAATGTATAGATTGTGATAGAATGACAACTGCTCTTTTACTTCTTTTAGCTTAGCTTCCCCTATTTCTAAATTATCGTATTCTATATTCATATATGCAAATATATATTACTTTTCAACCGTTAGCCTTTAAATTGATTGTCAATTGCAAATGTATTGAATTCTATAGCATTTTCATTCAAAAAGATGATTTAGTAATTTAGAATCTTGAATTTGAAAATCTTCATCTAATTACAATAACAAAAAGTAATCATTGGTAGTAAAAGAGTTGAAAATGATGGTTGATAATGTAAGTAAAGAAAGAAGAAGTGAGATCATGGGGGCAGTAAAATTCAAGGATACAAAGCCAGAGATGATTGTTAGGCGATTTCTTTATAAAGAAGGATTTCGATATCGACTTCATGTAAAGGAATTGCCAGGGAAACCTGATATTGTTCTTAGAAAATATAAAACCATCATTTTTGTTAATGGATGCTTTTGGCATGGGCACGAGAATTGTAAAATATATATGATGCCAAAATCCAACATAAGTTTCTGGTATGAGAAAATTACAAAAAACAAGGCTAGGGATAAGAAGAACATAGAAGAATTGAATAGGTTAAACTGGAGTGTAATTATCGTTTGGGAATGCCAGCTGAGAAAGAAAATGCAGAGAATCACCCTTAATCGAATAAGTAAGGTATTAAGGACTACTTATAGAAAGTAGAGATTTATGTTGTATACATTGCTCATAAAGCAATTTTGCTTTTAAACAAATTACTTCTGATGATAGTCAAAATAATAAATGTTATATCCTTAATGCAGTACGAAATTTAAAGAAGCCCTTATGAATAAAGATTTTTTAAAACAATTACCATTTTTTAAAAAAATTAAAATCCCCAAATATATTGAAGCAAGATTACAGGAATCAGCACTTAAGCATCTGGAGCTCTCAGATATGGGAAAGCTAAGAGATAGGATGGAAGGGCAATTGTACTATGATAGATTGAGGTGTGATATTTTTAGTGAATATGCATTTGAGAAAACTATTGGGCTAAGCAGCTTCAATTGGGTTCAAAGGGATAAGAAAAGATATAAGAGGAAGAAATATTTATTTAAAGGTAAGACGTTAAGTATAGTTGTATTGAATGGAGATAGTTTTCCAAGGGTTAGCGCAACACATGAAATAAATTATATTTTTGCATATGTCACACCTGAACAGAGTGTATTTATAAGTGGAGTTGCTAATAATTCAACAATTCGTATGCTTGCTGGAGAAAATGAAAATATAATTGAGATAAAGGATTTTTCAGCCTTAATTAGCTATACCAATTTGGAGTCATTTGTTAATGTTTTAGAATAAGTTAAGAGGAGTTTGAGTTTCTATACTCCACTTTAATGCAGTTTACACTCTTGTGCTTCCTTTAATTCTATACCTTATCCCAAGTATCTTCCATTACTTTATTCTTAAATGCATCAGTAATTTTTAAATATTTAGCAAGATGTTTTGGCCGTTTTGGTGCTCCCATTTCCTGCAATACCTGGAGGTTAGCTCCTAACATTAAGCTATTAGTAATAAACGTCTTTCTATCCATATGAAAGGTTATTGCTTTATAGAGTTGACAGCTTTTTCTGTGACCTTCTGTCTACTGACTTTTCGGATGATTACTTTGTGTTTAAATACCTGTCCTTCCTTAAAGTGCTCGTCAGATACAATTTCTTCAAGGCAATCCTTAATATAATCGTTAGCCTTCTGATAACTGATTTGCTTTAAGGTATATGGTTCACCTATATACTTATTAAGTATGGCTTTAGCGTGTTTATTGGGAGGAATCTTTACTTCTCTTTTTATTTTAATATTGTTTTTGTGTATTATCTCATTCTGAATATGCTCAGGTAATAGAGAGTGTGCATCACAATGCCTAAAGCCGGTAAATGCACCAAAACAGAACAAATAACGAGCTTGATCTAAGCGGGCGCAACTAAATTGATAATTGTTTAGAGTCATCAACTCATGCTAAACTGTGCTAAAATATTCAATATCCCGGCTCTGGGTACGATTCGAAATCGTAACCAACAAAAAGCCTGATACATTATGTGTCAGGCTTTTTTGTTTTTGTAAACTAATGGATTCATAGCGGAAATATACCTTCTACAGCAATCACTGTCAATGACAGTCTCATCAACTGGTCTCTACCTGGCTAAAGTTCGGGTTCTTTAAGTTCATTTATCACTTATTGAGTATAGCGCATTCTGAACCAAGAATCATTGCCATTTAGCTTACTTTCAATTGTGCTTTCGAACTGGTCAACCACTTTTAGTTCTTCATTTAGAATATTAATAATCTTTCTAAATAAGTAATGTAACGCTTGTTTTATAAGGCTAAGGCAGCATTATATCAATGATATACAGAAATAGTGAGAGGAAAAAAGTATGTTAAAATTTGTTTAGTAAAAATATAGTCCATAAATTGGTCTACCAGTTGGATGGTATGTCAGTTGTTTGGATGTCCAAATTAAAAGAGGAATCAGCCAATTGTGAATAAATGAGCTAACGTTTTATGAAAAGAGTTTTAAATAATAAGAAGAAGGGTGGAATAATGCGAAGAATTATCAATTCGACTATTATGCACCTGGTGTTGTTATTTATTGCATGGTCTTTTTCTGCCGGCATTTATGGCAAGAATTACCTTGTTAATTCCTCGTCAGAATTAAACTCAATTACCTCAGCTTTATTACCAGGTGATACTATTAAACTCGCATCGGGTACCTGGAACAATCAAGAATTACTATTTAAAGGTATCGGAACCATAAATCAGAATATTGTTTTAACGGTTGAAACGAAAAATGGCACAGTATTAACCGGAGCATCACAGCTTAAAATTTTTGGTGAATATTTAACAGTTGATGGTTTACGCTTTGAAAAAGGGTATCGTGATAATAATGCTGTGATAGAGTTTAGAAATAGTTCATCTGAAATATCCCACAATTGCCGATTAACGAATACAAGCATCATCGATTATAATCCTTCAGATTTGAATACCGATTATAAATGGGTGTCAGTTTATGGTACGAAAAACCGGATCGACCACTGTCATTTCGAAGGTAAAAACCACTCTGGAACAACATTGGTGGTTTGGATCACTGATGAACCGAATTATACACAAATTGATAATAACTATTTTGGTGCCCGACCTGATTTGGGCTATAATGGTGGTGAAACCATTCGTATCGGAACCAGCAGTAATAGCATGAAAGAGTCACGCGCCCTTGTTGAGTACAACTTGTTTGAAGAGTGTGATGGGGAGATTGAAATCATTTCTAATAAATCATGCTTTAATACCTATCGTTACAATACTTTTCGTAATAATAACGGCTGCCTGACCTTGCGCCATGGTAATGACTGCGACGTGTATGGAAACTATTTTATAGGTGAGGATAAAGCATCGGGAGGTGTTCGTATTATTGGCGAACGTCACAAAGTTTATAATAACTATTTCGAAAACTTAAAAGGTGACGACTACCGTTCGGCTCTTTGTTTGATGAATGGCGTGCCTGATTCACCGTTGAATCGCTATTTCCAGGTGAAAGATGCTGTTGTGGCTTTTAATACAATTGTTAATTGTAAAATGCCATTGATTATTGGAGCTGGAAAAGATAGTGAAAAGACATTGGCACCAACGGATTGTATAATCGCGAATAATGCGATAGATAAAACATCGGGAAGCAAAAATATTATTATTGAAGACGAACCGGCCAATATGCTTTGGGAAGGCAATGTGGTTAATGCTGATGCAAATGATGAACCAATAAGTACAGGTGTTACTTATCAGGATCCATCCTTAGAGCAATTGAGCTATATGTGGCGTCCTTCACCTGGCAGCATTTTACTAAACAATGCGGTTGGAAGTTATAGTTTTGTGGAGTTGGATTTGGAACAAAATCAGCGTTCAGCTACTAAAACGATTGGCTGCGATAACGGTGAAGTGAATGCCGAATGGTATCCATTAAGTAAAGAAGATGTGGGACCATACTCAGGACAGAATGAGGAAACAGGTATTGTCCGGGCTCAACAAGTTAAAGATATGGTGAAAGTATACCAACAGAATGGTCACTATTTCTTTCAGGTCAATAACATGGAATACTTGCCAATTTCATATCAGATAGTTGATATAAATGGCAAACTTTTACAGAAAGGCATATTACAAAATGAAGTCACTTTTAAAAATAACGGGAGTGGTGTATATTTGGCTTATTTCAGTTCAGGTAATAGGTTTGTTCAGTTGCATAAACTATTGACTACTGAAAGAACATTAACTAAAAAAGTGTGGTAATTATAAATATTGAGTATGGAATTATTAGAAAATTTCAAAACGATTGAAGTAGAAACACCAGTTGATAAGATTATTCGTCAGATAAGAGGATTAATAATTGGTGGTTATCTAAAGCCTGGTGACAAATTACCATCAGAACGCAAGTTATCTGAAAAACTTGGTGTAGGGCGGACATATATACGTGATGCGATTAAGAAACTGGAGTTCTTAGGAATCTTAAATACCCTGCCTCAAAGTGGGGTGGTGATCAATGGTGTTGATATTTCTGCCATGGAAGGTTTGCTCTCAAACGTTATGAAAATTGAGAAACCGGATTTCTTTTCATTGGTAGAAACACGGGTAATGATGGAGAAATATTCGGTACAACAGGCAGCCATGCGTCGTACCAATGAAGACCT
The DNA here is from genome assembly GCF_050589845.1 of Carboxylicivirga agarovorans. Classification (NCBI taxonomy): domain Bacteria; kingdom Pseudomonadati; phylum Bacteroidota; class Bacteroidia; order Marinilabiliales; family Marinilabiliaceae; genus Carboxylicivirga; species Carboxylicivirga agarovorans. Next base: position 261,407 of record NZ_JBNGPA010000003.1, on the reverse strand, counting down.
TGAAAAACTGCAGTATGCACTGGAAGCATACGAAAAGAAAATAAAGACAGGGGTTCCTGCTGAAAATGAAGATTTTACATTCCATTTAAAAATTGCCGAAGCGGGCCATAATTCGGTGATTAAAACAATGATGTTAATTATTCTGCCAGATATCCTGAGTATTTATCGTCGTGACAATGTTTGTGATGATTCGAAGTTTGAAAAAACGATGAATGAGCATCACTTGATATTGGAAGCGATTAAAAATCAGGACTCTGCAGCAGCCGATCTTCATATGTCAGCACACTTAAAGGATGTTCTTGAATTCAGTAAATTAAAACTATAAACTATGTGATATGAGAAATAATTCAGGGTAAAAAAATAGTGCGCTTGCACGCACTATTAACGCAATACAATTGTTATTTCTGGCTTAAATACAACTTGGTAACGTGGTAATTATTAGTTGTAAAAAGCAGGTATTGTGTCTATGCAAAGCTAATAAATCTATTTTTTCTAATTGTCATGTAAGTGTTAGTCTATGTTAAAATATAGAACTAAACGCTTGCGGATGAAAAAAAATTACAATGAAAATCCTATTATCAACTTTTATGATGGTGTGTATTTGTACATCCTTATTAGCTCAGGTGAGTATTAAAGGGAAAGTAACAGATGCTACTGATGGATCACCTGTTATTGGGGTGACTGTTTCTGAAAAAGGAACAACAAACGGAACAATTACAAACGTAGAAGGTGAATATAACTTAACAGTTAAAGACGAGTCAAGTATTCTTGTGTTTTCTTTTATAGGATACTCGACCAAAGAAATAAATATTGGTTCTCAAACTACTATTGATGTGCAGCTTGAAACTGATGTAACCGACCTTGATGAAGTTGTTGTGGTTGGTTATGGCTCAATGAAAAAGTCACATTTGACAGGAGCAATATCAAAGGTTGTGAATGAAGACCTGGAGGAGATCGCAACAGCACGTGTCGATGAAGCACTGGTTGGTCAAATATCAGGTGTTAATATTCAGGCAACAAGTGCTGAAGCAGGAACTGCACCAACTATCCGGATTCGAGGAACAGGTTCAATAAGTGGTAGTTCTGATCCTTTAATTGTAGTCGATGGTATGGTTGTTGACTCAGACTATCTGGGTAACCTGGATATGAATGATATCGCTTCTTTTGAAGTCTTAAAAGATGCTGCTTCGGCTGCTATTTATGGTTCGCGTGGGGCAAATGGTGTAATTATGATTACATCAAAACAAGGTAAAGAAGGTAAAACGAAATTTAACTACAGTGGTTTTTATGGCGTTAAAGAAGCGCACCAAAGTGATGCTTATTACTTTTCGGTAGCCGAAACCGCAGCCGCCGAAGAAGCTGCTACAGGTACAATTTCGGACAAGACACGCTACAAACAATTAATCGGTGTTGACAGAGATTGGCAAGACGTCATATTTGACGGTGGTACAATTCAAAGTCACTCTGTAAGTGCAAGAGGTGGTAATGATAAAACTAAATTTAGTACTGCATTCAACTACCTGCATGATGAAGGGGTACTGTTAACCGACGATTATAAAAGATATAACTTCAAGGTAAAATTAGATACAAAAGTGACCGATAAGTTTTCGATGGGAGTCAATTTAAATCCATCGTATTCCGACAGAAGACGATTCGACGGTTCCACACATGATATTTTACGTCAGCCACCATGGTTGCCAACCTATCACGACGAGCATACTATTCAGTTTGTTGATAGAGCCAAATATCCGGATGTTCAGGTGGGTGACTATGCGAATCAACGTCATTTTGATAACTACATACTGGATGGCAATGAGGTTGATATTAGTAATACCTCTAATGTGAACCCTGCTGCTAAAGTTTTAGAGAGAGATTATACTTACAAAAAATTCAAAATGTATGGTAATGCTTACTTTAAGTATAAAATTACTAAAGGCTTGAATTTTAAGACCACAATTGGTGGAGACTTCCAAAACACAGACATTAGAAGATGGCAAGGTCCTTTAGCTCATAGAAATGGTGCCGACAATACGCAGCTAAATGAGCAGAATATCAATAGAATACACTTGGTGAATGACAATTTCTTTGACTACAATAAAAGTTTTGGCAATCACGAGATTACGGCCATTTTAGGTGTGTCGGTTGAAACCTGGGAGACTGAATTTAATGAAGTGTCAGCAACTGATTACACTTTTGATTACATTAAAAACATTAGCGCTGCCGGTACTATTAGCGGAGCAGAGTCAGGGAAATACGAAGAGCGTTTATTATCATTCACCAGTAGGGCAAATTATGCTTACAAAGGTAAATATCTGGCATCAGCCAGTTTCAGACGCGATGGTAGTTCGCGTTTTGGATCAGATACCAAGTATGGTAATTTTAGTGCTTTCTCAGTTGGTTGGAGATTAACTGAAGAAGATTTCTTAAAGGGTAGTGAGTTTTTAGATAACTTAAAAATCAGATTTAGTTATGGTGTTACTGGTAACAATGCCATTGACGCAGGGTCTGTTTATGAAGAGCATTATCCTTATTTAGCATTGTTAGAATCGTCTACCGCAGTTGTTAATGGTTCAGCAGTTACCGGATTCAATGCGATAAACATTGCCAATCCAAACTTAGGATGGGAAAAATCAGTAGAATATAACCCTGGTGTTGACTTTAGCTTAATGGGTGGCTTGCTTTCAGGTTCGTTAGAGTATTATAACAGAACAAGTGATAACCTTATTTTAGCCAATCCTGTTTCAACAACTACCGGATTTGCAGAAGCTCTGATTAACAGAGGTGAAGTAGAGAACAGTGGTATAGAACTGGAATTAAGATCAAGAATTAAAATCACCAATAATCTTACCTGGACAGGTACTCTATTAGGATCAAAAAATGAAAATGTATTAAAAGATTTTGCTGAATCAAATGGTCAGATTCAAAGTGTTGATTCTAAAAGAGCAGCAGAATGGATTAACCTGGAAGGTCTTCCGATCTCATCATTCTACGGCTGGGTTGTCGATAGGGATATTCCTTTAGAGTATATTAAAAATCCTTACCATCCGATCGGAGCTGAAGCTCAGGATGTTTATGTGAAAGATTTGAATGGTGACGGTATTATCGATGATGAAGATAAAGCGGTTCTGGGTAACCCTTATCCTGAATTGATTTGGAGTTTTGCAAATGATTTCAAATTTAAAAACTTCGATTTTAGCTTTATGTTCCAGGGATCACATGGTGCTGAAGTAAGAAATATGGGTGACCAATATATCTTTAACCACTTTAATAGTGCCCAGGATTTTGATCCGGCAATAACACCCGATCAGCAGTTTATTAAGCAGAAGATTTTTACAGATGATATTATCCAGGATGCTTCCTATGTGGCTTTAAGAAGTGTTAATATTGGTTATACATTTGGAAAAGGAGCCTTAGACAGAACATTTATTCAAAAAGCCAGAGTATATGTATCTGCACAAAACTTACTCTATTTTACAGCCGATGATTACACAGGTTTCAACCCTGAGTCTATTTATAATACCTCTCCAACCACCTATGGTTACCAGAGAGCGGGATCTCCAATTGCTAAAACAGTTAGTATAGGCGTTAACCTGGATTTTTAATCTAAATAAAAATGATAGACATGATAAAATATATAAGCAAAGTAGCGGTGCTTCTACTAATTGTAGTATTCACTGCTTGTGAGGACACATTTTTGAGCCCGGAACCGACAGGTGTAATAACTTCTTCTAACTTCTTTTCAACTGATACTGAATTAGAAGCAGCGTTAATAAATATGTATGATGGTATTCAGGGAGTTAATTCTACAAGCACATCAGACAATCATGGTGTTATGTATGAATTCTTTCTTACTGAGATGAGAAGTGATAATACTGAAACTAAAAGTAGTGAGGGTGAAGATGCTCAATTCGAAAGCTTTACGGTTGAAGCAACAAATGGCAGGGTAGCTGATTATTATCAAAGCTATTACAACATCATTTACAGAGCAAACCTGGTTTTAGAAAATCTTAATGCTGCTTCCGAAGAAGCTAAAGGCGCTTTTGAAGGTGAAGCAAAATTTGTAAGAGCATATGCGTATTTTAATTTGGTACGATTATTTGGCGATATCCCTTTAATTGATAAGGTTATTAGTCCGGTTGATACTGAAACGGCTTATACCAGGGTTGCTAGTTCGGTTATTTATGACTTAATCGAATCAGACTTACAAACCGCAGTTGATAACCTTGACAATACCTACCGTGGAAGAGCTTCAAAAGCTGCAGCACAGGCCTTGCTGGCAAAGGTATATCTGACTCAGGGTGAGAACTATGATCTGGCACAAGGCTTGTGTGAGGCTGTGATGGGCAGTGGATTTTCTTTAGAATCTAATTTCAAAGATATATTCTACAATGAATTAAACGATGAAGTCATTTTTGCAATTGAATACATAGGAGACCTGACAGATGTTAGTCAGAATTTTTCAGCTGAATGGTTAAATGCTGTTGGTAGAACCAGTGGGGTTAACTATGTGACAGCTAATGTTCGTGAGGCTTTAGATGCTATGGGAGGTGACAGAACAATGTATTCATATCGCCAGGATGCTTTGCAGCCTCAAAAATACCAGGTTGTTAAGTATCTTCCGAATGGTGATAGTAACTTAGGAATAGAACCTACTTCGACTGACCCGCAAAAGGCTGGTAACGACTGGATTGTATTGCGTTACGCCGATGTTTTGTTAATGCATGTTGAAGCGATTATGGCAGGAGCTAACGAAACTTCAAGCTCCACTGCAATTAGTTCTTTTATGGATGTGAGAAACAGAGCTGGAATCACCGATATGGTTTCAACAATTACCAAGGAGGATTTATTAAACGAGCGCAGAGTAGAGTTGGCTTTTGAAAACCACAGATTTTTCGACCTAGTGCGTTTTGGAATGGCAGAAGAAGTATTATCTGCTTTCTCAGACGAAACAGGAGGAAGTTTCTCTGCAACTGATTTATTGTTACCAATACCTCAGAGAGAAATTAACTTAAGTAAGGGGTTGCTGACTCAAAACCCTGGTTACTAAGCATTGTTTAACAATTAATTTGATTTAAGATGAAAAATACCAGATTAAATATAAAGGTAAATCAAAGCTCTGTTTGGAAATTGATGATCATGGTCTTAGCAATTTCTTTTACAGCTTGTGATATGGCCTACGAATTACCTGAAGCCAATTCAAAGCCGGATGAGACGCCTCCTTCTGCATACTTTACTTATGCGCAAGGACAAGGCACTGCTGAAGAATGGAAAGATTATACGTTTTCAAATTTATCGAATAGTGCGACCGATTATAGTTGGGATTTCGGCGATGGAAATACATCCACTGAGAAAGATGGTAAAAATACCTATCCGGGAGAAGGAACCTTTACGGTTACCTTAACTGCATCAGATAAATTAGGTGTGATCAGTACTCATACAGAAACTATTGAGGTTATTGAGCCAGAAGCTCCATCAGCTATAGTTCCTGTTATCCTGGAGAATAGTTTCGAAGACCTTAGCTTGCCCGATGGTACTGGTGATGGTAGGGATTCATGGAGAAATGATTTTGGAGGCGTTATTCAAATTACGAGCAGCCCTGTACAAGATGGCTCACAAGCAGCTAAGTTTCCTTCAGCAGGTGATCGTATCGCTTATCAGGATGGGATTGCTGTTTCACCAAATACTGATTACGTTCTTACCTATTACTACACCATGAAAAGTGGAACAGGTAATTTAACTGTTAACGTACTAGGCGGCACAATTACTGACTTGTCTGAGGTTGCTACAGCTTCATTAGGTGAGCATATTGGAACTGATATGACGGATTCAAATACCTACGTAAAAGTCTCAATTCCTTTTAATACAGGTACTAACGGAACTGTTTCAATACTTATCACCAACGAAGGAGTTGAATGCCGTGCCGATCTATTTGAAATTGAGGTAGCTCAGTAAAACTAATAATGCTTAAAACAGGTATATATATCATCTTATGGAGTTTGCTGCTAACAGTTACACTTGTTAGTTGTCAGGATTCAGTTGAAGATACTATCGAATTTACTGAGCCTGTTGAAGAAGTAAATTACAAGTTACCCAAAATTGATTTAAGCAACTGGAAAGTAACACTTCCGATAGGAAACCCTACGGAAGTGTTACCCCCTGAGATATTGGATTATGCTACTAATAAAACGCTAAGGCCTTTTATGTATAACGATTCCATTGAGGGAGCCATCGTGTTTTATACCTATCCGGCAGCATCAACAGCTAATTCTACTTACTCAAGAACAGAATTAAGGGAATTGATGAACCCGGAGGATAAGGGGAAAACAAATTGGACTTTCACTGATGGCGCATACATGAAAGGGACTCTGGCAATGTCAGATATCTCGAAAGATGATGAAGGGGATTATCACAGGGCTATCATCATGCAAATTCATGGCAGGTTAACAGATGAACAGAGAGATTTAATAGGAGCAAAGGATAACAACGCGCCTCCAATACTTAAAATATATTGGACGAATGGAGCGGTTAGAGTAAAAACCAAAGTACTAAAAGATCTTGATGATTCATACGAAGAATTGCTTCATACGGATGCCTGGGGTGATGATGATGGGTTTACCTTCTCAGAACTGGTAGGCTTTGGTAAGTTCACGCTGGAAGTGAAAGTTTCTGAGGGTAGAATGGAAGTTGTTTTGAACGGTAAAGAATCTGTAGTTTATGATGATATCCACATTCAAAAATGGGGTGTGTTTGATAATTACTTTAAAGCTGGTAATTATTTAATATCACATGATCAGGATGCTTTTTCAAAAGTTAACTACTATGAATTAGAAGTGGAGCATGAGTGATTACTGTATTTCTTCAGTAACATGTTGAGCCAGGTGCTTTAATAATAATTTTAGGCATCATACTAATTATAAAAAATTGACTGGTTGGCGGCCAGGTTAAAATAGATGTTCTGGCTGTCAATATTATTGCTTTTTAGATTTTCTTGGAGGAGTAAGAGGCCTGCATTCATTAAGGTTTAGTTGCAAATTTATTGCAGGCCTCTTTTCTAAGAGCGTTTCAATAATGTATATGATTTTAGAAGTTTTTGTTGGAATAGGAAATGAAATACACATTTTGAATGAGTGAGTTAAGCGCTAAGAACTCTGTTCATTTTTAAGACTTAACGTGGCCTTGTGGGTAATAAAACCTGGGCAAAGGATAATAAAATACGGGTGAGACCACAAACATCAATTCCAAACCAAAAGCTTACCAAAAGGCAATGAAAATTGTGTGCGTTGATTAGTTGTAAAGGAGCTTAAAGAAATTGTAAATGAAAAGTTTAAATAAATATATCTGGATTATAACGGTTGTTATTGGACTCATAGCGTGTAGTCATGAGTCTGATAACACCCATTATCCCAAAGTTATTTTAACAGAAGCGGCGGTAAAGGCGATTCGTGCGGAGCAGGCAAATTTACCTTTGCTGAAACATTCGATTGAAAACCTGCAGAAGAAGGTGGAAAAGGAAATGTTGAAAGGTATTGATGTTCCGACACCTAAGGATCCGGCAGGAGGTTACACACATGAGCAGCACAAGCAGAATTACATTAACATGTATGGAGCAGGTGTTTTGTGGCAGGTTACCGGCGAAGCTCATTTTGCCAATTATGTGCGCGACATGTTGTTGGAGTATGCAGAGATGTATCCTACGTTGAAGGAGCATCCCGTAAAAGCTTCGTACGCGCCAGGTCGTTTATTCTGGCAGCAGTTGAATGAGGCTGTGTGGTTAGTATACGTAAGTCAGGCTTTCGATTGTATTGCGGGAGTTTTAACAACAGAACAGAAGGATACGATTGAAAAGCAATTGTTACTGCCATATGCCGATTTTTTATCGGTGGAGAATCCAAGGGTTTTTAATCGTGTGCACAATCATGGTGTGTGGGCAGCAGCTGCTGTTGGTATGGCGGGTTTTGCCATGGATAATGACGAGTTGGTCAATCGTGCATTCAATGGTGTGGAGACAGGTCCAAAAGGAGAACTTGGAGCTGGTTTCCTGGTGCAGTTGACACAACTATTCTCCCCTGATGGGTATTATACCGAAGGGCCGTATTACCAGCGTTATGCCATGTTGCCTTATCTGTTGTTCGCGCAAGCCATTGATAACAACCGCCCGGAGATGAGAATTTTTGAATACCATGATGGCGTATTACAAAAAGCAGCTTTAACCACATTGCAGTTAACCAATACCAATGGGCAATTCTTTCCAATCAATGACGCACTGAAAAGCATGTCATATATGTCAACATCATTGGTTCATGCTGTAGATTTTGTTTATGGTTTAGATGAATCTCAGAAGGAACTATTGAGCATTGCCCGGGAACAAGGTGAAGTGATTATCTGCGAAGCAGGTTTAAAAGTAGCACGCGCAATAGCTAATGGAGAAAGTCAACCCTTTAAGTGGGAATCAAATGAGTATAGAGATGGCCCGGAAGGAAAACAGGGAGCTTTTGGTGTATTGCGGTCCAATACTGGTAAAAACAGCCAGACCGTAACCATGAAATATGCCTCGCAAGGCATGGGACACGGTCACTTCGATCGCCTAACCATCTCGTTTTACGACCAGGGAAAGGAAATATTACAAGATTATGGAGCAGCCCGCTATGTCAATGTGGAGTACAAGCATGGTGGTCGCTATCTGCCGGAGAATAAAACCTGGGCGCGTCAAACCATTGCACATAACACGCTGGTTGTTGATAAAGACTCACAATCAGAAGGGAAGGTAAAAGTGGCTTCATCGCACCATTCTGAGCCCTGGGTATTTGATGCTTCGAAAGCGGAAGTAAAAGTAATGAGCGCTAAAGAGAATAAGGCCTACGAAGGGGTAAATATGCATCGTACCATTGCCTTATTGAATATTCCTGAGTTATCGAATGATGCAATTATACTGGATTTATACCGTGTTGAATCAAAACGTCAACACAAGTATCACTTGCCTTATTATTATATGGGGCAGATGATGCATACCAATGTAGAATACAAGCCGGAAACGACCCAGTTAAAAGCATTGGGTAAGAATGATGGATACCAGCACCTCTGGAATACCGGCAATGGTATTATGAAAGCCGGAGCCAATCGCTTTGTGTGGTTAAATGATGACCGCTTTTATACATTAACTACCGAAGCACAGCTCAATGACAAATTGGTATTTGCGCGCATTGGTGCCGGTGACCCGGAATTTAACCTGCGCAATGAGCCGTCTGTCATTATTGAAAGAGGTAACACAGCCAATACCTTATTTGCTTCCACCATTGAAGCGCATGGAAATAAGCATCCGGTTACCGAGTTGGTCAATGGCTTAAAAGGCAATGTGACTGATATAAAAACCTTAATCAATAACAGTGAATACACCCTTGTTCAATTGTTTTTAGCAAATAAAAAGCAGGTGACTTTTGCCATTTGCAATACGAATAACGACCAATCAATAACGCACCACTTGACTGCTAATGGGCAGGAATACAGATGGACTGGTGCTTATCAATTATTCAAATAAAAGAAGAGTAAAATATTAAAACAACGGATTATGAAACGATTTAGCGAAAAGTTTATCCTAACACAAAAGATGGAATGGGAAGATTTAGGTGGTGGAGTATCACGTAAATTCTTAGGTTGGGACAATCAGATTATGATGGTACAGGTGAAGTTTGAAAAAGGAGCAGAAGGCACGCCTCACGACCACTTCCATACTCAGGCAACTTATGTGGCTTCAGGGAAGTTTGAGTTTACCATCGATGGTGAGAAGCAGATTGTGGAAGGCGGCGACGGTGTTTACATCGAACCGAATCTGGTCCATGGTGCCCTTTGCCTTGAGCCTGGCATTCTTATCGATGTATTTAGTCCGGTACGTGAGGACTTCCTGAGTGGTGACGGTGTTTCATATTTTGGAGATAAAAAATAAAAAAATAGAGATGAGAAGGGAGAGGTGAGGATTGTGTTCTCATTTCTCACCTCTTAAATCTCACTTCTAAAATTAAAACTATGAAGTTAAAAGGACTAAGATGGTGGATTATTGGATTAATCGGATTAGCAACCATCATTAATTATATTGACAGAAGTGCTCTGGCTATTATGTGGCCAAGTATCGCTGAGGACTTAGGGATGACTAAGAATGATTATGCCTTGATTCTGAATGTATTCATGGTAGCTTATGCTGTCGGACAGTCGGTTTCGGGAAAATTATTTGATAAGATTGGTACCCGCATGGGATATGTGGTGGTTATCATTGTCTGGGGCTTATCTTCATTCTTTCACTCCATGGCCCGTGGTATCTTGTCATTCAGCTTTTTGCGTGTAACACTCGGTTTGGGTGAAGCAGGTAACTGGCCTGGAGCAGCGAAAAGTAACGCAGAGTGGTTTCCAATCAAAGAGCGTGCAATTGCCCAGGGCATTTTCAATGCGGGAGCATCTGTAGGATCAGTTGTGGCACCGCCTCTGATCGCCTTGTTGTGGGCTGCATTTGGCTGGCAGGTAACCTTTATGTTTGTAGGTTCATTTGGACTTATCTGGTTAATTCCATGGTTGATTATTAATCGCCAGGGAGTAGATAAACATCCCTGGCTAACTGACTTAGAGCGCCAGTATATCAAAGAGGGACAGCACAAAGCTGACCAGGACACAGAAACTAAGGGAAAGAGCATTGGACAGATTTTGCGTCACAAAGAATCGTGGTCGGTACTTATCGGTCGTTTCTTCTTAGAGCCAATCTGGTGGTTATTTGTTGGTTGGATGCCGCTTTACCTGGCCGATGTTTATGGATTCGATGTAAAGCAAATCGGTTTCTTTGCCTGGGTACCTTATGTTGGTGCAGCAGTTGGAAGTATCGCCGGAGGATGGTATTCCGGTCGCCTGATGTCGAAAGGACATTCAGTGAACCGTTCGCGCAAAACCACGATTGTGATTGGAGCAGCCTTAATGTTCTTAGGCCTGGTGGTGACCATTTTATTTGCCGATACACCTGAGAAATTTGTAGGTATTGTTGCCCTGGTATTGTTTGGTTTCCAATTTGCTATTAGTAATGTTCAAACGATTCCAAGTGATTTATTTAGTGGTAAATCAGTAGGCTCATTAGCAGGATTCGGTGGAACAGTTGGTGTTTTCTCGGTAATCGTGATGAATACATTGGTTCCAATCATTTCAGAGATTTCATATACGCCAATTTTTGTAATGATCGCGGTATTTGTGCCGCTTGGCGTTGGAGCTATCTATTTCTTTGCTCCAAAAATTAAATCTGTAGAAGAGAATTAAGATAATGATAGTGGCGCTCGAAGGCCCGTTGAGCACCCACTATCTTTTAAATTGAAAAAAGAAAGATAAAACTATAAAAACGAATAACAATGAGTACAAATGATAAAGTAGCTATTGTAACTGGTGCGACTGGTGGTATTGGATTTGAGGTAGCAAAACGTTTAGGTAAAGACGGCTATACAGTAGTTTTAAATGGTATTGAAGATGAGGCTGGAGCAGAAAGAGTAAAAGAATTGACTGCTGAAGGTATTACCGCTGAATATTATGGTTTTGATGTAACCAATGAGGAAGCTGTTACAAAAAATATAACAGCTGTTGGTGAAAAATATGGACGTATCGATGTGTTGGTTAATAACGCCGGTGGTTTAGGTGGTCGTCAGCGCTTTGAAGAAATGACCACTGAGTTCTACCGTTTTGTAATGGCTTTAAACCTGGACTCCGTATTTTTTGCTTCACGTGCAGCTATTCCATTCCTTAAGAAAAGCGATAACGCTTCAATTATTAACTATACATCGAATGCAGGATGGAATGCAGGTGGTCCGGGAGCAGGTATTTATGGCACATCAAAAGCAGGTGTGCATGCCATTACCCGTGCGTTAGCTAAAGATTTGGCTGAGTACCAGATTCGTGTAAATGCAGTATCACCAGGTACGATTGATACACCGTTTCATGCGCAGATTAAGTCGACTAAACCAGAAGTGTTTGCTTCATGGAAGAACAACATCATGCTAGGTCGTTTAGGTCAGCCTGAAGAAGTTGCGTCTGTTGTTGCTTTCTTAGCAAGCAAAGATGCTTCATTTATCACTGCTGAAACCATTCAGATTGGTGGTGGACAGGCATTAGGAATTTAATTACACAATGATAGTTGCAGCTAAAGAGCTGTAACGGGTTTTTTTATTTTGGATTTAATAAACTATGCAATTCTGGTGCTGGCAGGAGTCGGTGCCGGATTCATTAATGTAGTTGCCGGAGGAGGTTCCTTAATTACACTTCCTTTAATGATCTTTTTAGGTCTTCCTCCGGCCATTGCAAATGGGAGCAATCGAATTGCTCTACTGGCGCAAAATATTGTGGCAGTCAGCAATTTTAAGGCGAAAAAAGTATCGCCCGGAAACTTTGGTATTTATTTGGGGTGTATAGCCTTATTGGGCGCTGTTATTGGTGCCAATATTGCGGTTGATATACCCGCCAGACTATTTAACCGCATCTTGTCTGTTGTGATGATTGTTGTCGCTGTATTAATGGCTTTTAATCCATCATACAACAATTTGCATGGCGAGAATTTAAGTAAGAATCGAAAACTATTGGCTTACGTCGCCTTCTTTCTGATTGGCATATATGGTGGTTTCTTACATGCTGGTATTGGTTTTATAATGATGCTGGCATTGGTTAAAATCAATGGCTATTCACTGGTTAAAACCAACAGTATTAAAGTGACTGTTGCCTTAATTTACACCGTAGCAGCATTGGGAGTGTTTATCTACGAAGGTATGATTGATTGGAAAGCAGGCTCGATACTGGCTATAGGAAGTGCTACTGGCGGATGGTTAGGAAGCCATTTCTCAGTGAGCAAAGGTGACAAGTGGATTAAACGATTTGTATTGGTGGCTATTGTGGCCATGGCCATTAAATTGTGGCTGTTTTAAAAAGCCCCTTTCCCTTCGGCCTGACCTGGAGAGCAAGAATTATTGCCGAATTAACTAAATCTTCTCCTTGGGGAAGTGATCTGGGCGATGGGGTGTTAATTAAGTTTTTTTGTGAATAATAGCAGTCTGCTAACAATCCCGATTGATATCGGGGCTAATTAACTGTATTATGAAAGTTGTAACATTTGGAGAAATCATGTTGCGTTTGGCAACACCGGGATATAAAAGATTTAATCAAACCGATGAATTTACAGCCACTTTTGGTGGAGGAGAAGGAAACGTAGCCGTGTCTTTGGCTAATTATGGTGTACCTGTGAGTTTTGTAACTCGCCTGCCTGAAAATGATATTGCTCAAGCGTGTGTTCAGCAACTGCGCGGTTTAGGTGTGGATACCAATGATATTGTTTATGGTGGTGATCGCATGGGGATCTATTTTTTAGAGACAGGAGCAGTTAGCCGTGCAAGTAAGGTGGTATATGACCGTGCGCATTCTGCCATATCAGAGATCGAAAGCGGCATGGTTGATTGGGATAAAGTATTTGAAGGAGCAACCTGGTTTCACTGGACGGGTATTACGCCGGCCATTTCACAATCGGCAGCTGATGTTTGTTTAGAAGCCATAAAGGCAGCTAACGAGCGTGGTATTACGGTTTCGACCGATATCAACTACCGTAAAAACTTGTGGAAATATGGTAAAACAGCCGGAGAAGTAATGCCTGATTTAGTGGCTGGTTGTGATGTCGTATTGGGTAATGAAGAGGATGCAGCCATGGCTTTGGATATTCATCCTGAGGGTGTTGATGTGACGGGTGGTCATGTCGATGCTGAAGCGTATTTATCTGTATCGCAGAAAATAATGGCTAAATTCCCTCGTGTTAAGAAAGTGATTACGACCCTTCGTGGTTCGCACAGTGCCAACCACAACAGCTGGGCCGGTGTGTTGTATGACGGTGAAACACTTTATAAATCGCCTGGTTACGAGATAACACACATCGTTGACCGTGTTGGTGGTGGTGATTCGTTTATGGGTGGATTAATTTATGGTTTACTCACATACAAAGAAGACTTGCAATCGGCCTTGAACTTTGCAGTCGCAGCTTCGTGTCTGAAACACACCGTATATGGTGACTACAATCGTGTGACTGTGTCTGAAGTTGAGAAGCTGATGAGTGGTGACGCATCAGGTCGGGTGAGTAGATAAAATAGTATATGGGCAGCAGACAATGGTCAGAAGTGAAATATTTTACGTGTCTGTCATCCGTCTTCTGTCTTCAAACATTTAGATATGTCAAAATTTTCAAGAATAGATGTTACCATCAAGATGAAAGAAACGGGTATTGTACCGGTTTTTTATCATGCAGATGTGGAGATTTGTAAGCAGGTTTTAAAAGCCTGTTACGAGGGTGGTGCTCGTGTCTTCGAATTTACCAATCGCGGTGATTTTGCTCACGAGGTGTTTGGAAAATTAACCAAATATGTGCGTCAGGAACTACCGGAATTGGCCATGGGCGTTGGTTCCATTATTGATGCAGCAACAACGGCTTTATACATGCAGTTAGGGGCTGACTTCATTGTGTCGCCTGTTTTGAATGAAGAAATGGCTAAAGTTTGTAATCGCCGAAAGGTTAGCTGGTCACCAGGTTGTGGTTCGTTAACAGAGATTTCAAAAGCTGAGGAGCTGGGTGCTGAAGTCGTAAAGATTTTCCCGGGTCAGCAGGTAGGAGGTCCTGAGTTTGTAAAAGCCATAAAAGGGCCTTGTCCATGGTCAAGCATAATGCCTACTGGAGGTGTAGAACCAACGGAAGAAAATTTATCTAAATGGTTCAAAGCCGGAGTTCATTGCGTTGGCATGGGATCGCAGTTGATTAGCAAAGATGTTATTGCGTCAGGCAACTATGCGTTGCTCACCGAGATGGTAAAAAAAGCCATTACACTGGTACAGAAACTGAAGGCCTGTTAAGCTGCAAGAACATGATTTATATTAAATTGCTTCGGACTTCATGCACCGGGCTTTGGATTTATAAAAATAAATAGTAGTTCGAAACGAGTACAACAATGCAGCTTATTGTAATGCCAATGTCGATTGAGTCTGTATTGTTGTATTTTGTTTAAAATAAGAAGTGAAAAACAGTTAATCATGAAAAGAATACTGATTCTTTTATCAATCATCATAACATTATCTGCTTGTCAGCTTACTAATGATGAGATATTGGTAAGCGATAAAGAGCAGCTCAATACAGCCATTGCCAATGCCAGGGCAGGCGATGTTATTGTAATGAAAAATGGCGTTTGGAAAGACCTTATCATCAAGATATCAACTGCAGGAACTAAAGACGCACCAGTGTTGCTAAAGGCACAAACACCTGGAGAAGTATTTATTGAAGGCGTCTCTTGCATTAAGTTGGGCGGTTCATATATTCATGTTGAAGGTTTGTTCTTTAGAAATGGGTATACACCTTCCAATGCGGTTATTGATTTTAAAATTAACCAGGATCATTTGGCCAGCTATTGCCGGGTGTCTAACTGTGTGATTAAGGACTTCAACCAGATGAGCCGCGACAGAAAAGACCATTGGGTTGAGTTTTGGGGACGCCATAATCAGCTCGATCATTGTTACTTATCCGGAAAATCAAATGAGGGCCCTACCATTCGGGTGGATATAAAAGGGAACAGAAGCATTAACAACTACCATCAGATAATTCATAACTATTTTGGCCCACGTCCGCGCAAGGGAGGTCCAAAGGCTGAAACCATACAGTTGGGTGATAGTTTTAGTTCGATGTCGCCAAGTTATACGACTGTTGCTCATAACCTTTTTGACCGTTGTAATGGCGAGGTCGAAATAATTTCCAGTAAAACCAATTACAACGAATTTCGAAACAATGTCTTTTATAAGAGTGAAGGCTCCCTGGTAACACGCCACGGTAATTATTGTATCATTGATGGTAACTATTTTATTGGTGATGATGAATCTGAGAATATCGGAGGCATCAGAATTATTAATACAGGCCATAAGGTAACCAATAATTATTTCTACAATTTGAAGGGGAAAAGCTTTAGAAGTCCACTGGCTGTAATGAATGGCATTCCAAAATCACCTCTGAATAGATATAACCAGGTAACTGATGTTGTGGTTGCTTACAATACCTGGGTTGATTGTGCATCACCCTGGCAGTTTGGTGTTGGTACCAACATCAGTCAGAGAGAAGTGCTGCCCAAGTCAGAGATTCGTTCAGCACGTCCGTTGCGTACATTAGTGGCCAATAACATTATCTACAATAAGGTGGGTGATGCAGCTCCTGTTATTGAGCATGACAAGGCTGATGGTGTATTGTTTAAAAGCAATGTGATCAACAATCAAGGTGTTGAATTTGAAAAACGGGATGGCCTTGTAGCCAGTTCGATTGAAATGATGCCAGGGGGAGAAAATATTTTCGTACCTGTCAGTCAGCCAACTGAAGTGGAAGCCTATATGGGCTTTGAGTTTGAACACTTAAACAAAGATATAAGCGGGCAGAAACGAAATCCTATGGAGGCAATTGGTGCCATTGCCGGGCAATTGAAAGGCAGTATCGATATTTTAGATAAATCAAAGTATGGCCCTGATTGGTTTGAGACAGAAACAGAGACTGTTGAAGCAAATAAGATCGAAACGAACACTGATAACTTTATTGCCAATCTCAAAGAAGCTAAACCGGGTGATGTGTTGGTTCTCAATGATGGGAATTATAACATTAAGTCTTCTTTAGTAGTGAATAAAAATATCACTCTAAAAGCTAAAAGCAGTAAAAGGGCTAAGCTTATTTATGCAGGTAAGAAAGGAACTGCAGCTTTTGAAATGCATCCGAAAGGGCATTTGGTATTGGATGGAATTGTTCTTACAGGTCAGGATACTCAGTATGCTTTTGCCAGTTTAAAAGAAAACATGTCCAGCCATTATACTTTGAGTGTTAATAACTGCGATGTTTCAAATTTCGATTATGTGCTAAAGGCCTATAAACAAAGCTTTGCTGAATTCATTACCATTAAAGGAACGAAGTTCAGTGACTGTGCAAATGGTTTAGAGCTTTCACAAGAGACCAATGATAAAGGCGATTACAACGTAGAGTTTCTGACTATTGATGATTGTTATTTTAATTCCATCCAAAGTAATGTTATTGATTATTACAGAGGTGGATATGATGAGTCTACAATTGGTGGTAACTTGCGATTGACGCATTGCTCATTTACCAATTGTGGTGCCAGGGAAGAGAATGGAATATTAATTAATACACGTGGTATTGTTAATGTTGAAATCAGTGATAACAGCTTTAAAAATAATCCGGTAAAACTTGTTGCATTACTATGGGGAGCCAAGAATAATACGCATAGCAATAATGAACTAATGAATTCCGGTAAAATTGTTGTTGAAGAGAATCTAAAACTGAAACTGGTATATTAAGCGATTAGACTTATAATATTTGACCTGTAATGTGTTTGTGTATTGTGTGATTATTTCACAATGAAGGCTGCCGACAGGTGGCCTTTTTTGTTATAAAACTTCCATCATGCTAAGAAATAAACAGCTGCTTTTAGTCTTATCTGTATTGCTTGTGGGTGCTTCATGTGAGCAAAAGCCAAAGTTGATTGAGATGGCAGAATTGTATCCCTGGTGCATTGTTGCCTACGACTCATTAGAACGCACACCGGCAGAACGAATAGACATGCTTCAGGAGCTCGGATTTGAGAAGTATGCTTATGATTGGCGTGACAGGCATCTGGATGATACTAAGGAAGAACTTAGTCTGGCTGTTGAAAAGGATATAGAAGTTATATCGGTATGGCTATGGCTTAATGCCAAACGAGATAGTATTGATAAGATTAGTCTGGGCAATGAACGATTATTCTCCATTCTAGAAGACTTACGTTTAGAAACGACTTTTTGGGTCAGTATGAGCCCCAATTTCTTTAAGGAGCAAGCAGATGAAACATCTCTTAAAGAAGCGATTGCTTTTATACAGTTTATTGCTGAAAAAGCTGAAGAGATCAATTGCAAAGTCGCGCTTTACAATCATACTGGCTGGTTTGCTAATCCGAATAATCAAATAAAGATTATTGATGCCTTGCCTCAACATGAATTAAGTATTGTTTATAATTTTCATCATGGACACAAGGATGTAGAACGCTTTCCTGCTTTGGTGGAAGACATGTTGCCATATCTGTCAGCCGTCAATTTAAATGGTATGCGCGATGGGCATAAGGTTCTTACAATAGGGAAGGGAGAATATGAAAAGCAAATGCTGCAAACATTACTAGATGCGGGATATACAAGTCCCTTTGGGATTCTAGGACATGTGGAAGGTGCAGATGTAAGAACTATTCTTGAGGAAAATCTGGCAGGACTTCAAAAGATGCCATCGCTCAGATGACCATGGCTTTCGCCAATGAATGGGCTTCTCACGGAGTGAATGTTGATGCCATTGCACCTGGATATATCAATACCGATAATACTAAAGCTTTAAGAAAAGATGCTGAACGCTCAGAAACCATATTAACCAGATTACCAGCCGGTCGTTGGGGGAGGCCCGATGATTTTGCAAGCCCCATTGTATTCCTTTGTTAAAAGGCTTCTGCCTATGTGAATGGGAGTACTTTATTGGTTGATGGAGGCAGGATGGGACCTTAGCTTGAACATTAAAAATGAATAAAAACGATAAATAAAATGAATTTCACTCAAGTACTTTTGCTGCTTAGTTTAACTGTGTTATTTAGCAGCTGTTTTAATTCTTCGAAAAAGTCAACAAATAACGAAGTTGACAATGCTGTTTATCCAAGCGATGTGATTCCTTTTATGGACGAATGGAAAATTCTTTTGGGTGATGGTACTTATAACAACAAATTAGTCAACTATCAGAAAGATGGTTTCTTTTTTGTTCAAAATGAAGGTGAAACCAATTGGGTGGTGTATAAAACACCCAACCTTGGTGTTACATCAAGAACCTCCAAAAATACAAGGACGGAATTGGGACAAATTAAACGATGGAAGCCCCTGGAAGGCGGTAAATTGACCGGCACTTTAAAAGTTATGCACGTATCAAGCTCAGGTGATGCGCGGGTGGCATCTTCATATTCGGTTGTTGTGGGGCAGATACACAGTGACGAAGGACATGAGAATGAACCTCTGAAAATCTTTTATAAGAAGTTTCCCGGACACAGCAAAGGTTCTGTCTTTTGGAATTATGAAATAAATACTGCTGGCGATAATGCCAAACGATGGGATTACTCAACTCCAGCATGGGGTTACGACAATACCGTGGTGGGATACAGTGCCGATGAATATCCGGACGAACCTGTAGATGGTATCGCATTAGGCGAAGAATTCAGTTATGAGGTTAATGTTTATAAGGGAGTAATGTATCTGACATTTGCCAGCGAAGGACATGAAACTGTCACTTTTACCAAAAACTTAGTGAAGTCTGATTTTGCCACAAAAATTGCTATTCCAGAGCAAATAAAGAAGCGCTATCCTGCCAGCCGAAGTGATGGAATAGAACGTGAGAATGCTTATGCCGGCGAGTTGCAGTTTTTTAAGCAAGGGGCTTATAATCAAACCAGAAGCAAATGCTCTGAGGATAGTTTAGGGATGAACAGTAAGACTGAAAGTGTTGCTGATGATATTGAAAGGCAATATGCCAATGGCTGTTATGCAGAGGTATGGTTTAAAGAAGCAAGTGTTGGAGCAGGAACACCTCCAGCGGATAAAAACTAATACTATTAATAGTTTTTGACCGGTATAAAGTTGAAATTGCTTATCAATTTGTAAGTGAATTCCATTCAAATACACAAAAAATCAAAAGAGCCTGATATATCATGTATCAGGCTTTTTGATTTTATACAAGTATTGCACAGCAGGGAGAGTTAAAGGAAAGTTGAATTCTATCTTTTTAAGACCTCAGAAGAGCTTGTTTGAGCATATAACCCTTGTAACACCAAGCCACAGCATTGCGTAAGATTATAAACCATGAAGGGGCTAAAGGCGTTTTATGATAGGGTATTATTTGTTGTTGAGAGTGTCAGATTTTAATAGTATACTTGAATTAAACCTACCCAGATGATTTTAACAAAACCAAACGAGTACAAAAGCATCCAGGTATTTAATGAAGCATACTTATATTCAGGGATTTGAATGGTCGTATTGTTACTTGAATACTAATAGCTGACGAAGGATTCGTTCATACCTTTATACAGGGTGAATGATGCTTAAGTATTCAGAATATTATTAGCTTTGAGAATTGGTTTTCGTTTTTTTAGTTATCATACGGTGACGATTTATGCGTGAAGAACAAACAATAAAAAAGTTGAAAGCAGGTGATGATCAGGCTTTTGAGTTATTGTATTATAAGTATTTCAGACGACTATGTGCATTTGTGAATAAGTATCTCAATGATTATGAGGAAACACAAGAGGTAGTGCAGGAAGTATTTTATACAGTTTGGATGAATCGAAACCAATTGGATACTAAAAAGTCTTTTTCTTCCTTCCTGTTTAAGATTGCCCGTAACAAGAGTTTGAATATCATTCAGCATCAGGAAGTAGAGGATAAATACAAGTCGTTTTTAAAAGAGGTTTATACTAACGAGAATTCACTGGACACTACTGATTCTTTACTCGTTAGAGAAATTAACATTAAATCGCAAGAAATAATAGATTCGTTACCCGAACAATGTCGTAAGATATATCTTATGAGTCGGCAGGAAGGTAAAAAGTATCGTGAGATAGCTGATGAATTGGATATTTCCATTAAGACCGTTGAAACACAAATGGGGAGAGCATTGAAAGTCTTTAGAAAAGAGCTGAAGGAGTATCTTCCAAGCCTGCTGGTTGCCATTATCTGATTTTTTTTTACATTTTTTATATTTCTTGTCAGGGTAAACCCCGACCTTTCTGTATAACTTATTAGAAAGGTCACAAGATGAAAGATGAAAATGATTATAGAACGTTGTTAGTTCGTTTTTTTGAGAAACGAATTAGTGATGCTGAAACTGATAAACTTAAAGAGTGGATAAATGCATCGGATAATAATAGAAAAGTATTTGATGAATTTAATGAAAGTTATCAGTATGCAGATATTTTGGCAAAAGGATGGTTGTTCAATCCTGAAGACAATTGGGATGGTTTAAAGCAACGAATCCAAAAAAGTGGTCAACCGCCTGTATATAGTTTGCCTTCTTCCCATAAGCTGACATGGTGGCGATCTGTTGCAGTTGTTGCCATATTGTTTGCATTAAGTTCTATTGTCTGGAACATTCATAATTCATCAAAAATTCCATTCCATGATCAGTCAGTAAAAATGATAACACCACCCGGTCAAAAGAGCCAGGTAATTCTTCAAGATGGGACGAAGGTTTGGTTAAATTCAGGCAGTGAACTCGATTATGCTTTTGAGCCTGATAAGCAACAACGAATAGCTACCCTAAAAGGAGAAGCTTTTTTTGAAGTGTCGAGTGATAGCATGAGACCATTTATTGTGAATACTTCAGAGGTTATTATGAAAGTTTATGGTACCAGGTTCAATGTGCGAGCATATGACAATGCAGGCACTATACAAACATCCCTTGAAGAAGGAAGTGTAGGTATGCAGATTATAGCGACCGGGGAAGAAAAGAGGATTATTCCCGGACAGCAGATTACTTATAGAAAGAAGACAAGAGCAATGATTATCGGGGAGGTTAATGTCGATCTAATTGCTCCATGGAAGCATAATGTATTACAATTTGAAGATGATACATTTTACGAAGTAGTGAAAAAATTGGAGCAATGGTATGGAGTTACTATTAAGCTTGATAAATCACTGGAATATAAGGGACGTTATACAATGACTATAAAAAATGAGACCATTAATGAGGTGTTGGAATTAATACAAATAACAACTCCAATACGTTATGAAATAATGGATGATCAAATAATGATAATGCAAGAAAGGTAAAAAGGAAAGTGCTGTAACACTTTCCTTAAATTAACCATCGTGCTGTAACACGATGTATTTATAACAAATAGTATTCAAATTTATGAAAAAAAAGCTAGTGTTTAACAGCAATAGGGGGCAAACCTCTTTGCTAAAATGGTTTCGAACTATGAAGTTGATAGTGGGAATGCTTTTTATAGGTCTGTTGCATGTAAGCGCAGCAGCTTATTCTCAAGGCAATGAAATTAGTATTAAATCAACAAGCAAAACTTTAAAAGAAGTTTTTAAACAAATAGAGCAAAAAAGCAATTTTACTTTTTTGTATAACGATGCTAATGTTGATTTAGATAAGAAAGTCACTGTTGAAGCTGCGAGTAAAAATTTAAATGAATTATTAGATGTGGTATTGGAAGGTTCTAACTTAAGTTATCGCATCGTAAATAACCAGGTGGTAATTTTTGCTGCAACTCAAAAGGCTAATCAAAACGATCAACAACAATCAGTGACTGTTAGAGGATCTGTGACCGATTCTTCAGGCGAGCCAATGCCTGGTGTTTCTGTAGTAGAAAAGGGTACTACAACAGGAACCATTACAGGTATTGATGGTACTTACTCATTGGAATTAAGCTCTGCCGAGGCTGAGCTCTCATTCTCCTTTATTGGCTTTGAAACTCAGGTTATCCAGGTAGCCGGAAGAAGTGCGATTGATATAATTTTAGTTGAAGATGTAACAGGACTTGATGAAGTCGTTGTGGTTGGTTTTGGTACACAAAAGAAGGAAAATGTAACCGGAGCCAATAGTTATGTAAAAATGGGTGATATCATTGCTGATCGACCAATCACTTCGTCCGCACAAGCTCTCCAGGGAGTCGCAGCCGGTCTGCAGGTGGTATCGACATCAGGGCGTCCGGGTGCTCCTTCTACAAATTTTAATATTCGGGGTTTTACATCAATAACAGGTGGTGGACCGTTAGTATTGGTTGATAACGTACCTATGTCAATTAATGATGTTAACCCTAGAGATATTGAGTCCGTCTCTGTCTTAAAAGATGCTGCAGCTGCTTCTATTTATGGAGCCAGGGCTGCTTTTGGTGTGATATTAGTAACCACAAAGAAAGCCCAAAGAAACGAGAAAATGCGCTTTAATTATTCAACGACAAATACCTTTTCATCACCAACAGAGTTGCCTGAGAAAGCTACTACCAGGCAATTTGTTGAAGCCTTGAATGATTGGGGTGTTAATTCCTATTTTGCAGGTCAGGAAACAGACCTGTGGCTTGATTATATTGATCAGTATGAGACTGATCCAGGTCAGTTGAACCTTATTAAAGATCCTGTAAGCGGTAGTAACTACGCATTAATTATCGATGAGAATACAGGTACTTACTATCCTTTGGCAGATACCGATGTTATTGGTGACTTTTTGGATGACACAGGCTTTTCTACTATTCATAATTTTTCAATGAGCGGTGGAAGTGAGAATATCTCTTACAGGATGAATGCCGGGTATAGTTCTGAAGATGGTATCATGGTGACTGATAATGATTCGTATGAGCAGTTTAATCTAAACTCATTCGTTGATGCCCAGTTAACAAAGTCATTAAAGTCATCAACTACCATTTACTATAAAGTGAGTGAACGATCCAATCCAATTGGAAGTTATGCTTCGGCTATTCAGATGCGTATGTATGATCCAACGGGTCACTATGAGTTGATAGCAGGTGAGAATGCAGGTGATATTTTGCCATTTGATACACCTGGTAATATGGAGCGTTACCGTGTTCCCGGATTGACAAAAACAGATAACCTTCGTTTGTTTGAAAAGTTAGAGTTTAACCCTATCAAAGATTTGGTTTTTACAGGTGAAATAACCTACCAAAAGGGCAATACTGTCAGTCGCTCAGTTAATAACCAGGCACGTTTTATCAGTGCATTTAAGTTTACTGAAAACAGCTCTAATCCTGAAAACACAAGTGTTACCCGATCGAATAGTGAGTATGTATACAATGCTTTAAACCTGTATGGAAATTATAGCAAGACTTTTGGAAATCATAATGTGGGTATTTTAGCCGGATTTAACCGGGAAAAGCGTGTGAACGAATCTTTCAATGCCCAAAGAAAGAACTTAATTTCTGTAGATCAACCTTATTTAGGTATGGCCATTGGTGATATGAGTGTTAATGACGGCTATACAGATTGGGCTGTAATGGGTTACTTCGCTCGTCTTAATTACAATTATAAGCAAAAGTACTTTCTAGAAGCAAACGGACGATATGATGGTTCTTCGCGTTTTGCGGAGGATAGTCGTTTTGGATTTTTTCCATCATTCTCGGGAGGATGGAACATTGCAAGAGAGTCCTTTATGGAAAATGTGGAGTTATTTACTACTCTTAAGTTAAGAGCTTCATGGGGTGAGGTTGGAAATCAGGCTATTGCAGATCCTTATCCGATGTATCCGGGTTATGCAGGAGAAGAAGTACGTTACATTAATTTAGATACTGACTTACGATACAATACTGTTAATCCTGCTCAACTGATAAGTCCATTAATGACGTGGGAAACGGTTCAAACAACCAATTTAGGATTAGATGTGGCTATACTGAAGAACCGTTTAAGCACTTCAGTGGATGTTTATTCCCGTAAAACATTAGGGATGTTAATTCAAGGTGCTGAATTACCTGCTGTATTGGGTGTGTCGGCTCCAATGGAAAACGCAGCAGACCTGGAAACAAGAGGATGGGAAGTTGAGATTGCCTGGAAGGATAAGATCGGCCAGGTGGATTATGGCTTGAACTTTAATATTTCGAACAGTCAATCTGAAATTTTAAAGTTTGATAATGAGGCTGGATTATTATCACAATACTATGTTGGACAAAACGTAGGCGAAATATGGGGATATGTAACTGATGGCTATTACACAGTAGATGATTTTGTAGAAGGCACATTGGATGCTCATCTATCCGGCGATAATCGTCAATTAAAGGAAGGTGTTGTTTATATTGAAAATCAACCCACTCCTTACCCCGGTGATGTTAAGTATGTTGATTTAGATGGTAATGGATACATTAATAATGGTAATGGTACCCTTGAAAATCCTGGTGACCGAAAAGTAATAGGTAATAATAGACGTCGTTATCAGTTTGGCTTAAACGGTTATGCCAACTATAAAAACTTTGACTTCTCATTTGTACTAAGTGGTGTTGGAAAACGTGACCTAAACATTAATACGGACCTTATCTGGCCTTATCCATCTGGATTTGACCATATTTATAAGCATCAGTTAGATTACTGGACACCTGATAACCAGGATGCATTTTATCCTCGTATATATGGAGGTGCACTAAATGGTAACTCAGACAGTAATTATGCACGCAGCCGATGGACACAAACAAAGTATTTGTCTAATGGTGCTTATCTGCGAATTCAAAATATCACATTTGGATACACCTTGCCCCAACAATGGTTACAGAAAATAGGAGTTGAAAAACTGCGAGTTTTTGCAGCAGCCAATAATATCTTAACCATTGATGATCTGCCACAAGGTATTGATGCAGACATTGTGCATTCCAACCAGATAGGTAATGGTGGCTATCCATTTATGAAAAGCTTTTCAGTAGGACTTAATCTATCATTCTAAAAAAAATAGAACAATGAAATTAACATATATAATACCAGTTTTTTTACTGCTTGTCTTTAGCTTGGTGTCTTGCAGTGAAGACTATCTGAATCTGGCACCTAAAGATGAATTGTCAGAGGCAACTACCTTTAATTCGTATAGTTCCATATTAGTTTATTCTCATGGTTTTTACGATGGTTTTATTGGTTATGATCATCAATCTTTATTACGATATAAAGAAGTCAATTCAAGCAAGCGACCAGCTGTTTCGCGTGTGATGCGTAAAGACTGCGAAGCAGACTTAATGCAGAATTACGGATGGGCAAACGGAGCTCCTTATCTATGGAATAATTTCGAAGTGCCAAGTAGCTCAGAAGAATTTTATGAACGTCCGTACAGACGAATTCGTCGTGTTAATATCATGTTGGATAATTTATTGAGTTCAACGATGGCACAGGAAGATATTGATCACTGGCGAAGTGTTGGGTTATTCTTCAGAGCTTATGAATATTATAAATTAATGAACTTATATGGCGATGTTATCTGGTTGGAAAATGAAGTAACCGATGAAGATACAGATATTTTGTTCGGTCCAAGAACGCCACGTGATGAGGTGGCTGCCAATGTATTAAGAGATTTGAGTTGGGCTGAAGAACATATTAAACCGGAAGGCGATGGTGCGAATACTATCAATACAGATGTAGTTAACTTTTTAATTTCACGTTTTGGTTTATTTGAAGGTACATGGCGCAAGTATCATGCTTTAGGCGATGCCAATACATATCTTGATGCGAGTATCGCAGCATCTGAAAAATTAATGACTAAACATCCGGATTTGCATCCAAGTTTTGATGAAGTATTCAATAGCGAATCACTAGCTGATGTTAAAGGTATAGTATTGTATCGTCGTTATGTTGAAGATGTTCTTGTATCTCGTATGTCAACAGATTTCCGTTCTTCTAACTCAACCTATGATATCACGCGCAAAGGAGTTGATAAATTCCTATCAAAAAATGGTCTGCCGGTAACAAATCCGGCGAATCCGCAGTTTGGTGGATATAAGGATAAGAATGCCGAGTTCAGAGACAGGGATGATCGTTTGTATTTCACCACACCACCACCATACAAAGTAAATGTATCACAGAATGTTAATTGGACGCATACAGGCGTACCTGCTGACCAGGAATATTTTGCAGTAATGGAAGAAATAAGTGATGGTTTGCACAAAACACTGCCTGATCTTAACTGGGCAGGTAATGTTGTTGCAGAAGTGCCACATTTTGAGCCAAAGCCTTATAATAAAACAAAGGCGACAGGTTACCGTATCTGGAAACATTACAACCAGCTGAACACTGGTCGCTCCTCTGCTGATTTTGCCGATGCTCCTATATTCAGAATGGCAGAAATTTTATTGAATTATGCGGAGGCCAAATTTGAAGTGGGTGAATTTGATCAGGCAGTTGCTGATGCAACCATCAATAAGTTAAGGGATAGAGGACGTGTTGCTCATATGGTGATGGCTAATATTGATGCAGCTTTTGATCCTTCTCGTGATGCAGATGTTGATCCTGTTTTGTTTGAGATCAGACGAGAGCGTGCAGTTGAATTGATGGGCGAAGGCTTCCGTCGTGATGATTTACGTCGTTGGAAAAAGATGGATTATGCGACCGATATTAAATTAGGTCGCTGGGTAAAACAGGCCGATTATAAGATCAATATTAAAATTCAAGACAATGCAGCTGAGGGCTTCTGTCAGTTTGTTACTGGTACACCTCCTGTATTTCCTGATTACTATTATTTATTCCCACTGCCAGAAAATGAGTTGGCTTTAAATCCACAGTTAGACCAAAATCCAACCTGGAAATAGTAAGTGACATAAAATTAACCAGTTGTGTTTTAATGCAACTGGTTAATCAGAGTTCGTTTTTTTAATATTACAGGTAGAGTGAATATCATAAAAAGTATGACTCGGATGAATAACAGTCACTTATTTACTCTATCTGATAAATGAAAGAAAAAAATAGTCAGATGAAAAATCTAAAATATACAATGGCCAATATTGGACTCAGTCTAATAGCAGCATTGGCTTTTATTAATTGTTCAGAAAGTGATGAAGTGAATCTTGGACCTAAACCGGTTGCTGATTTCAAAGCCAGTATTAACGAACTGGAAGTGGAGGTTGGTGCTATAGTAACTTTTACCGATGTGTCAACGAACGAACCATCATTATTTACCTGGGAAGTACCGGGTGGTAACCCTACATATAGTAACCAGAGCAGTATTACAGTTGAATTTTTGGCCGAGGGAGAACAGCCTGTTACTTTAACAGCAAGAAACAATGCAGGTGCAGATAAGATTACTAAGTACGTTACCGTTACCCCTCTTGAAATACCAGATCTTGAAGGTGTTGTTCCGGCTGTTAAGATGCGATTCGAAAATGATTTGCTTAATGAGGGATCAGCAGGTGGTAACGGAATTAACGGTTCATCTTCTTATGAACCCCGATCGAAATATGGTGGCATGGGCATGAAATTTAGTGCAATTAGCGGGCAACATGTCGTATTGGAAGATTACACTGGTGTGAATGGTGCCGATGCCAGAACGGTTACTTGCTGGGTGAAAACAGATGCCACCTCCGTAGCCGGTTTGGTACACTGGGGGGCCAGTGGTACCTACAGCCGTAATTCATTTAAGATGAATAAAAACGGAACCATTCGCTTCGAATTTCAGGGAGGTGGTCTCAACGGTACAACAAGTGTGAATGATAATGCATGGCACCATATAGCTTATTCATATGATGGACAAATGGTAAAGCTATATGTTGATGGAGTGCTGGATGCATCCCTGGAAAATTCTAACATTAACACTGGTGTAGCAGGTGAAACACCTGTATACATTGGTTCGCAGGCTGGTGGTGCACTGTATAAAGGAATGATCGATGATGTGCGTATCTATGGAGAGGCTTTACTAATTGAACAAATTCAATTTCTGTCAACCATTCATTAATCAATCTAAATAATACCATAATTGCGGGCATGTTGGCTATAAGCCAATGTGCACTGCAATTAAAGGTATGATTCTTATCTCCTGATATAACACATAGCTATTGGGAAGATCTTATACTGATTCAGTATTTATACATCTAAAAATGAAAAAACACTTTAGCATAGCGGTCAGTGCTCTTGTGCTGTCAGTAATTACATTTTTGTTTCTATTTGATAAGAAACTTTCAATAAGTGATGACGCTACAAATGAAACGTCTCTTGTTTCAGGTGAAGAGTATCCTGTGTGGATTGACATGATGGAGCAGCCCGATGTCAATCTGACTGAAGCACGTCAGGTCTTCGATAACTATTGGGAACAAAATGAGCGTTTTAA
This sequence comes from Carboxylicivirga agarovorans, assembly GCF_050589845.1. Taxonomy (NCBI): domain Bacteria; kingdom Pseudomonadati; phylum Bacteroidota; class Bacteroidia; order Marinilabiliales; family Marinilabiliaceae; genus Carboxylicivirga; species Carboxylicivirga agarovorans. The sequence goes on along the minus strand of NZ_JBNGPA010000003.1, from coordinate 232,537 downwards.
GGGTGATCGTTACAAACAGTTTGAGAGATGGTACGCTATTAGCGCCAAACGAACCAATAAGCATGGTGATGTTATATCAGCCAGAGCTGTGAGCAGTGTCTGGCGAAACGCGATGAATGATCATAACACAGAGTTTATTCAAGGTAATTGGTACTGCTATGGTCCGCTTAACGTTGGTCCGCGTAATGGCACTAAACGCGATGGAGGACGTGTAAGAGATATTGAGTTCCACCCTACAGATCCCAATACCCTTTATGTATCATGTTTTAAAAGTGGCTTATTCAAATCTGGCGACAAAGGTGAAAGTTGGGAGCCTTTATCGGACAATCTTACTGAGGAAGTATATGTTAGCAGAGTGATGAGATCAGATCCAGCCAGTATATTCATAGGTACCAATTTAGGTGTCTATAAAACCAGCGATGAAGGATTACATTGGACCAGCACAAGTGTTGTGAGTGCAGTAAAGGCTTTACATATTCATAGCTACAACGAAAATATTATAACAGTAGGGGCAAAAGATGGCATTTATCAAACACAGGATGCTGGTACATCCTGGACAAAAGTCCTGAATGCCGATAGAGTTGAAGATATTAAAGTGCACCCGGGCCAACCTTTAACCATGTATGCTGCTACGAATGGCACCCCTGGTAAATTTTACCGGACAAGTGATGGCGGACAGAAATGGACGGAGGTAACTGACTTTGGGCAGGGCTGCTTTATGAAGATAGCGGTTTCACCTGCTCAGCCCGATGATGTTTTTGTTTTAAACGCCAGAGATCATATGGGGCAGGATTCGTTCGAAGGATTTTACCATTCAACGGATGGCGGTAAATCATTTGCTAAACTCTCAGGAGAAACGCCTTGTATCACCGGCTATAAATCGGATGGTTCCCTTTCAAGAGGCCAGCCCAACTATAATTTGTTTGTCGTTGTTGATCCGGCTAATGCATCCAATATATGGGCAGGTGGTGTGAAGAGCTGGCGCTCAAATGATGGTGGCCACACCTGGGAGCAATATTATAATAATGTAACTACTGAGGGTGATCACCTGCACATGGATCAGTTGAACTGGTCCTACTCACCACATGATCAAACACTTTTCGTCGCCAACGATGGAGGTATTTACTATCTGAATGAAGAACAGAAATTTCAAATGATTACGGATGGCCTGCCAATAGCAGAAATATATGAATGCTCGCAGAGCCAGACGGTAAAAAGTAATGTGGCTGGCGGGACCATGCACTGCGGCATTAAATTAAACAACAATGGCATATGGTACTCACCATGGGGAGGTGATGAGGCTACCTGTATTATTGACCCAAGTAATGAGAATTACATTTACCATATCAAGTACGAAAAAGTCTGCCGTTCAAGCAACGGAGGCTTTAAATTTCCTCGTATTAACAAACAAAATAAGGACAGGGGACATTACACCGGAACGGGGGTTTTGCATAAGAGTGATGTAAATACACTGCTGGTTGGATTTACCCAGTTACAACGCACTATAAATGCCAGAGCTAAATCAGTAAGCTGGTCTACCATCTCTTCCTTTCCCGGTAAAGAAAAAATACAAAAGGTAGAACAGTGTGAGTCAAATCATGATATTCTATATGTGGCAAGAGGTAATGACATGTTTCGCAGTGACAATATTAATGCGGATGCACCCACATATACAAAGCTTACGACTGATTTACCACTAGCCGATGCGGCTGTAAATGATATTGCGACCTGTGTGAAAGATGAGTCTATTGTTTATATACTGCAGGGAAGTAACATCTACCGTTCAGCTGATAAGGGTGCTACATGGGTCAACCTGACAAATAATCTGCCGGGGGTTGCTTTATTGGAAATGGTGGTTGATAAAAGTAGTGATGAGGGGATATATGTTGGAACCGATATCGGCGTGTTTTATAAGGATGCATCAATGACAAACTGGCTTAACTTTTCAAAAGGCCTGCCTGCTATTCGTGTTTCAGGAATGGAGATCTATTACGGTGCTGACCGCGAGGAAAGTGTAATGACCATATCAACAGATGGAAGAGGATTCTGGCGTTCTTTACTTTATGGTGTTCAACCACAATTGCCAAAAGCCGATTTTGTGCATAATACAGAGCCTGGTGATAAAGAAGGAACTATCCGTTTTTTTGATAAGAGCAGCAATCATCCAGAGACATACCAATGGATCTTCGAAGGGGGAGAGCCTTCCTCAAGCAAGAATATGAATCCAGTGGTGACATATCAACAAGCTGGGAGATATAAAGTCGAGCTAAGGGTTTCAAACGGAGCGGGAATGGACTCGCTAATAAAAGAGGACTATGTAACAATTTCCAAACAAGGAGGAATGCTGCAGGTTCGTTATGAATAATACATCAGCACATAGGCAAGCCCGACTAAATACCTGGGAGTAATAGGTATGGCTGTTCGTTTCTAAAATGAATAACTTAAGTTATTAAAGTGAGATGTTAAAAAACTATGAGAATGAATATTAGATTATACAAGCAATTTTCAAACTTCCTTTTTGGAGTAAGTGCAATAGTAGTATTGACCTTTTGCCAATGTAAAAGAGGAGGCGATTTAAATGTTAATAAGACAGATAAGCCTGTTGAGACAGATACCTTAACCTTTACTGCCAACGAAAGCTTTTTTTCACCGGTGGGAACTCTAACAGCTCATTTGGTTGACAAAACCTCTGGGGAGGAATATAATAAGTTTGAATACTACGATTACATTTATAACTGGAACCAGGAGAACGATACCATTTTATTTGGGGTGACCATTCAAAATGAAGGAAGTTTAAAAATTCAACCAGAAATAGGAGTCGCTAATGGGCAGGAAGGGTCTGAACTATATGCCTATTTAAATAATGAAAGACAAGATTTTTCAATAGCTGCGACTGGTGGTGAGAGTCAATATGCGATACAGGATGGTGTGGAGTTTACTAATGTAAAACCCGGATTTTATATGATAAAGCTGCAGATTAAGTCTGCAAAGAGCAAAGGAGCCAATATTGGACAGCTTAAAAATGTTCACCTTACAGGCACCGCTGCAAAGAATGCCTCTATTGAAATGCGGCGGTATCGGCCGTTCGCCGTGCATGGGAAATGGCACACAGCAAGTTCAAATCCAGTAGAAATAAGTGTACACGAATTAACAGTTATCAACACTACTGCTAATGTTTATCAGCCCATTACAACACCATTTGGTTATACCGGTTCACCCTGGTCACTAAAATCAAAGACCTTTGGTGGCTATAATTTCTCGTTATGGTCATATGGGCAGAACGATCCCATTCCTCCTTTTTACCAGGAAAGTCATTTAATAGCCGTAGGACCCGGACTGACTTTTGGAGCTTATGGGCATGAGGGTACAGGTGTTAAGCCTCGCGGGCCCCATCCATATATAGGCATTGATACCAATAAGCAGGTTATTGCAGTCAGGATGCAACCGGGAGAAAAATATAATACCTATTGGAGCTACTATCTGGATCCTGTTGACCAGAAATGGAAACTATATGGATGTGGTAAGAAATATAATAAAACGGGTGAGATTAAATATCTGGAAACCGGAGCCTTTGTTGAAGTGGCAGGTCCTGCTTCTCGCGAACGTAGCGGTCATGAAGTAAGAGAATCTCAGTACAGAGGCTGGCAAATGGATACGGATGGAAACTGGCATCCGGTAAATAAGTTGGTAGGTAGTTCGGCAATAAACCAGCTAAGCGCTCGTAATTGGCGTACAGTTGGCAACAAGTTTTCCATGCAAATGGGCGGTTGGGGTGAAGTTGGAACACCTGCCAAAACGGTTACTCTGATCAATCCTGATCCAGTACCTGAATATTTAAAGGGTGCCCATATTGATGACTTGTATAAAATGCCAAGTACATTTGAGGATGGTGGAACTCAGAATATTAGTGCTAATTCAGCTGATTTACAATTGAATGTTATAGATCTTGGCACCAATGCCAGTGCTACTTTGTTTTGGGGCACAAAAGAAGGATTAACTAAAGAGGAAAAATGGGAATACAGTAAGGCGATTAATGTGTCGGCAGGAAAGCAAACCATTGCTTTAGACGGTCTGTCTGCCAATACAGACTATTTCTATCGCATAAAAATTTCCAATGATCAGGGAATAACATGGTCGTTTGATACACAATCCTTTAAAACCAGTCAGTAAAGGTGTTGGTTCTATTGGCATATAAAAATCTCTACATTGAATGATAACGAATAAAGTAACTAAATAATGAGAATGAAAATGAAAAAATATTGGATAGGATTTGCTTGTTTAACGGTTGTTATGCTTGGTTTATTCGCTTGTAATACAAGCGAAACGAATAAAACTGAAAAACCGAATATTATATACATCCTTGCCGATGACCTTGGCTATGGGGAGTTAGGCTGTTATGGTCAGGAGCTGATCGAAACACCAAACATCGATCAATTAGCCAGCGATGGAATGTTGTTTACCAACCATTACTGTGGTGCACCTGTTTGTGCACCGTCACGATCTGTATTAATGACAGGCAAACATATGGGACACTCTTATGTGAGAGGTAATGATGAATGGAGAGAGCGTGGCGATGTGTGGAATTATCGAGCGCAGATTGCCGATTCAACGCTGGAAGGGCAGCGTCCTTTACCTGTTGAAACAAAAACCATTGGTCGCTTATTGCAGGGCTCAGGCTACAAAACAGCTGTCATTGGTAAATGGGGACTTGGCGCTCCGCATACAGAAGGTATTGCTACTAAGCAAGGGTTTGATTATTTCTTTGGTTACAATTGCCAGCGTCAGGCACATACCTATTATCCGGTGCACTTGTATGAGAATGAGTACAGGGTGTATTTAAATAATGATACAGTAGCCCCCGGTACAAAGTTGGCTGAAGGAGCCGACCCATATGCTGAAGAAAGTTATAAGCCTTATAACTTAGCTGATTACTCAGGTGACATCATGTTCGAGCGCATGAGCAATTTTATTGCTGAAAACAGTGCGAATCCATTCTTCGTGTATTGGGCCAACCCAATCCCGCATGCGCCTATTCAGGCACCCAAAAAATGGGTGGATTATTACATCGAGAAGTTTGGTGATGAAGCGCCTTATGATGGAAAAAAAGGTTACTTCCCTCATAAGAATCCTCGTGCTGGTTATGCAGCCATGGTATCCTATATGGACGATCAGGTAGGGCAGTTAATTCAGCAATTAAAAGATTTGGGTGTGTATGAAAATACCATCATCATGTTTACCTCCGATAACGGACCTACCTATAATGGCGGAACGGATTCACCATGGTTCAACAGCGCTGGTCTATTTAAAAGTGAGTATGGTTGGGGCAAAGGCTTCTTGCACGAAGGAGGTATTCGTGTGCCAATGATTGCTAGCTGGCCGGGTCACATACAAGCAGGAACGGTATCTAACCATATTTCGGCTTTCTGGGATGTGTTACCTACGCTATGTGACATTAGTGGTACAGCTGTCCCTGAGGATGTGGATGGCATCAGCTTTTTACCTGAATTATATGGCAAGCCACAGGAAAAACATGAGTATTTGTATTGGGAATACCCAGAGTATGGCGGTCAGTTGGCCGTAAGAATAGGCAATTTCAAAGCCATTTGTAAAAATGTACGGAAAGAAAATAACACAACATTTGAATTATTTGATCTGGATACAGACCCACAAGAGCAAAATAATATTGCTGCTCAGCATCCTGAGATTATTCAGAAAGTAAATCAGATCATTAAGAATGAACATACCGAATCATGGAATGATCGATGGAAGTTTAAACAATTGGGTGACAAGACAGAAAATTAAAGGTTTTCATAGATTTTGATTTTTCATAGTGGTATGGGCTTCAATGGATTCGAATACCGAAACATTGGAGCCTTTACTCCACACAAGGTACTTATATTATGTCCATTGTTTCAGGAAGACTATAAATGATGGATAATCAGTAAAATGGAAGATTATGAGAAAAAAATATTTTATAATGTTAATTATTGCAGGAGCATTTGGCTTTGCCTGCAGTGATACAACTAAAGAGGAACCCACAGTACCCAGATACGAGTACCAGGTAGGTAATCATAATGACTTGTCAATTGGTGAACCGGAAAAAGTTGTATTAAACGGTTTAATATTTGATATGAACCACATAGAGCGCCCATCACAGCCTTTAAGTAATGCTTTTGACGGCGATTTGTCGACCAAATATCACAGTCCCTGGGCATCAGATAATCCACCCACTGAGATGCCTGTTATTTTAACCGTTACATTACCGGATGAAGCTCCTTCTTTTGAGTACCTCTACTATTGGCCACGTCAGGTTGGTTCGAATGGACGGATACTAAAAGGAGAAATTAAACTAAGTACTCAAAACAATCCTGATGAACTGATCTCTATTTATACGATGGATTTTCAAGATGATGCAAATCCTAAGAAGATTGTAATACCAGGTGAGTATCAGGGAAAGATTAAGAAATTGGTCATCCATGTTACGGCCGGGGTAGCTGATATGGTGGTCATTCAGGAAATAGAATTCTACAACGAAGGCCTCGGCGTTGAGATACCATCTGTTTTTAGTAATAAGAGCTGTTCTGACCTAAAGCCCGGAGTTACACGCGAAGAAATTGAGGACATAGAGAATACTGTTTTTAGAAATATTGGTCTTGCCCTATTTGATCAGTCTTATGATCAGCGACGAATTGGCAACTACGCTACTTATCCGCATCCATCCATACAGAGTCAATTAAACAAGACTTCGACTTATAGCCTGCTGGATAATATCACGGGTATGTATGTAGAAGCAGGCGATTATTTATTGGTTTTTGTTGATGAGCATCAAAAAGAATTATATTTAAGAATTATTGATCATGACCAAACGGGGAGTGCTGCTTTTAACGGGCAAAACGTTTTGTTATCACCAGGGGCTAATAAAATAAAGACAAGCACTAAAGGTCTCATCTACCTTTTGTATCACCATGAAGAGAACGAAGAGGTGAGGGTCAATTTTGCTTCAGGAAAGATCAATGGCTATTTTGATATGGCTACTAATACAAATGAGGACTGGCCGCATATGCTCAATTCTGCTGTTTCAAATCGTTTGGATCTAAAGGGTGAATTTTCGCATCTGATCTATGATACTGACCTATTAAAAGAACACACGCCTGATCCTGCTCGTTTACTTGAGGTTTACGATTCAATTGTTTGGCTGGAAGAACGTTTCATGGGACTCTATAAGTATGATCGTACTAATCAGTCCAGAATGCTATTTAGAAGTTCGGAATCGGCAGCTTATATGCATGCAACAGCCTATCGTACAGAATATAATCCAAGTACTGTAGCTAACTTATGTGATGTCAATGCCTTGAGAACTACCTCAATCTGGGGGCCGGCACATGAGGTGGGCCATGTGAATCAAACACGGCCTGGGTTTAGATGGAAAAATTTGAATAATGAGTCTGTTTTAGGTGAGGTTTCTAATAACGTGTACTCCTTACATGTTCAAACCACTTTCGGGAATGAATCAAGGTTAGAAACTAAGAATAGTTATGAACCGGCTTTTAATACATTTATGGTGCAAGGAATGAAGCACATGGATGCAACGGGTACGGTTGATAAAAAGTATTTCTGGGAACAGTTAGTCCACTTCTGGCAGTTGGAACTCTATTTTGCAGGGGTATTAGGAAATACTGATTTTTATAAAGACTTACATGAACTTATCCGTAACTCTCCGGATCCGGAAAGAGGCAAGGAACATCATGAATTCGCTTTTTTGGCAAGTCAAACAAGTGGTTATGATCTCACTGACTTTTTTAATTTGTGGGGCTATGAGCTTTCGACAGAAATGGAAACCAGGATTGCAGCCTTAAACCTGCCAAAGCCTCAACAAGCAGTTCATTATATCAGAGATAGTATTGTGGAAACCTATAAAAACTCATCAGCTATAGTAGAAGGAAATGCCAGTAAGTCTCAGTCAGGAAGCACTGTAACTGTAACACTTGCTAACTTTCAGAATGCGGTGGCCTACGAAGTGATGGTTGATGGTGTAAAGCGAAAAATTTCAATAGAAGATCGCTTTTCTTTTTCGGTAACAGAAGGTGAAGCATATTCTGTTTTTGCAGTGGCTGCCAACAATGAAAGGCTTGAAATAACATTTTGATTTGTTGCTTCTAACATTAAATGAATATATGATATGATCCGATTACTCATTTTTATTATAGGTATAAGTCTATCAAATACTGCACTGGCAAAACCATACAAGAAAAAATGTCCGAACATAGTTTTCATCCTTATTGATGATTTGGGATGGAAAGATACCGGATATATGGGGAGTGATTATTATGAAACGCCTCATATAGATCAATTGGCAGCTATAGGGGTCAACTTCGATCAAGCTTATGCACCAGCCGCTAATTGTGCTCCCAGCAGAGCCTGTATTATGTCGGGACAAAATACACCCAGGCACGGCATCTACACGGTTGGTTCTTCAGAAAGAGGAAAAGCCCATACGCGTAAGCTGATACCGACTCCTAATACAGTGACGCTTGCAGATAGTATTGTAACACTGGCTGAGGCTTTAAAAGAGGCTGGATATGTGACGGCTCAAATGGGCAAATGGCATCTTGGGGATGATCCGTGTACCCAGGGTTTTGATGTCAATGTGGCCGGATCACACGCCGGGCATCCTAAATCATATTTCAGTCCGTATAAAAATAAGGATCTCGTTGATGGTCCGGATGGCGAATACCTGACGGATCGGCTGACTAATGAAGCCATAAAATATATTAGCCAACAAGCAGAGCGAAAGGATACTCCATTTTTTCTATACCTGCCTTATTTCACTGTACATACACCACTGCAGGGAAAAGAGGAGTTAATTAATAAGTACCGCAAGAAAGGGGGAGAAGAAGGTCAGAATAATCCGGTATACGCCGCCATGGTGGAAAGTGCTGATCAGAATATCGGTCGCCTGATGGATGCACTTAAAAATGTGGGAGTGGCCCAAAATACCCTGGTTATATTCTCATCGGATAATGGTGGTATTGCCAAGATATCATCGCAAAAGCCGCTTAGAGCGGGTAAAGGTTCCTACTATGAGGGCGGTATAAGAGTGCCACTTGTTATTAGCTGGCCCGGGCATATTCCAGCTGGTAAGACCATCAATACACCGGTTGCCTCAATGGATGTGTATCCAAGCATATTGGAATTATGCGGATTGAAAAGGAAGCCTAAGCAGCCCCTGGATGGACAATCGCTGGTGGCATTAATGCAAAAAGACAAGCCCTTGAAAAGGGAAGCTTTATACTGGCATTTCCCAATTTATTTGCAGGGTATTCATCCGGTCAAAGATCAGGCACGTGATCCCTTGTTCAGAACACGTCCCGGATCAGCTATGAGAATGGGCAAATGGAAGTTACATGAGTATTTTGAAGACGGTGCCTTGGAACTCTATAACCTGGAGAATGATCCCGGGGAATGGCATAACCTGGCTGATTCATTGCCAGGTATTAAGAAGGAACTTCATGATATGTTGGTAAAATGGAGATTTGAAATGAACGCACCTGTGCCTGATGAGCATAATCCAGCGTATGTGGCAGAAAAAGAATAGTTAAAATATATTTCAACGCAAAATATGAGGCGGGTATTAAGTTCTTCTTTGTACGCTAACAAGGAATACGCTGCCTTCATTTAAAATGAATTAGACAAATGAAATTAAAAACAATTGTAATTACCTGTAGTTTTTTTCTGTGCACACAACTTTTTGCACAGGACAATACCAAACCAAATATCATCCATATTCTGGCCGATGATGTGGGTTATGATGATTTAAGCTGTTTTGGCTCACCAGATATTCATACACCCCACCTGGATGCTTTAGCAGAAAAGGGGATGAAATTCACTAACTTCTATGCGCCCCATGGCACTTGCACACCTTCGCGGGCTGCTTTGCTAACAGGACGCTATGCGCCACGTGTTAACGAAGGTGAAGGCTTGTATGTATTATTTCCACACTCAAAAACAGGGCTGGAAGATGAGATGGAAGTGACCATTACCGAGTTATTGAAGGAGCAAGGTTATAAGACTGGTCTGTATGGCAAGTGGCATCTGGGGCACTTACCTCAATATTTGCCTTGTGTGCATGGTTTTGATGAGTTTTTGGGCATACCATATCCGAATGATCATGGACCCGAGCGCATCGGTAACAGCGGTTGGCGCCCTAACGGGGTGAGTGATCCCGCAATTCCATTAATTGAGCAGGCACAAGTAATTAAGCGTTGTGACAACAATGATTTGGCTGAGTTACCAGCCTTGTTTACTCGTGAGGCTTGTAAGTTTATCTATCGTTCAGTGAAGGAAGATAAGAAACCTTTTTACTTACAATATGCCAATATTGAAACGCATACACCCTGGTTTGTACCTAAAGGATTCGAAGGTCAGAGTAAGGCTGCGGCCTATGGCGATGCGGTGGAATATTTGGATCGTTCTGTGGGCATCATCATGAATACCCTAAAGCGTCTGAAGATAGAGGATAACACCATCATTGTATTCTCTTCGGATAACGGACCATTGATATACAAAGATGAAGAACTGGAGAACTGCTATGGCAAATTTGGTTTTACCGATCCGGACAGAAAACATGTCTTACGTGAGGGAAAATACCAGGAGCGCTACGATGGAGGTATCCGGGTATCCTGTATCATGACCTGGCCAAACAATATACCTGCAGGTACTACCTGTGAGGAGCCGGTAACAGCCATGGATTTGTTCACCACCTTTGCCAATGTGGCAGGAGCTGAGATCCCCACTGATCGTCCAATCGACGGAAAAGACATTCAAAACCTGATGCGACAGGAAGAAGGTGCCGTTTCTCCTCACAAGGCTATCTATGGTTACAGAGCCAGGGGTGGTCTGATGAGCGTACGTTACCAAAACTGGAAACTGGTGTTTAAGAATAAATACAATCCAGAAGAAGATAACGAATTGTATTTGTACGACCTGAACAACGATTTAGGTGAAGCAAGTGATGTAGCGGATAATAACCCTAAAGTGGTGAAGCAGATACTCAAACTGGCAAAGGAAACAGAAAAGGCTATTCAGGAAGGAAAAGAATTGTAAATACTAAAATTATATATATGTCAACAGATAGAAGATCATTTTTAAAAAACATGGCACTGGGAGCAGGTGTAGCAGCTGCCGCTCCTTTGGCCGGATGTGATAAGCGGTCTCATGAGAAGGAAGCCGTTGCTTATATTCGCGAAAATGCTGAACGAGTGCCTAAGATGGAATTTAATATGTGTGGTTATGCAGCCCCTAAGCTGGATAAGGTACGTGTTGGTTTTGTAGGTATAGGCGACAGAGGTATTGGTGCTGTTGACCGTATGGGTTTTATCGAAGGCGTTGAAGTAACCGCGCTTTGTGATACTCGACAGGCTGCCTTAGATGGGGCTCAGGCATCACTGGCTAAAGCAGGCTTACCTAAAGCCAAAGAATTCACAGGTAGTGATACGGCTTTTAAAGCTTTATGCGATAGTGGCCTGGTTGATTTGGTTTATATTGCTACGCCATGGGAATGGCACGTGCCTGTTGCTTTAGCAGCCATGCGCGGTGGTAGCCATGCTGCGGTAGAAGTATCTACAGCCAAGACCATGGACGAGTGCTGGGAGATGGTAGAGGTATCAGAGCAGACCAGGAAGCACTGTGTGATTTTGGAGAACTGCTGTTACGATTTCTTTGAATTGATGACCTTGAATATGGCTCGTCAGGGCGCTTTTGGTGATTTAGTTCACGGAGAAGGTGCTTATATTCATGATTTGGATTACTGGCACTTCAACAAGCCAAAGGATGACAAGCCACGTGGCGATGGAGCTTACGATAATTTGTGGCGTTTGCATGAAAATACACGCAAGGCCAATGTATATCCAACACACGGTTTAGGACCTATTTGTCAGGCAATGGATATCAACCGTGGCGACCGCATGGATTACCTGACCGCAATGATGTCTGATGATTTCACTTTGAAGCACCGTATCAAAGAGCTGGCTCCTGATCGTCCGGACTTACAGCAATTCATCGGTAAGGAGATGCGTGGTAACATGGATATGCAGATGATACGTACCGTGAAAGGTCGTACCATGATGATTCAGCACGACATCAGTTCACCTCGCCCTTACTCACGCATTCATATGTTGAGTGGTACCAAGTGCTTTGCCCAGAAGTGGCCATTGAAGCACATCGCTTTTGGTCATAAAAAAGCTGATGAGGCTAAGATGAAAGAGCTTGATGAAAAGTACACACCTGAAATAGTACGTCGCATTGGCGAAATGGCCAAGCAAGTTGGTGGTCATGGAGGTATGGACTTTATAATGGACTGGCGTTTGATTGACTGTTTACGCAACGGTTTACCAATGGATATGGATGTGTATGATGCGGCAGCTTGGAGTTGTATCACACCACTAAGTGAATGGTCCATCTTAAATGGTTCTAAACCAATTGCTATACCAGATTTTACACGTGGTAAATGGAAAACAAACAAACCGGTCGAATTAACACTTAAAGGTGGTGGTACAACTGGGGTACGTAACTTAAAAGAGGCGGATTCGGGTAAGCAGTTGAATGTGCATTAATCCCCTTTTTAAAGGCTGGACTATACTAGTGTTATATAAAAGGAGGCAACTGTCTGAGGTTGCCTCCTTTTTATTTGTTTTAGTAATAGATCAGTACATTTCGTTAATGCAGTAAGCAAAAGTCTGGTTGCTTATGATCAGTCTAAGTGACGTTGCATAATGTCCTAACATACAGTTGTTAATCTTTTTAAAAACTAACAATAAATTGCAGTTACTAGTTGGATGATTCCAATGACTAATGCTGTTTTCAAAGAAAGAAGGTGCAATGTATCCGGAAGGGTGTTAAGTGTCAGGATTTATGATGTTGGGGGGGAGTGAAATGTTAACAGGCAGATATGCCTGCATTTCATATCCCAACTCTTCCAGCTTGAGAGATGATCACAAGGGGTAGATATACAGAACTAACAGCAGTAAACTTCCTGTGCTGTGATTCAGGCAATTTATACATAGTCCTTTGCAATACTCATCAATCCTTTTTCTAATTCAACGTGCTCAACATGCCCCATTCACATAGGGAAATTATTCATGTTGCCTTGATTATTCCCTTCCAATATAAGGTTGGAACAGCAACAACTATCAACAACATTATATAGCAAGGTCTGGTTAACAATAATATAGATTTAGTGATAGTGATGCCAGAATTTTGAGAACAAGTGGACCGAATGTAGCTTCGGTAATTTTTAAACAATCCTTCGGTAAATCCTTAGAGCTTCTTCGGTAACTCTTCGGGTGCTCTTCGGTAATTCTTCGGAACACCTTCGGATCAACCTCGCTCCTGGCGAGGTTGATCCGAAGAAGACCCCGATTTGACCCCGGGAAGGTACTTTTGTGGTACCTTGCTGGTCGATGCGCTAATTGATATTATTGTGTTAAATAAGAAATTAAATAAGGCGCTCACTAAGTTTTAAATTCAATGCAACACTCTATTGTTATTCTGTTTTTTTATAACAATAAGTTCGACTTAGCTTGTAGCCGACCTTTCTACAGTTTACTTCTCCCCATTTTATTAGATCCAGATCCCCTGATTGTCTCCATTCCAAATAATTTATAACAAGCTCTTCTTTGTTGATGCTTAGGTAGAATACGAAATAGCAGGCAAGTGCAATGATTAGGATGAAGGTTGGCGGTTTAAAGTGTTTCATTTATATTCATGATAAACACTGTCCAGTGGTATCAGCATCGTTTTAATACGAATTATTCTTATTGTAAGCACCTTTGATCAAAAGGAAACCTACCTTTCTTAATTGTGTGTAAAATGACACTATTATCATTTTTTCAGCAGAGGACTGAATGCCTTATCCTATCAGAATTGAGAATTGACATATTCCGGCTAAGTCTTGTAATTATTTTTTGCCTGGTTGTATCTGTGAAGACACTATGTGTCATGTTCAGAAATAGATAACCCTCCTTTGTAATTATACTATTTTTTTTAAATTTGTATGATGTATTAATAAAAAATACAACTATGGAGCGTGTTTTTGATAAAGTAATTGCCAGTCAGTCATTGGAAAAAGTGATAGAGTTCAAGATTGAAAACGCAATTAAAGAAAGGCAATTATTACCAGGAACTAAACTGCCTTCAAGAAGTGATTTAAGTATACGTTTAGGTGTAAGCAGAACCGCCCTGACAAATGCCCTTCATCGATTGGAAGAACGTAATTTAATCGAATTCAAAAGCGACCGCGGGATTTATGTTAAAAATAGCAGCGGCCTTTCAAAGTATTAACAAGGAGCATTTTCAGTAATGCAGTTTCGATTAACAGGAACTTTTTTAAATAGATTGATATGATGCCAATGAATCCTAAGTATCTGTGCATTTTACTAATGATGGTATGTGCAGTGGCTTGTCGTCCCAAAGAGGAAGTTATTATTGCATTTCTTACCGATATTCATGTTGAGCCCGGCAATACTAACGAAGGTTATTTTGCTGAAGTTGTAAGTGAGATTAATCATGATGGAATATATGATTTTGTTGTAATAACTGGTGATCTGACCAATATGGGGTCTGACAATGAGTTGTTGGCTGTAAAAAACATTCTGAACTCACTGGAAATTCCATATTATATTTTGCCAGGCAATCACGAAACAAATTGGTCTGAGACCGGTGGCGCGACGTACCAAAGGCTTTTTGGTGATGATCGGTTTTTCTTCAGTACCGATGCGTTTCAGTTTGTTGGTTTTAATACAGGTCCTTACATGAAAATGGGAGATGGTCATGTGAAACAGGAAGACCTGTTTTGGCTTGAAAAAATGTTAAAGCAGTCAGATGCGAATAAGCATTTAATCTCAATGGCACATTATCCATTAGCTGACGGGTTGGATAACTGGCCTGAAGTGACAGCTCAACTAAAAAAGCATGAAGTCAAAATGGCTTTTTGCGGTCATGGGCATAAATTGCAGTTACTTAATTTCAATGGAATAACCGGAGTGATGGGGCGAGCCCTGGTTGGTCACGATAAGCAAGATGTTGGATATAATATTATTGAACTGGAAGGTGATATAGTCAGGATAAAAAGTAAACGATTAGGATATGAACCACAACTGGCTTTCAGTTGGGATATGGGTCAAAGCTCACAGATTGATTCCATGAAGCTTCCACCCTCAGTTGATTATTCGATCAATGAATGGTATAAAAACATCGAAGTTAAGGTGTTGACTGAGGCTTCTGCTTCGGTGCTTGGTGGTGTGGCTTATGATAATGAATGCATCTATTGGCTGGCTTCCGATGGACTCTTAAATTGTTATGATCTGCCTAAGGACCGGCTACTATGGAGTCAGGATCTGGGTAAGCCGCAATACTCAAGCCCCGTTGTTTATCAGCAATTTGCTATTGTTGGAACTTCGCAAGGATTTATAAAGGCATTTCATAAGCACACGGGAGAATTGGTTTGGCAGACGGATGTAAAATACCCGGTCTTTAGTGAAGGAAGAATAAATAATGATCACTTGTATGTGGCCTGTGGAAAGGGCGGTATGTTAAAGCTAAATGCATTAACTGGGGAGATTATCTGGCAATACAAAGATGTTGGTGGATTCGTTCAGGCATCGCCGTGTATTACAAACGACAAAGTAATATTTGGAGCCTGGGATAGATTTTTGCACTGTATTGATAAGCAAACCGGGGAGATGCTTTGGAAGTGGACCAACGGACATGGGGCAACTTTATATTCACCTGGTAATGTAGTGCCGGTAGTGAGCGATGAAAAGGTATTTATTGTAGCGCCAGACAGGCACATGACGGTGATTGACCTGGAAAGTGGAGAGCAATTGTTCAGGACCAATAAGCATAAGGTTCGTGAGTCATGCGGTATATCGGCTGACGGACGATTCTTTTTCGCCAAGTCGATGAATGATTCCATCGTGGCTTATCCTACTGATGAACCTGATAAAGGTAATGACTGGGTAGTTAATGTGGGATTTGGATATGAACACAATCCCGTGCCTTTGGTTGAATCACACAATGTTTTGTATGGAGGTACGAAAAATGGAGAAGTGTTTGCTGTTGATATCCAAGAGAAAGAGTTGTTGTGGCGATATAAAGTGTGTAATTCGTCGTTAAATAAAATTGTTCCCCTCAATGACCGGGAATTACTTGCGTCCTTTATGGATGGGAGCATCGTAAAACTTGTTGATAAGAAATAAATATACAGTACTTCATGATAAGCTAATTGGCTGCCTTATTCATTATTAAAACTTCTTTTCGGGTACTGGCTTAAGTCTTCCTGTAAATCAAGTCAGGAAGTCATTCCTTGGCACAAGCACACGAGGGATGTGGCTTGTTTTGTGTTCCCTTTTGCCTGTAGCTCTGCATTGTTATTCTTTTTTTTGTATTACAGCTTTATTGTCGCATTAGCTTGTTGTGTGTATATATTTAATATGTATGACATGATATGTAAAAATATTATAAATGTCGTAAATGCTGTAACGGCAAGGTATAAAGGCTAGAAGAGTGGTCATACAAATGCTATTGACACTTGTGTATATCATATATTAATGTTAAAATTGCATAACATTGTTTAAAATGAATGATGTATGACATGAAGATAATGATGATATAAAATAACGTTAAATCAAAATCTAATACCAATGAGAAATAAACTACTGGAAAAGACCAAGAAAGATTTTGCATGGCTGCAAAAAACTGCTTTGTGTCTTTGTTTATTTGTAACTGCAGTACAGTTTTCTTCAGCAGAAGACTTAAGGCATGGTGATGAAAATCTATCATTGCAGCAGGAGCAGAAACAGGTTACGGGGAAAGTAACGGATGCAGGCGGAGAAGCGCTGCCTGGTGTTAATATTATAGAGAAAGGAACCACCAATGGAGTGATAACGAACCTTGATGGTGAATATGTTATAACGGTTTCAGCCGGTGCTACAATCTCGTATTCATATATAGGATTTGAGGCGCAGGATATATTAGTTGGAGATCAAAATGAGATCAATATTATACTTCTTGAAGAATCAACTGGTTTGGATGAGGTCGTTGTAACTGCCATGGGTGTGGTTGCAGAAAAGAAAAGCTTAAATTTTGCAGTACAGGCTGTAGGAGCCGAGAAAATTACACAGGATAAGCAGAATAATTTTGTCAACTCTTTGCAGGGACGTGTAGCGGGTGTTGAAGTATCGTCTGCCGGAGGTTCGCCAAATGCAGCATCTCAAATCTTAATACGCGGGGCTTCATCCATTGATCCTAGCATGAACAATGAACCAATATTTATTCTGAATGGAATGCATGTGGCGGGTGGTGCGGCAAAAGCTGCCGAAATCAATCCCGAAGATATCGAGACTGTAACGATTCTGAAAGGTGCCGCTGCTGCAGCTTTATATGGTTCTGAAGCGGCCAATGGTGCCATTATGATCACAACAAAATCAGGTAAAGCCGGAGCAATGCAGGTTTCGTTAAGTACGACACTTCAGTTAGAGCAGGTAGCTAATCTGCCGGACTTGCAGGATTCCTATCTGCGTGGTGGATTAGGTGTTTATCGCGAGGAGTCAAAAGGGGGCTGGGGACCGTTAATGCCTGAAGGTACAAGTACATATGATAATGTTGATAATTTTTTGCAAACAGGCGTCATGCAGAAGTATGACTTGTCATTGTCAGGAGGTACGGAGAAGTTCAATACCTATGCTTCATTAAGTTATTTGGATCATGAAGGAGTAATGCCTAATGATTATCTGAAGCGTTTTACCTTTTTGACTAAGTCGGAGTATAAGATTCGTGAAAACCTTTCCGTCGATTTAATGGCCAATATTACCAATAAGGAATCAAGAGGAGGTTCAAGTATGGGCAGTGTATACTCATGGCCTATTGATGACGACATGAGTTATTATAAAACACCCGAAGGAAATATTCGCTGGTTGTATGAAAATTCAAATAACAGGTATAATTCGCCTTTGAACCCTAACTGGTCCCGACACGAAGATTCAAGTCAGGGGAATAGTTATCGTACTTTGGTACAGGGGGCTGTCAGATGGAGCCCGGTAAAGGATTTAAAGCTAACCGGACGAGTGAGTTATGATTTAACCAACTCAGACAGCGAATATATACAAACACCACGCTGGCCTGATCCTGAAGATGAGACGGCAGCAGAGGATTTGCCTTACCTGGGCTATATGTCTTTATACGAGGGTAAGAGTGAGGTTATCAATTTTGGAGCCCTCGCTCAATACTCTAAAAATATTACAGCAGACATCAAGCTGGAGGCCATGGCCGGAATCGATTTTAAACGTAGTAAAGGAAGCTCACTGTCGGCAAAGGGATATGACTTTATAATTCCTACGCTGTATAGTTTCAATAACCTGGATGTGAAAAACGAGAACGATGTTTATGTAGGTTATTCGCAAAAAGAGCTCGTGGGTATTTTTGGGGAGATCAAATTTGATTACAAAGGTATTGCTCATGTTGGAGCTACATTAAGAAATGATTTCTCATCTACGTTGGCAGATGATAAAGATTCATACCGTTACCCTTCGTTTAGTGGTGGTCTGATTTTAACGGAGTTGTTAAATGTTGACTCACCTTTGATCAGTTTTGGTAAGCTAAGAGGTAACTGGGCCAGGGTTGGTAAGGATACCAACCCGTATAAGCAGCACAATTACCTGAAAAACTGGTCGCAACATCCTGATGGTGGTTATGGTTTCGATCCGGTAAGTAGCGGTAACCGCTATCTGGATCCGGAAATGACGGACTCATGGGAGATTGGTGTTGATATGCGTTTGTTCAATGATAAAACGCGCATAGATGTAGCGTACTATTCGACATTTGTTGACGGGCAGATTGTGACTGTGCGTGTGCCTCTTCCTACCGGTAATGTTCTTCAAACCCGTAATGAGGGGGATATTTCCAATAAAGGTATTGAAGTAACATGGAATCAGCGCATCTTGACTAATTCTAATTTGACATGGGATTTGACCACCAACTTTGCACACAATGAAGGAACGGTTGGCGATTTGCCGGATGATTTAAGAGAGATCTATCATTATGCCGGTCAAATCGGTACGATGAGACCGTCTTCCATTGAGCACGGACCTGTCTTTGGTATAACCGGGAAAGACTATTTGCGAACAGATGACGGGCAGGTGGTAGTCAGGGAAAATGGAACTCCGGTAGTTGGGGGAACCAGTACCACCTTGCTGGGTAACAGGGAGCCTGATTTTACAGTGGGTATCGAAAACTCATGGCGTTATAAAAATTTAGGCTTATCAGTATTGCTGGATGTCAGGAAAGGTGGGGATGTTTATAATGGGACATTGCAATATTTAATGGGCAGTGGTATGGCTGCTAACCTCGAAGACTACAGAAACAGGGAAATTATTGTAGAGGGAGTAGTGGAACAGCCCGATGGTACTTATGTTCCTAATACAACACCGGTTATTTTCGATCAGTTATTTTACACCAACTACTTTGCACCTGCAAGTTCAAACTTTGTGGAAGACGGATCATTTGTTCGTTTGTCAACTGTTGCCTTGTCTTATGATTTGAGTTCGATGTCGAAGCAAATTGGGATAGATGGACTTAAAGTGACTGTTACCGGGCGTAACCTTCTGCTTTGGTCCAATTACTCGGGTTCTGATCCGATCGTTAACCATACTGGTAATTCCAGGGGAGCTGGTACTTATGGTATTGATTATTTGCGGATACCAAGTACACGATCAGTTGCATTTAACATTACCGCTAACTTTTAAGAATGAAGATCATGAAGAATTTGAGATATATCGTTTTATTAATAGTGGGGCTGGCAATTTTTGCTTCTTGCGATGATTTTATTAGTGACAACATCGACCCCAACAGGCCAGTTAAAGCCAGTGTGGATCTGTTAATGCCACCGGTGCTGTTTTACAGTGCCCTTGAAAACTATGATCATAGTGAATATGGGATGTATTTGAGTCAGTGCCTGACAACGGGTGGTCGCAGTCAGACAGGGGCACGCGCTTATCAGAGTGGATGGGAGTTTTTAGGTATGAACCGTCACCCCATGTGGCGCCGCCATTTCATTGATGTGGGTACCAATGTGAATACGATATTGCGTTACCTGGAAGAAGGTGGTAATGAAAACTATGAAGCCGTTGCGCGAACCATGCGTTTGCTATCCAATCAGCAAACGACCGATGCCTTTGGAGATATGCCAAGAAGTACTGCCTATACAGAGGATCCTGAATATGATACACAGGAAAGCATTTACGAATGGATGCTTGAGGAGGTGGATGCTTTATTGGAGTTGTACGATTCACCTGAAGTCTCTCAGGCATCTAATGTTAAGATGGATGAGAGTATTGACCGTATCTATGGAGGTGATATGCTTAAATGGAAGCAGTTTGTTTATGGTATTAAGGCCCGCATATTGTTGCGCCAGTTGCCCAATCAAAATACTGATGCCGCCACTTGTCAGATGATTATTGAAGCTGCAGAGATGGCACTTAATGGCTGGCAGGATCCAAATTACAAGTTTGACGGCGGAACGGCTGTTGAGCAGAATTGTTTTTGGGGACGTACCAATCGTGCTGTAAATAGCTGGGAGAGTCGTACGAATAATTTGTTAGGCGCTATTCCTGCTAAGTATTTTATGGAAAATGTACTTGGCTATGACCCTGCGACCGGCGAGGCAGTTGATCCGCGCTTGCCTTATCTGATGGATGCACGTGGTGATGAGGAGGCAGGAGTTGATACGACCTACAGATATTTGGAAAATAATATTGGTATGCCTGCAACGCACCAGTCTGCATGGTACCCTTTGTTGTATGATAAGGTTCTTACCACAGATACATCTACCATTTGTCTTTTAACCCGGGGAGAGCTTAATTTTATTGTTGCCGAAGCTGCTTATTGGGCAGGAGATAAGGCTAAAGCTGTAGAGCAGATGAAAGAAGGTATTCGTTATCATATGAATCGTATGGGTGTGCCAATCGAAGAAATAGAGGCATACCTGATCAATCCTAATGCGGTACCTGGTTCGGCCAATGTTACACTGGCTGATGTGATGAAGCAGAAGTATATTGCCATGTATCTGCAACCAGAGCAATGGACTGACCTGCGAAGGTATGGCTATAGTAATGATGAAAATGGCATTCAATACAATGGCGAGATCATATACCCTGGACTACGCAGGCCTCATAACCTGTATGAAGCTTATTGGTCAACACCAAATGAATGGATCCATCGTCTGAATTATGATCCTGAAACTGAAGAAAAGTACAATCGAACGCAACTTGAGAGTATGGGCGCATTCCAGAATCCTGAATGGTTGAAGAAACCTATGATTTGGGGAAGAACGAATTAAGCTAATCCATTAAACAGAAAAGACGATGAAAAACATAATAAAATATTTCATTTTTCTATTGCCAGGGATGTTGATCTTTAGCGCATGCGAAATAAATGATCCGGTCGACGAACTGGTTCGAACCGGTTATATGGGGGCGAATGTATATTACGAGACAGGGGCAACCAATTCAAAGGCTGGTGCCGATGTGCCTTTTTATACCGAATATTGGTCGGTTGATGACCGCTTTAATAACCTGGAGCTTTGGTACGGTATTCAGAAAAGCCTGAAATATGGGTTGACTTCGGGAGTGAACGATTACTCACTTTCTCTTGACTCTGCCGAAACAGCAAGGGAGTCGCAGGTAATATTGGAGTATGAGCATGTCACAACAAGTTATGATGTTGAAAAGGCAGCGTATATCATTGATGATAGTTTCCCGGTCAGTTATACGCTGGCGCCAACCATTATAGAAAATCCTGGCAGCTACGATGAGGGACAAGTGACAAAACTGTTTCCTGCATCTTTTATTGAGCAGTTTTATGACGGCTTATTCGAAACACTCGATTACGAACTGCTTCAGTTGATATTGGTGGAAAGGGCAGCCCTGATCGACCAGGAGACTTTTGACACTCATTTTGATGATGTTGAGATTATTGATCCGGATACGGAAGAAGTTATTGGTTCCGAAAAAGTAATGAAAGAGGAATCGAAGCCTGTTCTTTATGAGCTGTTCAGTCAGGTGCCATTGCAGGATCTGATCTATAATCCTAACACATTTGCTTTTCAGATTCTTTACAGCAGAATTTATACGCTGGAATCACAATTCAGAGTTGTAAACGGCAATGATGTGGAGGTGTTCTCTGAATTAAAAGCTGTTGAAATAAACTAATAATGAATTAATCAATAGACCGATGAAACAAATTCATAAAATATTATCTCTTCTCCTGGTCCTGGTCGTGGTGGTTGGTGTTACCTCATGTGAAAACGAAATTGAATCAGAAGAATTTGCAGACGTAAGCATTGATTTTACCTACCAGTCTTCATCTATTCATTATGTAATAGGTGAGGAAATAAGCTTTGTAAACAAATCAATTATCGGGTCGAGCTGGGAATGGCATTTTGGTGATGGTGCCACCTCTACAGAGAAAAGTCCGGTACACAAATACACTGAGCCAGCAACCTATAAGGTGAGGTTAATTGTTGACGGTGGTAAGTATGAGCTGGAGAAAAGCTTGATGATCAGCGACATTGTTCCAGTGGTAAACTACACGTCGAGCGATCCGGCAATTATCTATAATCAGTCAGAGGTGGCTTTTACAGTGCAGTTATTGAATCCTGAAAACCTGGAGGTAAGCTACAAGTGGAATTTTCCTGAAGCAACGCAGGGAGATGAGGTTGGAGAGGATTTTTCCTCAACAGTTGAATCACCGGTGGTGACTTTTGGTACCATTGGAAGTCAGAAAGTGAGCTTGACTGTTACCATGGGAGAAAAGCAACTGGCCCCCTTAACTGTTAATGTACGTGTTAACTACGATAAGCCTGTTAAAACACTTTATTATGCAGTGAAAGACGGTAATGTCATGTCACGTAAAATTATTGATGGTGTTGATGAGTCGGTAAATAAACCCTTCGACCTGGGATTCCGTTCAGGTAAACATCCTTTGACAATGCAGTTTGCCGGTGATTGGTGCTATATTTTTGATGCAGGGTCAGTTTTTACATATTCTGCTACAACTGCCGGAAGGGGAGATGGTGAAATTTTCGCAGTAGCTCATGATGGTTCAAAAAGAGAGACGGTAATAGAGAACTTTGGTGGTGATGCCTACCAGGATTTTTATTATGGTTTTATTGATGAGCCCAATAACCAGATTTACTGGGCTGATCGACGCGAAGGTATATTCCGTATGTCTCTGGATACACGTAATATGAAATTCTCGACAGATGAAGTTGACTATTTTGTTCGTAATAACTGGACCGGATATTACGGTAAAGGTATTTATTGGGGTAATGTTAACGGACCCATAGCCAAATTTGGTGATACCTTCTGGTGGTCCAAAAACTCCAATGGAGCCGGAGTATTTCGCTTTGTTGAATCTGATGTAAAAGGTGAAGCTGTAAGCGCAGAGGAACCTGCACCGGCAGCCGGGTCAATGATGACAACTTTTGCCATTCGTGGTATGGTGGTTGATGAGGTAAATGGTTTTATCTATGCCGCATCACAGGCTCATAAAATTATTTTCTGTTTTGATATGGAAGGTAATTATGTAAAAATCGTTGATATGCTGGGTGCTGACGATGGTGTTGGTGGAGATTCGGAGAATGTATTTGTGACAGGAATGGCTATTGACGTAGACGAGAACGGCGATGGTTACCTGTATTATGCTTATCGAGGTCCTGCAGGAAGTGATAATCCTCAACAGCAATCAGGAATAAAACGATACAAATTAAATGATGATACGGCAGCGCCTGAGTTCTTTTTAGAAGGTGTTGAAGCCTATGGTATCGCCATTGATCATCAATTGAGATAAAAGCAGTAATGACATTGGGTTGTGTCGATGGGCAAAGCTCAATGTCATACTAATTAACCTTGTTATAAAAGATAATTTCATATACATGAGAGGAATTTTACTTTGTTTATGCATGTTACTGCTAAGTGTAGGTGTGATGGCGCAGTCGGGTCCAAAACGCGAAATGCGTTCGACATGGTTGACCACTGTATGGGGGCTTGATTGGCCTTCGTCAAAGATACCTTCAACGGGTGATGCTTATTACATTAGTCAGCAAAAAAACCAACTGATAAACCTTCTGAACAAGTTACAGGAAGCTAATATAAACACTGTCTTTTTTCAGGTCCGTTCAGAATGTGATGCAATGTATGAATCGTCCTATGAGCCATGGTCATCACATCTGGTAGCGACCCGTGGACTGGATCCGGGCTATGATCCCCTGGAATTTGCAATTGAGGAGGCGCATAAGCGTGGTATGGAATTGCATGCCTGGTTGAATCCTTATCGTTTTGAGTCATCAGTTGGAAAATATGATGGTGCAGCCGGAGACTATCGGCAAACAAATCCTGAATGGGTGCTTGAGTATCCTGATAAAAGTGATGGCTCAAAGAATGTAAGCATATTGGATCCTGGTAATCCGGGTGTCAGAACGTTAATTGTCAATATAGTAAAGGAGATCATCCAGAATTACGATGTTGATGGAATTACCTTTGATGATTATTTCTATGCTTATGGAGGAACTCCAGGCAGTTTAGATAGTTATTCACAGGGTTTGTACAAGCCATCCGGGATGGATCTGCATGATTGGCGAAGGGATAATGTCAATAAGATGGTGGCAGATGTGTATCAGGTTATTCAAAACAATGAGCCCTGGGTAACATTTGGTTTGTCGCCTTTCGGCATTTGGACCACCGATAGTAACGTGGCTGCTTCGGAGGGTATTGAACTTCCCCAGGGAATTACGGGTATGAATGCTTATCAGGATATTTACTGTGATCCCGTAGCATGGCTAAAGGAAGGAACAGTAGATTATATATCACCACAGATATACTGGCCAACTACCAGTGCAGGTCAGGATTATGATGTATTAAGTCCCTGGTGGTCCGATGTTTGTAATCGCTTCCATCGTCATTTATATGTGAGTCATAGCCTATCCGGTCTGGAAGCTTCGTCATATTCGGCAGCCTTAAAATCAGAAAAGAAAGAAGATTTGGCACTGGAACTGAATGGGATGTCATTACTGGAGTATTTGTCATTTTACGGTGGTTCAAAGTTGAAACTGGCCCCTACTGAGTATGGAAAACAGATTCAGGTGAATCGGGACGCGGATAAAAACGGGGCGCCGGGAAGTGTCTTTTTCAGGACTCAAAACTTTTTTGTGCAGGGATTTGTGAATTATTTAAAGTCCTATGAGTATCAAAATATGTCAATAGCGCCCGCCATCAACTGGAAACAGGCAGAAGACAGGGCTCTTGTTACAAATATCAGGCTTGAAGGGAATGATCTGTTGTGGGATTCACAGGAGGATAATGTGCGTTTCGTTGTCTATGCAATCCCCAATGAAGATGTTGCCAATGCCGGGAATACATTTAAAGCAGAGTGTATAGTAGGTATTTCCTACGGGAAAAGCTTCGATCTTAGTGCCCGTTCTGAACTGATAAGTACGCATAAATTTGCTGTAGCTGTATTGGATAGATATGGAAATGAATTTCCGACTGTACTGATGGGGCATTCTCCATCGCAGAATGTGGCAGCTGACCTGACATTCCCGGCGAATGGCCAGGATGTGTTCCTGCCATTTTCTTTTGCGTGGGATGCAGTGAGTAATGCGGAAGGTTATCAAGTTGAAGTAGCATCAGATGTCAGCTTCAATAATATTATTTACAAGCGGGATGTGGAGACGAATTCGTTTGAGGCCACCAATGTTTCTATGACAATTGGACAAACCTACTACTGGCGAGTAACAAGCCGAATGTTGGGAGTTACAGATCTTGTGTCTGCCACATTCTCTTTTACGCTTGTTGATGAGCCTAAGTGTGTGGTGATATCGCCGGCCAATAATGCCACTGGTATATCTCAAACTCCGACAATAGAGTGGAATGGACTTGGATTAGGTTATGTCTATGAAGTACAGATTGCCTTGAATTCAGATTTTTCTACGATTCATTACCAGGCAGAAAGTATTACGGCTACGCAGGCTGATGTACCTGTCAATAAATTAACTGCATCGACACACTATTATCTCAGAGTGAGGGGTATAAGTGGTCGCATTGTTTCTGCCTGGTCCGATCTTGTTTCGTTCACCACAGTTGATGCTATTCCTGATGTGCCGGTTATTCTGACGCCGTCTGAAGGAGCTGTAGTAGGTTCGGGGCAGGTTGTTGTTGAAATGGCAGAAGAACCGCGGGCAAAATCATTTACAATGTGGTTGTCTAAATCGTCAACATTTCCCTGGACCGACAGAAAAGTGTTGACTATACCTGCTTTTACATATGAAGGGGTGTATTCTGATCTTGAATTGACAAGCTATTATGTGAAAGTAAGGGCGAATTATGGAAGTAGTTCTTATACTGCCTGGTCAGCAACACGATCTTTTGATGTTGTTGCAACAGCAATTGATGATGTTGAAAACAAACTGTTGCATGTCGATTGTCCAACGATTTTGAGGAGAAATGCTGAAACAATATCCTATTTTATTCCGGAATCCGGTAAGATCAGGTTAGTGGTTTATGATTTAATGGGTAAGGAGTTGGCGGTTCTTGTGAACGACTATCGTAGTGCAGGAAAGTATACGGCAATGCTTCAGGCAGGAGCACTGAAAAAAGGAATTTACCTGCTTATGCTTGAGTGTGATACTCAAAGAAAGACCATAAAAGTTATAAAGCAATGATATACACTGCCTGGCTGGTAATGGCCAGGCAGACTAAAGCCTGAGCTATGAAATGTTTTCAACTGGTTTGCCTTGCATTGCTAATGAGCCTGATGGCTAATGCCCAGGAAATCATTGGCATTAAGAAGGTAGATAAAATTGAGATCCCGGGTTACGAAGGGGCCTTTTTTCCGGTACTGGGTAATACTGGTGAGTGGATAGCAGTTCGTTCATATACTAAACATGGATTACGACTTTTTAATATTGATACGAAGGAAATAAGGGAGGTGTGCGCTACGGATAACTTTTGTGAGAACCTTGTTTTTTCGTTGGATGATAGCCGCCTTTTCTATACTGCTCAATTAGCAAATGGCAGCAGTAAGGAAGTTAAGGTTTTTGAATATGATATTGAGAAAATGACCATTCGTGTGACTGAAGAAGCAACTGTTTCCGAATTAAACTGGTGGAAACGTATGGTGATGTGGTGGGAAGATGAGGAGAGCTTTCAAGCCGATGCTGTCAGGGCCGGATATCTGTCATATCCATTTGTTACTGTTGTTCAGGGAGAGTTAGTGTATGCAATTTCTGAAATTGAACAACAACAACTAAATCCCTTTGATATTCAGTACTACATGTTTCCTTCATTATCTCCTGACCAAAAATGGATTAGTGCATATGCTGTAGGCAAGGGCTGCTTTGTCTATGAAATAGAAAGTGGTAAAACGGAAATTATCGATGACCTGGAAGCTCCGGTTTGGATGAATGAGCATGTAATAATCGGGATGCAAAGCCAGGATGATGGGCAAGAGATTAGGTCATCTTCAATAGTTGCTGTCGATATCACAACAGGATTCAGGCAAGTTATTTTGTCTCAGGATCGGTTTGGCTCCTATCCTCGTTACGTGCAAGGATGCAATAAAATTATTTGTCATACACCAATGGGTGAAGTGTATTTGATTCACCTGGATAACTAAACAAAAACCTACTTTATGAAGTTAAATTTACTTATTGTGGCATGTCTCATGTTGCCTGCCTTGTTGATGGCGCAGACGCATGTGAAAAAGAAACCTGTACGTTTAATCAGTGTTGATGGACAGGTGTGTAAGAATGCGAAATGGTCGCCTGACGGTAAAATGATTGCCTTTACCTCTGAGAAAAATAATGGCCTTTACCTGTGTAATGAGAAAGGGCGTAATGTGCGTGTTTTAACAAATGATCTCAATGTTGGTTTTGGCTACCAGTGGTCAGGCGATGCCGCTCATATTTTAGCGAGATCTTTGGTTAAAGAGCAGAATATCCGCATGAATGAAGTAGTGCTGTATAGTGTTGATAATCTCGAAAAAACCGTATTGCTTGAAAGAAGTACCAGGCTTAGATGTTTACCGCAATTTGTAGATGAAGACGCTGCTGTGGCAGTTGTCATTGACAATGATATTAAGCGTATCGAAAGTGGATTATCTCAACTGAAAGGGAAAAAAGAACAAGGTCTTTCTTTGGTCAATGGTGCTGTAGTGAAGAACGGGCAGGTGTCATTCAGTTTGGCAGCTGAGTTTGAAGGGCGATATATTTTCAATCAGGTTTATTCGCCTGATAGAAAGAAAGTTGTTTTTCAGGTCAATGGCCTGGGATTGTATGTATCTGATGTGGATGGTACAGATCTGAAGCATCTTGGATATGGAGAGCAGGCTGTTTGGTTGCCTGATAATAAGCATTTAATAGTGGCAAAAGTAAAAGACAATGGTGTTGCCCTCACTGAGGGGGTTTTGCAGGTGGTTGATGTCAGCACAGGAGATGCATATGTGCTGTTATCCGATCCGGATATAATAGCGCTTAATCCAAATGTGTCACCTGATGGCCAAAAAGTGCTGATGGACAATGTCGGCGATGGTGCTGTTTACTTAATGGAAATTGAGTAATGGCTTTAAAATCAGAATTAACCTGCAAAATGTATACTATGCAATTATTAAATAATTTGTCTAAACAATATAAAAGCCTTTTGTTATTTGTAGTCTCTGTTTTCTTTGTTCATACAGGTTTAGCTCAGGTAACAGGCTTGAGTAACTATGAAATTTTTCTGGATCCCGGTCATGCGCAAACGGAGAATATGGGTCTTTATAATTACTCTGAAGCAGAGAAGGTGCTTCGTGTGGCTTTGGAGATAAAAAAATTGTTTGAAACACAGACGGATATAGCTAAAGTACATATGTGTCGACTGACCGATAGTGATCAGATCTCATTGTCGGCTCGTACTGATTTAGCTAATTCATTAGGAGCTGACTTTTACTATTCTATTCATAGTGATGCTGGTTCTCCATCAGCCAACAGTACTCTTACGATGTATGGTGGTTATAATAATAGCGGTACTACCATTGAAAAAACACCCAACGGAGGTAAAGCTTATGGTCAAATCCTGATTGATGATCTGACAGGTGTGATGAGAATACCAACACGTGGCCATTATGCCGACAGAGTATATTACCTGGGTAATGAAAGTACCCATACCAACCAATGGCCATACCTGTATGTGAATCGAACAACCAATATGGCTTCGCTGCTTAGTGAGGCAGGCTTTCATACGAATCCGACTCAACAAATGCGTAACCTGAATGCGGAATGGAAAAAGATGGAGGCCTTATCTGCTTACCGATCGTTTCTGCAATATATGGGGATTGACAGACCTGAAATGGGTGTAGTTGCGGGTTATATTACAGATGAGGATACCGGCCTGCCAATCAATGGTATGGGAGTGACAATTGGGGATGCCACTTATACCACGGATAGCTATGAGTCATTATTTAAGAATTACACATCTGATCCGGAAGCCTTACGTAATGGTTTTTATTTTTTCGATGATTTAGTTCCGGGGGCTAATGTGGATGTGGCCTTTAGTTCATCAGATTATCAGGCTAAGTCTGTAAATGTCACCTTAAAAAATAACGCGAATGGTCGCACGGATGAAAATATAACCTTTGTAGATGTTGTGATGACTAGTGTTATACCTGCTGTAGTGAACCAGGTAATTGTTGAAGAGGGTGAATTGAGTTCTATTGTGCCCGGAAAATATATAGAACTGGTGTTTAGCCGAAAGATGGACAGGACTTCTGTTGAACAGGCTATAGGAATTGCACCAATGGTAAGTCTCAGCTATCAGTGGGTAGATGACTTTATTTTAAGAATTAATACTGAAAACCTGGCCTTTGTAACGGCTTATACACTCACCGTTGATGGAGCTATCGCCAAAAATAGTATTACTGATCAATTTTTAGATGGAGATAATAATGGTGCAGAAGGAGGAGATTACAGCCTGAGCTTCACTTCATCATCTGCGGATATTACCGCTCCGCAAATTGTAGAGCAATGGCCTGATGCTGATGGAGTTTCCAATGAAATCCGTCCTGTTATTCGCATAGTGTTGGACGAAAAGCTCAACGAAAGCATGATTCCCGCCGATGCTATAGTGTTAACTCAGCAAGGGGTTGGTGCTGTCAATGGCGTTGTTCAGCATGCTTATGTTGGGCGGCAGAGTGTCTTGCACTTCTTTCCAATGCAGGATTTGGTGAATCATTCGGCATATAATGTAAAGCTTAAGGCAGGATTAGAGGATAACTATGGTAATAAAACAAGCCTGCATGAGTCTGCGTTTGAGGTTCAGGAGATGGAACTAAAAGAAGTGACTGTTATTGATGGCTTCGAGACAGGGATAGTTTCATGGTGGCAACCACAGGCCTCCGGATCAACATCTGGAATTGTTACTGAACAGACAGGTAATGCTCATGAAACAACATTGACGGTCAAATCAACTGGAAGCGCAGGCAGTATGGAGCTAAGTTATGGTTGGGCTGCTCCGGGATCAGGTTATATCAGGGAATACCTTCCGTCATCTGCCAGTCAAAATTCCAATCGATTTGATACCAGGCATGTATTGCAAGCCTTTGTGTTTGGTGATGGTTCAGGAAATAGTTTCAGGTTTATGATCAAAGATGGAAATTCAACTTACGAAGCTAGTCCGTGGTATATTGTTGACTGGATTGGCTGGAAGTTGGTGAGCTGGGATTTGACTATTGGGACTTCCACAGCCTGGGTGAATGGGAACGGTGTACTTGATGGTACTAATTTTTACTTAGATGGCATACATATGACATCTTCTTCATCCGGAGCCGCGAGTGGGACTTTTTATTTTGATGATTTACGTTTTGCCATCAGGGAAGCATATCAGCCTACATCGGTGAAAAATTATAAAGAGCTTAACTTAACTATTTACCCTAATCCTGTTCGGGATAAATTAACTGTTAAATCTGATGAAAGGATTATCGAAGTATCAGTGTATGACATGTATGGGAGGATTGTTGATGCTGAAGAATGTCATGAAAACAGAGCTGAATTAAATGTTTCTCATCTTACTTCAGGAGTCTATATTCTAAAAATAGTCACTGAGACGGGAGTGGCTGGCAGCAAAATTAAAATAGAAAAATAAGGATGTAAATGGCGATTTTTCATAAGAATCGCCATTTTTCTTCAAATTATGTAACTAGCAGATAGCTTGGGCTATATGAATTAATAAAAATATTAAAAAAAAGATCATGTAAATTTTGTTTTTAGATTGTATATACAATATATTTGACAATAATAACATGTCATACATATTATTAAAAAACTCTAAATGATTTATTATGAAAAAACTTTCTACTCTTTTTTTAATGGCTTTTGTAGCCTTAACAATTTCTGCACAGCAGGCAACCTTAACAGAAGTTTGGCATAATTCGACCAGAAGTACAGCAACTGACCTTGGAGGGACATTTTTGGAGGGTTCTGCACCTTCATGGATGGGTAGTACCACAGAACGTGGCATGGTGATGGCCAATGGTAAGATGTATGTAGCTTCACGTAATGGCGATAATAATATTCTTGTGCTTGATGGAGCAACGGGTAATCTTTTGCAGACCCTGGCATTACCGGCAGATCCTGTTTCGGGAGGTGTTTTTGCAGTAAACAGTATTGATGCAACAGCATCGGGTAATCTGATCATTGGTAATTTAGCTGGTAATACACAGTCAACAGATGAAGTAAGTGGTGATCCTAATGGTCATTTCAAGGCTTACTATGTTGAACTGAATGCATCTAAAGACGGTATTGTAAATGTAACTAATATCGTTAACTGGCACAATGTAGGTGATACTGATAATCCTGGATTCAGGATGGGTGATGGTATTGCCTTTTATGGTGATATGGAAGCAGGCACAACAGGTTATTTAGTGGTTGCTCCTGCTGGAACGAATTATATCGTACGATGGAACTTTAATGAGGGAGCGGCAACAACCACAGATATTTTTAAGGTTAAGGATGTTGATGGAACACCGGTAAATTTTGCAACAGCGCCTCAATTGGAACCTGTAAGTAATGATTTAGTAATTGTTGATGGGAACAATATGTTTCCTATAGCCTATGACATGAGTAGTGCCGATGCTACAGCATTGGAAACAGTGGCATCTTTCTCAGGAGCTGTGACTCCACAAACAAGCAACCTTAATGGTGTCGCTTATTTTGAGTTTAAGGGACGTTATTTTATGGTTTGCGTAACAAATTATTGGAATGATGGAATAGTTGGTGTACCAATCAACTCATTTGAAGCCTTTGAATTTACTGATGGAGACTGGGCCCAGGCGACATCTCTTGGATTCTTGCCTGCAGATGGATTAAGTGCAACAACGGCAACGAAGAATGTATCGTTTGCTTATCCGTGTGCTGCTGAAGTATTGGCTGACAAGGTGATGATCGGAGTGCTTTCTGCCAACATGGGGGCGGCTGTTTACGAATTGACTATTTCAGAAGCTACAGCTATTGGAGATACTGAAGAATCAACAGTTGATATGTATCCAAACCCGGCGACTGATTACCTGAAGTTTACTGCTGAAATGGCTGAAGTACAAGTATATGATTTAGCTGGTAAACTGGTTAAAAAAGCATATTCAGTTAAGGAAATAAGCGTTGCTGACCTGGGAGGTATATACCTGGTAAAAGGTATTGATGCAAAGGGTAATGGCTTCAATAAAAAATTAATTGTGAAGTAATTTTTTCAATAGACAAGTATTTAATTTGATTAAGGGGCTGCTTTTAGGCAGCCCCTTTTTTTGATATGAATAAGGATTGACTGCAACAAATTTTCTTCATCACCTCAATTGAGCACTATTTCTTTATGATTTGCTAACTATTTGAATTTGTATGTAAGAATCCGGATTTAAAGAGCCTGATTCATTGTATGTCAGACCTTATCTTTATTTATTTTATAGAATACCCATCATGCCTTGATTAAAAGTCCAAAAACATTTATTAAGAAAGCTTAGCTGATCTTCAGGCTGATAATTACTTGTTTTTATTATTTTTGGATCATACCATTCATGTGAGGCTTAATGAAATTCTATTTATCACTGCTCCTTTTAATAGGAGCATATATCCATAACTCTGATGCCGTTAACCGGTATTCCGTTCAGTTCATCGATACGAACAATGGACTTTCTCAGAATGAGGTGACCTCCATTCTACAGGATAAATATGGTTTTATGTGGTTCGGTACAAGGGGTGGGCTTAACCGTTATGATGGATATGCTTTTAAGCACTTTAAGCCGGGAACTGATAAGCTGAACAGTATTAATAATCCATCCATTGAACGACTTTACCAGGATGGACCCGGTAATATATGGATTGGTACAAAATCTGGTGGTTTCAGTATCTATGATCCGGATAAAGAGCATTTTATTTGTCCTGATATTAATCGTGAATTGCCCAATCGAATAATAGCTTTTGGTGCAATGTCAGATTCAAGTATGTGGATTGGTGGTTGGAATGGAGGCCTGAAAAATTATGACCTGATCAATGATTCCCTGCAACACTGGTTAGGAAATGCCAGGGTTAATACAGTGGCACATACTCCCGATGGTACAGTTTGGTGCGGGACTAATAATGGATTACGCTATTGCAAAGCAGGTGATAGTTTTAATTCCATTGATCTGCAGAATGACAACAATGAGCTGACAGAAATAGTTGTGGACAACCAGGGAGAGCCCTATTTGTGGCTTGTTGGCTGGGATTTAAGTCTTATTCGCTTGAATTATAACGACCATACGATCAAACAATTCAAATTGCCATTGACCAAAACCATGTTGTCACCAAAGTCTTACTCCCTGATGCAGGATAAACATGGCGATTTATGGTTGGGTACCTGGGGAGATGGTATCTATAAATTTGACCGAAGAAAGCAGGCTTTTGAACCGATTGATATCAAGCCTCAGGGTCAAGCAGGTGCCTCAACGGATTACAATGTAATACTGGATATTTTTGAAGACAGGGAAGGCGATATCTGGATAGGAACAGATGGAGGAGGTGTACTGCGCTTATCAGATAAAAGTCAGTTCAACACCTTGGGCTCACAGCTAACAGGCGGACTCTTAAACCTTCATGTTAACACCATTCTCGAGGATTCATATCAACGCCTGTGGATTGGCACAAAAGGACAGGGCTTATTTGTGTATGATGAGCGGGGTGATTTAAAAAAGGTAGACTTTAAGAAAAATGACCGACTGTATAGCAAGGACGCACTCGTTGTTAAGCGTATTTTTAAGGATAACAAGGAGAATATCTGGGTGAGTTTCAATGAAGGCTTATACATTATTAATAAAAATGCAAAAGGTTCCTTTGAGTTAATACATGCCGCACTCTTCTTTAAAAGTCCTCAGTTACGTGAACCCAGGAAAGCCCACCAGATACTGTGGAACAATGATGATCTGTGGGTGGCCACTCAACAGAAAGGACTCTACCACTATAAATTCAGTGATGCCGGTTTTCAGCTGGTCAGTAACTATGTTGCAAACAGGAAAGAAGGTTATCTGCCAATTAATCGGATTACTTCAGTGTTTGTTGATAAGGAAGACAAACTATGGGTTGGTACCTATAAAGGACTTTTTCAGTACCAGGCCAAGGATTCAACCTTTTTGCCCATAGAAGCACGCATCAGTGATAAGAAAGAACCCTTGTGTAACATCATCTTGTGCACATGGATTGATGACAATGGAGCAATATGGTTCGGAACACCTTGCAGTCTGAATAAGCTCACCAGGTCAGATGATGGCAAGACGTATGATCTGACTGATTATACGCGTTCAAACGGAATGTCTGACGATTATATCAATGGCATACTAAGCGATGAGAACGGTAATATATGGATCAGCACCAACGCTGGTATCTCGATGTTACATGTAAGAGATAATGTATTTCGTAATTATGATGTATCAGACGGTATAGGCGGATCTAACTTCTCTGAGTCGGCGTGCTTTAAGGCCAGTGACGGGATGCTTTATTTTGGTGGTTTTTCTGATGTCACCTATTTTCATCCCAATCAGATCAAAGAAAATCACATCATGCCATCGGTCGTGATCACTGATTTTAAGATCCTGAACAAGGAAGTGCCCATTGAACAGGATGGTATACTGAGCAGATCGATCAATGAAGTTGAGCATATAGAGCTGAGCTATAGGGAATCGGAATTTTCATTTGAAATTGCCGCGCTTGATTATAAAGCACCAAACCGTAACCAATATGCCTACTGGCTGGAGGGAAGTGGTGAAGAAAGAGTGAATATCGGGACACGAAGGCATATATCATTCAGCAATGTCAAACCAGGCAGTTACACGCTGCATCTTTACGGTACCAATAGTAATGGAGTATGGAGTGAAAATGTACGAAGGCTTACTATTGAAGTGTTGCCGGCACCCTGGCGCACATGGTATGCGATTGTTATTTACGTTATGCTGATCCTGTTGGTTGTCACATTAATTACCATTATCACCCGCAAGCAGGAACGCCTTGTTAATGCTGCCAATATGCAGAAGGTATTGCGTGAAAAGGAACAGACAATCAATGAATATAAGCTTAAGTTTTTTACAAATATATCCCATGAGATCAGAACACCATTAACCCTTATTCTCGCACCAATAAATGAGCTGTTGAAAAAGGATCTGGCTTCTGTTTCGCCTGCACTTACCTCGAAAAAGATACAGCTGGTACACCAGCACGCCACGCGCCTGTATAACCTGGTGAATCAACTGCTGGAGTTTAGAAAGATCGAAGCCGGTAAGATCAGCTTGCAGGCAGGTAAGCAGAATATTGTCGGTTTTGTTGAAGATATTTCAGAAGCCTTTAATGAATTGGCTGATACAAAGAATATCACATACAGAAAACAGTTAAAACTTAAAGAGCCGGAATTATATTTTGACAGTGAACGATTGGGTGTGGTTGTTAATAATCTGCTGTCCAATGCCTTCAAGTTTATCGGGACACCTGGAGAGGTGGAAGTCTCGCTTTCCGAGACAGGTACTGAAGTGAGCATCCAGATAAAAAACAATGGGAAAGGCATTTCAGATGAGGATATGAAACATTTGTTCGAACGTTTTTACCAGGCTTCAGGGAAACGCTCGGTCGGAAGTTCAGGCATCGGACTGGCCCTGGTAAAGAGCTATGTCGATCTTCATAAAGGGCGTGTTGAGGTGGAAAGCCAGCCGGGACAATTAACCACATTCAGTGTCATATTGCCCAAAGGCAAACAGCATTTATCAGATGATGAACTGAAACAGGGCGAAAGCAGTATTGATCAGGTTATTGCCAGCCAGCCATTGCCTGTCATGCCAAAATCACGCTCTCTTAATACTGGTACCAAAGGTGCAAAGTTAATGCTTGTGGAAGATAACGAAGAAGTAAGGTCGTACCTGGCAGATTTACTGGCTGAGGAGTTTGAAATACTGGAAGCGGCAGATGGCTTTGAAGCATTTGACCTGATAGTTGAGCATAAACCTCAAATCGTTATTTCAGATGTTATGATGCCGCGTATGGATGGCTTTGAACTTTGTCAGAAAATAAAATCCAACGATACGCTTGCGCATATTCCGGTTGTGTTATTAACGGCAAAGGGGGCTCCGCAGGATCAGTTATTCGGTGCCCGAAAAGGAGCCGACCTCTACTTAACGAAACCATTTGAACCCGAACTGCTTATTGAGAAAGTGAAACAACTGATTGCCAGTCGTAACTATTTGTCGGAAAAGTTTTCAAAGAAGGTTAAACTGGAGCCAACTGATGCTGTTATCCAGTCGGATGAGGCAATCTTGCTCGAAAAAGCGATTAAAATAGTAGAGAAGAACATAGGCGACCCTCATTTCGATTCTGACGCCCTGTCCAAAGAACTGGCCATGAGCACATCCACCTTTTATCGCCGTATTAAGAAATTAACGGATAATACACCGGGAGAATTTGTTAAGACCATACGACTTAAAAGAGCTGCTCAGTTACTGAGAGAAACCAACCTGACGGTTTCTGAAATAATGGAAGATGTGGGCTACCAGGATATCAAGAACTTTCGCAAGAACTTCAAACAGTTATACGAGCAGACACCAAGCGATTATAGAAAAGTAAAGGAATAGAGCCGGTTTGAGGTGTTCCTGATAAAAAACATTTCTCTCAAACAACGAACAAGTGAAAACCGGCAATGTACCCATTATATTGAATAGTCGCAGGCTAACTATTTGCGCCCCTTGCTTGAATCAGAAGTATTAAGAGCCTCACTTTTTTTCGTACATACAAGGTTGTTTTTAAGCTTAAGGCAGTCTTTGTTGTATGTCACTTTTTGTATGATACGAAGACAGAATGCTTACATGATGCCCAAATATTATCATTATGTTTTCAGTTGTTTAAAAATGTTAAACCATCAGGTATGCTGTAATTTAGCATGCGCATGTGAATAATTACCCCCCCTTTTCCTGAAAATATTTCCGAATAGCATTTGAACGAATTTACCTTTTCGATTGAGGGGTCCGTCCTATGCCGTGTTAGCTTATATTTTCAATTTGCACCATGTAAAAACTCCATCCGGATGGAGCATTGATAAGGGAACAAATAATGAGTCATTAAAATGAAAACGAACGAACTGGAAAGTCAACTCAAGAGTGCAAAAAAAACCAAGGCCCTGCTTTATATGGTATTAGCAGTATTGCTGGCAATTACGCTGATTATATTTATAAACTAGGGCACATTGAAACAAATAACTAATAATATACCAAGATTAAATCCAATTGTTATGAATTTGAAACATGTAAGATTAAGTCGATTACTCCTGATATTCGGAATGATCTTTACTTATAGCTTATCTGCATTAGCACAGAATAAGCTGGTTACAGGTACGGTCAATGACAGTAATGGGCAACCAATTCCGGGTGTTTCTGTTATCGAGAAGGGCACGGCCAATGGTACCATTACTAACCTGGATGGTCAATACAATCTTTCGGTGAATGAAGAAGCGGCATCAATCGTTTTCTCATTTATTGGAATGAAAACCCAGGAAATACCCGTTGGCAGCCAGTCTGTTATTAATGTAACGATGACAGACGAGATGGTTGGCGTTGATGAAGTAGTGGTAGTAGGATATGGTACCCAAAAGAAAGTCAACCTCACCGGAGCCGTCAGCACGGTTAAAATGGATGAGGCGGTCAATCAGCCTGTCACCAATAGTTCGCAATTAATGTACGGGCGTTTTACCGGTGTTCAGTTGACACAGGGTAACGGACTGCCGGGAAGTGATGGTGCATCGGTTCAGATCCGTGGTGTCGGAACCTTTGGTGGTGAAACAAATCCACTGATTGTCATTGATGGAATGCTTTTCTCCTCAATGGCCGAATTCAATAACCTGGCACCGTCTGATATAGAATCCATTTCGGTATTGAAAGATGCCTCGGCTAGTGCTATCTATGGTGCTCGTGGTGCCAATGGTGTTATCATCGTAACTACAAAGGCAGGTAAAGAAGGTGATGTAAAAGTTGAGTACAACAACTATTTTGGTTTGCAGGAGGCAACCATCATACCTGAATATCTGAATGCCGTAGACTATGCTGAACTGATCAACGAGAAGTTTGCCAATGAAGGAAATATCGTACGTTATACGCCAGAGCAGATCGAACTGATCAAAAATGGTCAGGCTCCCGATCAGTTTGCCCAGACAAATTGGGCCGATCATGTATTGGAACAGGCTCCTATTCAAAACCATTACCTGTCATTGTCGGGAGGTAACAAAAAAACAAAGTTCCGCTTATCATTGGGTTACCTGGACCAGGATGCCATTCTGGTAGGTAAATACAAGTCCCAGCGTTACAATTTCCGTTTGAATCTGAACAGCAAAGTAAAAGACTGGTTAACCATCAGCAATAACTTTAACGGATACTGGAAAGCTTTTAACGGTCCTAAAGGTGGTGCCGATGCCGTTAACGAAATAATGTACCAGTTCTCGCGCAATGCACCTACTATACCTGTTTATCTGTCCAATGGTGAATATGGTCATGTAGACGGCGCTTTTTATAATGACAATGCATCATTAATGACGAAGAATGCGGTGCGTGAGCTGAACCTTGGTAACTATGAAGAAGATCAGTATACCATCAATGATCGCCTGGCCCTGAATATGACCCTTCTTCCAGGCTTATCCATTGAGTCAAGCGGAACCATTAATTTACGATTCACCAACATTTCTGACTTTATGCCACGCTGGGAGATGCGTGACTGGAATGGTGATCTCGTTAACTACAATGAGTTTAACTCACTTAAAAACGAAGCTGCTTTCTACTACAAGCTGATGAACGAAAACGTGGCTAAATACACACGTGAATTTGGGGAGCATAATGTTACTGCAATGCTTGGTACCTCAGTTATCTATGAAACGAGTGACGGTTTCAATGGCTCTTTGTCAAATTTCCCGTCTGATGATCTGGAAGAACTGGGTGCGGGTGGTGTACTTGATCCTGCCGTAGGAGGTAGTAAGTGGGAAGAATCATGGTTCTCTGTTTTTGGTCGTCTTAACTACTCATTTAAAGATCGCTACCTGCTTGAGGCCAATTTAAGACGCGATGGTTCCAGCCGTTTTGGACCCGATAATAAATACGGTGTCTTTCCTTCATTCTCAGGTGGATGGCGTATAAGCGAAGAACCTTTCATGGAAAGCCTGTCTAATCTATTGGCAAATTTGAAGCTACGTGGTAGCTGGGGTGTTAGTGGAAACGACCGTGCGGTAAAAAGATACGCATACAGCCAGGCCTATAACTCGGGGCTTGACTATGTGCTTGGCACAGAAGAGGCGGCTGTTGGTGGTGTTGCACTGACATCATTGGCTAACCCGGCCATTTCATGGGAGGAAACAACTCAGTTTGACATTGGTCTGGATGCAGGATTTTTGAATAACCGATTGCAGCTTGTCGCCGATTATTTCGAACGGGAAAGTAAAGATGTATTGTATCAAAACTTCCCGATACCTTCAACCTTAGGAGTATCCTCATTACCGGCTCAAAATGTTGGTGATATCATAAATAAAGGATGGGAGCTGGGTATCAATTATTTCCAGAAGACAGGTGATTTTGAGTTCTCTATCGGTGGTAATGTGACCAATATGTTCCTGAATGAGGTAACAAGCCTTGGAGCAGGTGGAGAAGAGACAATTACCAACTCATCAATTGTCAGAGTAGGAGAAGCGTTCAATGCCTACTATGGGCTGGAGGCTGTCAAAATTTTCCAGACACCAGAAGAAGTGGCTGATGCACCGACACAATTTGGCGGTACTACCACTTCGCCCGGAGATATTCGTTATAAAGACCAGTTAACGGTTGATACTAATGGCGATGGAATACCGGATGCTGGTGATGGTGTTATCAACGATGATGACCGCGTGGTGATCGGTAATCCCCATCCAAAATGGATATACAGCTTTAATGCATCTGCAGCATACAAGGGTTTTGACATGAGTATGAATTTCCAGGGTCTTGCCGACGTTGATCGTATCATGATGGGTAATGGTCAGACACCCATGACTGATGACCGTAGAAATGTATTAAGTTACTGGAAAGATCGTTGGACTGAAGAAAATCCCAGCGCCGCCTTACCTCGTTTGGGACGTAATTTCCAGAACGACAGAGTGTCAAGTTTTTACGTTGAAGATGGTTCATATCTGCGATTGAAAAACCTGGAATTGGGTTATACACTGCCAAAATCAATTATGTCACAGGTGGGTATTGATAAATTCAGAGTATTTGTTTCAGGCCAGAACCTGTTGACATTTACTCGCATGGATCACTTCGACCCCGAGAGAAAATCAACCAATATTAATGCACGTAATGTGCCTTTAACAAAGGTTTATACCGTTGGTGTTAATGTATCATTCTAATCAGAAAAGCTTAGAGGAAATGAAAAAGTTTTTAATATATATCGCAATAGCCCTGTTTAGCTTCGGGTGTTCGGAGGAGTTTTTAACATTAGAGGACCCAACAAATATTGCCGAAGATAATTTTTGGAAAAGTGCCAATGATGCACGATTGGGAATAAATGGTATTTATACTGTACTGCAGGCCAATGGTATGTATGGTGGCCATCTGAACGGTGGCCTGGGAATGCCCGCCTATGATTGCCTGTCTGATAATGAGTATAACGCCTGGAAATGGGAAGGCGGAGGTATTTTCGTCGTTGGAAGTATCGATCCTTCGCACTGGTTTTTTAGCGGATTATGGAGTGATCTGTATAAAGGAATCGTACGCTCAAATTCGGCCATCAAAAATATTGGAATGATGGATGAAACAGTCATTTCAGAAGAAGACAAGAATAACTATCTGGGTCAGGCTTATTTCCTGCGAGCCCTCTTCTATTATCACGTAGCTTTGTACTTTGAAGAAGCTCCGCTGATAACAGAACCACAAACTCTTGAAGAGGCTTATGTGGCTAAAAATACCGAGGATGAATTATGGCAACAGGTATTTGATGATCTAGATAAGGCGATTGATATTTTGCCTTTGCCTGCAGATCAGGATGAAAAGGAATATGGATATGCAACCAAAGGGGCTGCACTGGGCCTTTTATCAAGGGTGGCATTGTACCGGGAACAGCATAGCGATGTGCTTGAGGCTACACGGGAATTGTTAACCCTGGGTTACGGTCTCGATCCTGATTATGAAACGCTGTTCACTTATGATGGTGAAAATTCAAATGAAATAGTGTTCCCTGTTAAGTTCCTGTACGGAGACCTATATAGTAATGGTGAGAAATTTTCAGCAACCTACCTGCCAAAACCAAAAGTGGATGTGCAACCAATGCCTAACATGGTTAATGATTATTACTGTAATGATGGCTTACCTATCGATGACCCCGCATCCATATATAATCCTGCAGACCCCAAGGAAAATCGTGATCCACGGGCAATAGCATCTGTCTATTTCAAAGGCGATATCTTCCTGAAGGATCCTGAAAAGATATTTGCAGGCAACACAAATACAAAGTTTGGATTGAAGAAATATGTGCGCGATGATGTGGATGTATACGAGAGAGCGGTGTTTGAGGCCGGATCACAGGATTTTTACCTGATCCGTTATGCCGATGTACTGTTAATGCGTGCTGAAGCCCTTATTGAAACAGGTGAAGTGGGCCAGGAAGTATACAGTTTAATCAATGATGTACGCCAACGTGTCAATATGCCAACGGTTGAATCTGTTGAAGGAGCCGGCCTGTCACAGGACCAGTTAAGAGAGATCGTTCGTCACGAGCGTCGTGTGGAACTGGCTTTTGAAGGTCTGCGCTTTTATGATCTGAAACGCTGGGGTGAAATGGAAGAAGGATATAATCGCATTGCTGCTGATGCAGTTAAAGGTTACGTGCCATTATACCAGGGCGAAAAGTCTGAGGTGTTTGCCATTCCACAGGAAGAAATTGATGTGAATAAGAACCTTGTTCAACATCCGGCCTGGCAATAGCTAAAGTGATAAAAAAAAGGGGCAGGAGCACCTGAAGTTTAGCTTTTGCCCTCTCTTTTCATCTGTTAAACAATATTGAAATGAAAAAATTACTAATGATAATAAGTGCCGTGGTATTCTTAACGGCATGTGAGAAGGAGACACCGGGATTTGATCATGAATTACCTCCAAAGGAAGATATCCCGACAACAGTTACCAAGAAAGGCGTATGTTTAACCACCAATGGTTTTACCTGGTCGTCACGTGTTTCTGACCTGAAAGGACATTGGCATTATTCATGGGGGCACGAGTTGAAGGATATGGAGCCGGAAAATATTGAGTTTGTTCCTATGTTCTGGGGGCGCCAGGTAAGCGATGAAAAAGTGGAGTACCTGAAGCAGTTAAAGGCTGAGGGTAAGATACAGTATGTTCTGGGTTTTAACGAACCAGACGGTGAAGAGCAGGCAAATATGACTGTTGATGAGGCTATTGCCTTATGGCCTAAGTTAGAGTCAATAGGTTTGCCGCTTGGTAGTCCGGCTCCCGTAGGTGGTACCAATGAATGGATGAATGAGTTTATGGCACGCGCGAAAGCAGAAGGTTTACGTATTGATTTTGTAGCCATGCACAGGTACCCTGGTCCAAATGCGGAATCGTTCTTACAAAAAGTAAAGGAAGTATATGAGGCTTATGGATTGCCGATCTGGATTACCGAGTTTGCAGTGGCCGACTGGAATGCAGCTACTGTTGATGATAACAGATATACACCGGAACAGGTACTGGCTTTTATGAAAGCTGTTCTGCCGCAGTTGGATGCTCTTGATTATGTTGAAAGATACGCGTGGTTCTCAGGTCAGCCTGATAATGCGGCCCTGGCTCCGTCTGCCTTGTTCGACGAAGATAATAACATGACGCCTTTGGGACAGTATTATGCCTCTTACACTCCCAATGAAGAAATAGGACCAGGAATTGAAGCTCCTATCTATGATAATGTGGAAGGTAACCTGGTTGAAAACGGCAACTTTGGAAACTACAATGTTTATGGGACAACAGATAAACTGTCGGAGGCTGAGGCACTCGCCAAAACCGTTGGATGGTATGGCTATCAGTTCGCGGCTGAGCCTGATGATGCCGTTGAAGGATGGGCCTGCAAGATGTTAAACGGTTGGAGCGGTGATTCCGGACTTAACACCAAATTCCCTGTAACAGCGGGTAAAACATTGAGCATCACCTATTCAGTGAAGTGGTTAGGTCCCGATGGCGGTATTAAAATGATTATTAAAGATCACGATACCAATACGAAGCTGACTTTACCGGCAGAAGCTGTACCCGTTAAAGCATCCGAAACTAATCAGTGGGAAACTATTTCCTATGAATTTACCGTTCCTGACGGGGTTTCTAACCTGCGTTTTACTTTCTGGAAAGGAAAAGGAACATCGCCATGTTTAATTGACGAAGTAATAGCCAGGGAGAAATAGTCTCAATCATACCCATAAAGGAGGGGATTCAATCCCCTCCGCTATCAGTATTTTATTTTAACTAAATTTTATATGATGAAAAAATCTTTACTTTTTATGGCCCTGTTTGTGGCTTTTAGTGTAGCAACAATTGCTCAAACAACTGTTTGGTCTGATGATTTTGAAGCTTATACAGTACCGGTTAACCTGACGACGGAAGGTTACGATGTATGGGAGGGAACCGTTAATGCAGTGGATGCGGCAGCCAATGGAATAACTGCTGTTTCTGGTGCTAATGTCGCAAAATGTAATCCAGGATCAACATTGAATATCTACCTGAGAAAAACCATTGAGCTTCAGGGTGGCAAGCAATACACCTATTCAGCATCAACTATGCAGGCTGAAGGGAAGAAGCATTTTATTCAGGTTGTTGTTGACGGAACCACATTAAAAGCTGAAGGTACAAACACATCATGGCAGAGCAAATCCATTACTTTCACCCCATCTGTTACCCAGAACGTGGTATTAACAACATACATGTATTTTAAAGAAGTCACCATGTATGTGGATGATATGAAATTAACGCTTGATACACCTACATCAATTAAGGATGCCGAAACGATCAACCTGACAGTCGCACCAAACCCGTCAAACGGCATCTTCAGAATAACGGCATCAGAAACATTGAGTGCTGTTGAGGTATATAATACGGCCGGTC
Source organism: Carboxylicivirga agarovorans (assembly GCF_050589845.1). Lineage (NCBI taxonomy): Bacteria > Pseudomonadati > Bacteroidota > Bacteroidia > Marinilabiliales > Marinilabiliaceae > Carboxylicivirga > Carboxylicivirga agarovorans. The sequence continues at coordinate 187,825 of NZ_JBNGPA010000003.1, read as the reverse complement.
AATTGGTGAAAAATCAGACAGTCGCTAATGCCGATGACCTGACGCTTGATATGAGCGCTTATTCACGTGGCCTGTATGTGCTGAAACTGTCGTCAGTCAGTGGTGATCACTATACTAAAAAAGTAATGCTGAAATAAAGAACAAAGGCATAATAGTTTGCTGTACCAATAAAGCAGTCAGCTGTGATAAGCGGCTGGCTGCCTTTTGATCTTAAGTCAGTCTGGTGGTTATCTGCATATGACAATATGTAATTTAAGCGGATGCCATAAATGGGATGGTATTGCCTGAAATGCAAGAATGTTCAGATATCATTGTATAAAGGATAATTGTATGAAAAGATTGATGTAGGATCAGAACGAATGAAATAACCTAAGGACCCAAACCTTGCAACAAGAAGAAATAAGGATTTTAACAAAACCGGAAAGATGAAGAAAGTTTTAATGGTGCAAGCTTTAATGCTGATCGTGAGTATAACGTTTGCAGGTAAACGGCTCGAATGGGATAATGTGAAAGTATTACATGTCAATAAGGAGCTACCACACACGACCATGATGGTTTATGGTTCTGAAAAGGCGGCTTTAAGCTTTGACAGATCGGCATCAGATTATTATCAAAGCCTGAATGGTGAGTGGCGTTTTCATTGGTCCGATAAGCCCGCAGCGCGGCCTCATGATTTTTACAAAGGCAGTTTTGATGATTCCGGGTGGAGCACAATACCCGTTCCATCCAATTGGGAGCTTCATGGATTCGGTATTCCCATCTATACAAATGACACCTATCCTTTCGATAAAGAGGCAGTAAGAGCACCCAAAGAATGGAATCCTGTTGGTTCATACCGTCACACCTTTGAAGTTCCTGAAAGCTGGAATGGTCGTGAGGTATATATAAATTTCGATGGCGTGCAGTCTGCCTACTACCTATGGATCAATGGAAAAAAAGTGGGATATTGCCAGGGAAGCCGCACACCGGGTGAGTTCAATATCACCAATTACCTGCAAAAAGGAGTTAACCAACTGGCCGTTGAAGTGTACCGCTGGAGCGATGCTTCATACCTGGAAGATCAGGATTTCTGGCGCCTGAGTGGTATTTTCCGTGATGTGTACTTATGGTCGACTCCCCAAACACATATTCGCGATTTTGTGACAACAGCATCATTAAACGATACATACACCGATGGAGTATTTAAGTTAAGCGGGGAAATCGTTTCGGGGTCCAAAAAAGCCGTGACAGTTAACTATCAGCTACTGGACGCATCTGGTAATGAGCAGCTCAATGGTTCGCTTGCTGTGGAAGCGAAAAAGGGCATCATCCGTTTTGAATCGGAAGAGCACATGCTTGAGCAGGTCAACAGCTGGAATGCCGAATCACCCTATTTATATCAGCTATTGATCTCTCTGAAGGATAAGAATGATAATTTGCTTGAAGTCATTCCGCAAAAGGTCGGTTTTCGCAAAGTGGAGATCCAGGAAGGGCGCTTATTGATCAATCGTGTTGCCGTATTGTTTAAAGGAACCAACCGTCATGAACATCATCCTGAAACAGGACATTATGTGACTACTGAAGATATGATGCGTGATATAATCCTGATGAAGCAAAATAATATCAATGCAGTCAGAACAAGCCATTATCCCAATACGCCTGAATGGTATGCATTGTGCGACCAATATGGTATCTACCTGATCGATGAAGGAAATATCGAAACACACGGCTTCGGTAATAAGGGTGATAACCGTTTAACCTGTTCTCCTGATTGGGAGGAGGCCTACCTGGACCGTGTCAAACGTATGGTATACCGCGACCGTAATCATGCTTCTGTGGTTATTTGGTCAATGGGCAATGAAAGTGGTGACGGTCCCAATGCCAGGTTAGCGCATGAGTGGGTCAATAAGGTTGATCCTTCCCGTCCATACCTGTATGAAGGTTCTACCCGTAAAGGCGGGCGAGACTATGCTGATGTCTACTCGCGTATGTATGCCACACCTGAAGAATGTGCAAAGATCATAAAGGATTATTCACACATGCCTTACCTCTTGTGCGAGTATACCCATGCCATGGGTAACAGTAACGGTAACCTGAAGGAGTACTGGGATCTTGTTTATGCCGATAATAACTTCCAGGGTGGCTTTGTATGGGACTGGATGGACCAGGGGTTGAAGCAGCCGGTACCAAAGGGATATCAGGATAATGTGCAGCAGAGCCATTTCTTCGCCTATGGCGGGTGGTGGGAAAATGCCAGGGGTGTTCACCACGATGGTAATTTCTGCATGAATGGTTTGTTGGCATCAGACTGGACGCCGCATCCCGGCTTAAATACAGTTAAGTATTTCTACCGAAATATTCATGTTGAAGCGATTGATAAGGATAAACTGCAATTCAGTATCACCAACTGGTATGACTTTTCAAATGCGGCAGACTGGGTGGATGGTCACTGGACACTACTGGAGGATGGAAGTGAAGTAAGCTCGGGTGCTTTGTCAACACTTGATATACCAGCCAGGGCATCTGAAAATATCACCATTGACCTCAATGGCTATCAACTTAAAACAGGCAGGGAGTACATTCTGAGCTTCGGTTTTACCTTGAAGAAAGACACCTTTTTTGCCAAAGCCGGCCATGAATTGGCATGGGATCAGTTTCAGCTGACAAGGGCGCGGGTACAGCCAATGGAAGTGACGAACGAAGCTCCGCAACATCGGACTGAGGGGCGTGAGTTATATGTTTGGGGTGAAGGTTTTTCAATCCTGTTCGATAAGCTCAATGGGAGGATGGAGAAGTATTACCTGGGTGATGAACTGGTCATCAAACAAGGACCGCAACCAGACTTCTGGAGGGTGCCAACCGACAATGACCGTGGGGCCGTAAAAAGCGGAAATCCTAAACTGCCGCAGTTGGGTATCTGGAAGAATGCAGGTACCTGGTTGATCGATGCTTTTAAAGTGGAGGAGCAGGAACAAACCCTTGTTATTACTGCCAGCGGAACATTACCATTGGTTGATGCTTCCTACGTGCAGACCTATACCGTTAATGGAAAAGGAGAAGTGCAGGTCGCTTGTGCCTATTATGCAGGCGAAAAGAACCTGCCAATGCTTCCCCGACAAGGAACTGAACTGGTGATCACTCCCGGTTTTAATACCATACAGTGGTATGGCCCGGGTAAGTACCCGACTTATTCCGATCGTAATGTTGAGAAAGTTGGGGTATACACATCTTGTGTTGAAGATGAATGGGTGGAGTATTCAAAACCCCAGGAGAATGGTTATAAAATGAATACCCGCTGGTTTACAATGACCAATGCCAGAGGGCTTGGTATAAAGATCACAGGTGAACCGACAATTGGTTTTGGGGTCTCGCATTATTCAAAACAAGATATTCAAAAGAGCGATTACTCATTTGAGCTCACCAAACAGGCGGATATATTCCTCAATGTGGACGACAAACAGATGGGAACAGGAGGAACGACCAGTTGGTTAATGCAGGCGTTTCCCCGTAAGGACTATCGCCTGATAAATGCTGATTATTCATATCAATACCGTATTTCACCAGTAACGAAGTGAAAGGGTTTGATTGTTACTAAAACAGGAAGATAAGATGTTTAAGTATATATTTTTAATTTACATATGCCTGTCCGGATTCTTAAGCAGGAACAACCTGCTGCATGCTCAAATGGTGGATGCCAATACACCTGTTGATGCACAACCGCTATTGGATATTGCCACAGGCGATAACTGGCTGCTTGATTTTAGCGATGAGTTCAATGCTTCACAGGTGAATACCGGGAAATGGAATGTGCTTGAAAGTAGCAGTTCAAGGGCACCAAGGCCAAAGCTTTCCATCAGCGACTGGTGGTGGAAACAAGCCAATGTGTGGCAGGAAAATGGTGACCTGGTACTGAAGGTGGACAAGCATGACGCTAACACGATGCATTGTGGTTCTGTAAACTCAAACAACCTGTATGAAACGGCATACGGATATTTCGAAGTAAGGATGAAAATTGCTGATGCTTCAAAGGGGACACATACCGCGTTCTGGTTCCAGGGTGATAACATGGGCAATGTGGATAATACAGCCAATGATGGTGCTGAAATTGATGTGTTTGAGTCGGCCTGGTTGGATGATTATACCAAATCAGTTGTGCACATAGATGGCTATGGTGCCGATCACCAGGCGAATACCAAAAAGTATTTAACACCCGGAATCCATGATGGTAACTACCACGCATGGGGTTTTCACTGGACAGAGGATTTTATGGATATTTATTATGATGGTGTCTTTAAAGTGAGATATGGTGATGCCAAATGGGTCGTTAACTCACCCGAATTTATCTGGTTATCCAATGGTGCAAGCTTTGGCATTGAGGGTGATTATTTTACCCGGGAACCCATTGGTACCTTAACACATGCTTACGTTGATTATGTAAGGGTATGGAAAAATGTTGACTTCGATGCTCAAAGTGAACTGGAGTGCGAGAACTTAGTGTGGTCTTCACCTACTGGGACCAATAGCCAGGTGATCAGTAATAGTGCGGCAAGCAATGACAGGCATGTTAAGCTGGAGGCTCAGGCTGCAGGGAGTGAAATTATCTTCGAGCTACCCATTGACAATGACGGACTGCATCAGATAACACTTCAATCGCTTACCTGGACCTCGTTCGGACAGTATCAATGTGCTATTGAAACCTCAGCGGGTGAATGGCAGGAGATGGATGGCACAATTGATATGTATAAGGCCAACTCTTCAGTAATCAGTCAAACCTTCAATGCTATTCAGCTCAATGCCGGAACTTATAAGGTGAAGTTTGCCTGTGTTGGCAGGAGTAATGACTCCGGAGGCTATGTTGGCTCGTTTGACAAGTTATGGGTGAAAAGTAGTCATGATGTGACAACTTCTTTAAATAGAAGAATGCAAGAGGCTCTGAGCTTGTATCCAAATCCTTTTAATGATCGCCTTTGCATCTCCGGGCTGGATGCACGCACGGCTGTTGAAGTTTATAATGTGATGGGTGTTATGGTGAGCAAGCAGGATTGTCAGCAACAAATTAACCTGTCACATCTGCAAAGCGGCATTTACCTTCTGAAGATCGGCAATGATATTTATAAAGTACAAAAACAATAAACCCATGACAAGAACGAATTTAAACTACTATAAAGCGGGTGTATTAAGCTTGATGATCGCTTTGATATCAGGCGCGTGTCAACCTGCGAAACAAAAGAACAAAGAACTGCAAAAGCCCAATGTAATTGTCATGTTGCTGGACGATGCCGGCTATGCCGATTTTGGTTTTGCAGGGTGCAAAGACCTTGATACACCAAACATTGATCAACTGGCGACCAATGGTATCCGCTTTTCCGATGCTCATGTGACTGCCTCGGTGTGTGGACCAAGCCGTGCCGGTTTAATGGTTGGTAAATATCAACAGCGCTTTGGTTTCGAGTGCAATCCTCCAAAGCATTATTCAGGGATCAACCTGAATGAAAAGACCATAGCGGATGCCATGAAAGAGGCAGGTTATAAAACGGCGGCTTTTGGTAAATGGCACCTGGGTGAAGGGCCTGAATATCGTCCTAATAGGAGAGGTTTTGATTATTTCTGGGGTTTCCTGACAGGGGGGCGCAGTTACTTCCCAAACAAGAAGCAGGACAAGGAGGGCACAGCCCATTCCATCAGGGAGAATGATAAGTTTACCACCTTTGAAGGTTACCTGACTGATCGCCTGGGTGAGAAGGCAGCTGAATTTATAGGTGAGCATAAAGACCAGCCATTTTTTATCTACTGGGCTCCCAATGCTGTTCACACGCCAATGGAGGCTAAAGAAGAAGATATGGTCTTGTATGAAGGGCATGAGAGGCAAACACTGGCTGCCATGACCTGGTCTTTGGACAAGGCAGTGGGTACCATCGTTAACAAATTAAAAAGTGAGAACTTACTGGATAATACACTTATCTTTTTCCTGAGTGACAATGGAGGAGCACATAATAACCAGTCATCAAACCTGCCCCTGAAAGGATTCAAAGGCAACAAGTTTGAGGGTGGACATCGTGTACCCTTCTTTGTTCACTGGCCGGCGAGCCTGGAAGGAGGGCAGGTATACGATGGATTAACTTCGTCGCTTGATATATTTGCAAGTTGTGTTGATGTAGCCGGTATGCCGGTCGATGAATCACTGGATGGAGTCAGCCTTATTCCTTATCTGAAAGGAGAAAAGCAGGGGGAGCCACATACAGAATTATTTTGGAGGAAAGATAAGATGGCAGCGATCCGCTCAGGAGACCATAAGGTTATCAGGGTAAGTGAGTTGGGGTATCGCATGTATAACCTGAAGGACAACCTGCAGGAAACCAATGACCTTGTTGATGTGGATAAAGAAACCTTTACACGACTTAATGATGAGCTGAAGGCATGGGAGACCACAACCATGGAACCACTGTGGACAGAGGGTGAGGTATGGGATGAGGTGACACGCCTGATACATGAAGATCTTTTTATGAACCGTGAAGTCCAGGTGAAAAACCCCGGTCAACTGGCAAAGAGTAGGAGTTTTTCAGAAGAGAAGTAACTGATTGTCGAACTGAAAAAAAGTTGATAATCTGATGGTTGAAGAGTTGATAAGTTGAAGAGTATAGTAATTGAAGCGTTTAAGCATTCAACTATTCAACTTCTCAACTAACTAACCAGAGCAGATGCAAACAAGCATTGGATTTAATGATTTTATTCATTATCAATTAACTTTTCTGGGCTTACTTCATTTATTATCTTGGCAGTGAAATAATAACACACTAAGATAATGAGATCACTGTACCTTTTAATTTTGCTTGTTATGGTTTATGCTTGTCAACAGCCCGAGAAGGCATCTGATAATCCCTTCATAACAGATTTGAATGCCCCGGTTGATTATGCCAATGTAACAGCCGATGATATTAGCGAATATGCTCAACTGACCCTGAAGAATGCCGATGCGCAGATCGAAGCGATCAGGCAAACGGCCAATCCTGATTTCAACTCAGTGTTTGCTGCGTTTGATGAAGTGGTCAATGCTGTTTCCATTGCTTCTAACCGATCATTTATGTTGTATTGGGTATCCCCTGATTCTGCCTCGAGGGTAAATGGTCTGAACAGCTACAAACTGCTGGATTCTTTATCAACAACGATTTATTCAGATAAAGACCTTTTCAATCAGATGGTTCGTGTCAGGGAATCGGATGAATACAAGGGGCTGCCAGAAAACAGGAAACGCCTGGTTGATGACCTGATCCTTAACTTTGAACAGTCGGGTGTTAACCTGGAACCTGAAAAAAGAGAGAGGTACCTGGCATTGAATAAGGAGATCAACCAGTTGACTTCTGAATATTCCAATAATATGAATACGGCCATTCCCGTATTAGAGTTGGATGAAGAAGGTGCTGAGGGACTGCCTGAAAATTTTAAGAACACATACAGGACGGCTGATAACAAATACGAAATACCGGTGATGAACGCTACCCGTGGCCCGGTAATGAGTAATGCAGCCAGTGAGGAAACCCGTAAAGCCTATTACATGTTATTCAATAACAGGGCAGCCGATAAAAACCTGGCTATTCTTGACCAGTTGGTGCAAAAGCGCCATGAGCTGGCCAATATTATGGGTTACGAAACCTATGCTCATTACAACCTCTATCCTAAAATGGCAAAAGACCCGGAAACCGTTTGGGCCTTTATCAATGACCTGGCTGATCGTGCCAAAGGAAAGGCCAAAACAGATATAAAGGAGTTAAGTAAGCTGAAGGCTAAAGACAAGTCAAAAATAAATGGTAAAAAGCTTAAGGCCTGGGATGTATCTTATTACACCAACGAAATTTTAAAGAACAAATACCAGGTTGATCACGAGGCCCTAAGATCCTATCTTCCTATTGACCAGTGCCTGAAAGGTGTGCTTGATATCTATTCTCAATTATTCGGCCTTGAGTTCAAAAAAATAGCAGATGCTTCTGTATGGCATCCTGAAGTGGATATGTATGAGGTATTCAATGGAGATCAGCTGGTTGGACGATTTTACCTTGACCTGTTTCCACGACCCAATAAAGAATCATGGTTTTATGGTGTTGGATTAAAGTCGGGTAAAATGACAGCTGATGGGTTGGAAGTACCTACCAATATGTTGTTAGGAAACTTTACCAGACCGACAGAGACATTGCCATCATTGCTTAGCTTCAAAGAGCTGAATACTCTGTTCCACGAGTTTGGCCATATTATCGACGGTCTTTCATACGAAGGGGAGTTCTCATTACAGGCTTCTTCTAAAATGGACTTTATTGAGTCGATGTCGCAGATCTTTGAGAACTGGACCATGGATTATGAGATGCTAAGTTCATTTGCCAGGCATTACGAAACAGGAGAGGTCCTGCCTAAGGAGTTATTTGATAATATGTTGAAGGCTAAGAATGTGGCATCGGGTTACAAAGCCATTTCATCACTGCGTAACTGTTTCTACGACATGAACCTGTATAATAAATACAATCCTGAAGTGGCGCTCGATACCGATGAGTTATGGAAAAAGCTCGATAAGGAAATGGGCGTTATGGATATCTATGTTGAAGATACGCACCCGCAGGCTGCCTGGATACATATCAATACACACCCGGTTTATTACTACGGCTACTTGTGGTCTGAAGTATATGCACAGGATATGTACACGCAGTTTGAGCAAAACGGTCTGACTGACCAGGCTACAGGTAAGCGCTTTCGTGAACTGATCTTATCAACCGGACAGCAGCGCGACATTATGGTGGCTGTTGAAGAGTTTTTAGGACGACCATCCAATAACGAGGCCTACATCAAAAGTCTCGGATTAAATTAATCAGCATCTACCCATGGCGTTGCACAAAGCGATACCGTAGATGAAAGAATGAGGGTGTCCAAAATGAAGGATATTGCTCGCAAAGAAGGCAAACGAAGAAAAACGCAGAGCACGCAAAGTGTTGAAAAATAACATCATATACTTTGTTGTCTTGGCGTAATTCTTAGCGGCCTTAGCGTGAAACTTAAAATTTGGACAGCCTCTTTTTTGCTCCCCACACAAAAAAAGCCCAAAACCATGACCTTGCTCTACCCATGTTGGCCACAGGTATGCTTGCAGGATGGTTATCGTAACTCACGCGTTTCATTCATGACAAAGTGAGCAGAAATTAGACCATTTAAAAATAAACGTCCATTTTTTAGTGTTAATCTGCAACAAAAAACACCTGATATGAGTATAAATTGATAGTATTTCTGGCTCAGTAAAATGGTCTTGGTATAATCCATTAAAAGATTAACAAATAATTATAAGGCCTCGCCATTGTCATCTGAAATAGAACGCTAAATTTGCAGTTGAATAGGGAAATCATATGTCGTATATCTACATAGTGTGTTTAGCACTCATTGTATTTTTTTCATTTTCCCTGATAACAAAAAGTCACAAAACGTTATCAGAAAAGATCTTTACGGCCTGGATTTTCATATTGGCAGTGACGGTTTTAGGCTTTTTTCTGCATTCAATAGGCCTTTTTAATCGCTATTTATTTCTATTCTCCGTCATTTGTGATACACATGTATTACATGGTGCCTTTTTCTATCTGTATGCCCGTAGTTTTATCGATAAGGATTTTAGATTGAAATACATTCACCTGGTCAATGTTATTCCCTTTGCGGCACTATTGGGCTTAAAGCTTTATTTCAATACCGTTTTGGGTGTTATGGACTGTTACGGAACGGGTTGCATCCATGAAGGAAACCGTTACGTTGACCTGCTTAATTTCTTAAAGTTCTTTATCCTGGGTGCCTATATCTTTGGCGGATGGTATGAAGTGCAGTCCAGGAAGTTATCTGACAATAAATTAAAAGGTATCAGTGAGCTGCGTGCCACATGGATCAGTAATATCACCATTGGAGCTTTTTTGTTATTCAGTCTGTCGGCAGTTTATAAAGTGCTTTACCGCCTCGATTTCGGATTTCTGGGTGACGAGTTAACCGTTGTCAACCTGATGGTATCCTTTTCGATCATGATATTCCTGTACATGGGCAATAGCTATGCCTATCTGTTTGTAGCGCCTGTTGCGGGAGAAAGCCTGGTTCTGGATGCTGACAAAAGCAATGTTACCATGCCGGTAAATAAGCCAAAGTTAAAGAAGCCTGAGCACGAAGACGATATTGAAGTTGAGAACCTCGATGAGAAGTTCGACCTTATCGAACGATTTATTAAGGCTGAGAAGCCATACCTGCTTGGTCAATATACTGTCCGCGCCTTATCTGAAAGTGTGGACATACAGCAAAGTGAAATATCTGTTATCATTCAAAAGAAAACACAGAAATACTACTGTGATTATATGAATGATTATCGCGTTGAAGCATTGAAAAGCAAGCTTGACAACCCCGAAAATGATAAGTATACCATTTTCTCGCTGGCTATGGATTGTGGTTTTGCATCTAAAACAAGTTACAACCGCATATTTAAAAACCACACTGGCTTAACACCTACCGAATACCGCGAAGCACAGGAAAGAAAGTAATACTCTTTAAACATTCTTATGCACGGCTACTGGCATCCTTACTTAAGCGATCACAAGTTATAGTATAGACTTCACTTTTCGTTATTCCACTGCCGGGTCTGATGATCGACTCGATCAGATCATCCTCGTTGATTGTCTTTCTTAAAACCGGAACAGCGTGGTAAGCTTTCTTAGTCGTTAAAAGGTTACTTTTAATTAATTTAAATCTTAGCGTCATAGGTCTGTGTCAGGTTGTTTATAATGCTATTAAAAATAAACATTTCGGGGAATAATTAATGACCCTGCTAATTTTTGTTATGAAATGCTTTAATGGTTTGTATTTTATAAAGGGCAGATAATCAGGCGATGGGACGTACCATATTTTTCTAACACCTCAATTTGTAGCCCCATAATATTGTTTGGGTCCGATTTGTTAATAAGAGTTAACACCTTTGATTCAGGAAAAGTCTCAATCAATTTTAATTTGGAATTAATGACAAGGTTTTTGAAAAAGAATGGTATCCGTACCATTATACAAATGGCTCTTTTGGCGGTAGTACTATATTGGTGGGTGAGGGTGATTATCAACCCAAGTTTATTTGTTGATTTTGAAGCATACTGCCCAATGGGAGGAATCCAGTCCATGTTTACCTTTTTAAATAACGGTGCACTGGCGTGTTCTATGTCGGGTATGCAATTGGTATTGGGTGTTACCCTGCTGATAGCGGTACTGTTGTTCAGTAAATTATTTTGTGCCTATATATGTCCGTTGGGAACCATTTCAGAATGGTTTGGCAAGCTGGGACGTAAAATGAAGATACAGGCCACCATTCCTCCAACGGCCGATAAGTTATTACGTGTATTAAAATACGTACTGCTGGGTATTACCTTTTATTTCACTTTGGCGTCCAATGAACTGTTTTGTAAAGAGTATGATCCTTTTTACGCGGCTGCCAGTCGCTTTGGTGAAGACGTGGTGCCATGGATGGCCATATCAGCCATGTTGGTGCTGGCCATTGGTTCAACAGTAATACCTATGTTCTGGTGCCGTTATGTATGTCCGCTTGGAGCTTTCTCTAACTTGTTCAAACACATTTATATTGTGTTGACGCTGGTAATAGGTTATGCTATTATCTATTCATTAAAAATAGAAGTAAGCTGGATATACTTATTGATCAGTTTATTTATCGCCGGTTATTTCTTTGAGGTCTTACTGCCCGAAAAGACCAAGACCATGCAGGTAATGAAAATTACCCGTAATACACATTCATGTATTGATTGTGGTCTGTGTTCTAAAAAATGTCCGCAGGGTATTGATGTGGCATCCCTTGAAGTGGTGAAGCATGCAGACTGTAACTTGTGTGGCGACTGCCTGGGTGCGTGTCCGGTAAGTGATACACTGCAGGTGAATCAGAAAAACAATTTCCGCTGGATGCCGGTGGCTGCACTGTTTGTATTGGTACTTGGTGGTATTTACCTGGGCAACAAGCTTGAGGTGCCGACTGTAAACATGAAATGGGCCGATGAAGAAGTGGTTGAGAACGCAGCTTTATTCGAATACAGCGGATTAAAAAACATCAAATGTTATGGTAGTAGTATGTCGTTTATCGGGCAGATCAAAACCGTACCTGGTGTAGTGGGAGCTGCAACCTATGTTAACTCCAAATCGGTTAAGGTTTGGTATGATAGTACAAAGGTTAGTTCAGACGGTATTAAGAAGGCTTTATTTACCCCAACCAAGGTACATGTAAAAGACCCGGCCGATTCTGTTAAGGTAGCTATTATTGAAGCAAAGGTTTACAACCTGTTTGACCAGATGGACGTGTTCTACATGGACCAGTTATTGCGCAAACGCAAAGATATCTATGCTTTCGAATCATCGTTTGGTGAGCCTGTTACATTACGTATGTACTGCGACTATGACATCGACCTGGAATCATTGAAACAGACCATTGAAACCGAAAGCATTCCGTTGATCAGCGGAGGTAAGGAATTTACGCAGGAGCTTCAGTTCGACGTATCGTCCATTGATCGCCTGAAAGAGTTTGCCTATGGTATTAATGTACGTCAGTATTTATTCATGCCGTTCAAGCGTGCCTTCAACGACCGCAACAAATACAAAAACAGCGAACTGGCCTCGTTTGAAATGGTATTTGATGAGTATCCGCGAAACAAGCAAATGATGGACTTTATGATTAACCATGTGGGTAAAGCACAGCCTTATGTGGTAGGTATGGTTACTTACTATAAAACAGAGCCAACACTACGCGTATATTTTGTAAGAGGTAAAGTCGAACCCCAGGAAATAGTCGATAAAATAACTGAAGAAAAATTCAAAATCACATACGATAATGGTGTAATTGAGGAATATGACAATCCTTACACCTTTAAGTAGACAACACAACCTTAATCACAATTAATCAGAAAATTACCTATAAATGGTGATTGCCGGCCTGGTCAACGGACTATAGTTTTGCACACTATTAAACCGGCAATCACACTATAAACCTATAAAATGCAAAAGTATGAAAAAGATTTACACTCTATGTTTAATGGCCGCGATGGCATTAGGAATGCAGGCGCAGGTAACACTTGTAAAGGATATTAATCCGGGTACAGGTAACTCAAGCCCGGCTGGACTGTTTGTTTATAATGGAAAAATCTATTTTGCGGCAGATGATGCCAATGCAAGTGTTGATCATGGTAAAGAGTTGTGGGTTTCAGATGGAACTGAAGCAGGGACATATTTAGTTAAAGATTTGAATGGCACCCCTGAAGTGCCAAACTCAGGAAATTCTACTCCTGGTAACTTTTTTATCTTAAATGATCAGCTTTATTTTACCGCTTTAACCAAAACATGGATGACTGATGGTACAGAAGCCAATACAAACGATGTTCTGACTTCTGGAATATACTTCCCACAAAGCGACAACAGCATAGTTTACTATAACAACACTGTTGCGTCAAATACGCTTTGGTCGTACGATGGCATAACTAATGCAGCTGTTGTTAACAATGGAACAATCACTGAAAAATTAAGTGGTGGAAATTTAATTGTCTTCAATGGTAAGGTTATGCTATACATGGAAGCGGATGCCACCATTGGATTAGAACTGTATGAGTATGATCCTGCAACAGGAATTTATAGTCTCATAAAGGATATTACTGGTGATGATGGCAATTCTGGTATCAGTAACTTTACCGTATTAGGAGATAAATTGTACTTTGAAGCTTTAGGGGGACTATGGCAAACTGACGGAACCGCTGACGGTACAGTTGCTATAACATCGGCAGCATCATTAAGTGGTGTTGCTAACCTTTATGCCTGGAATGACCTGCTTTTCCTTGAAGGTGATAATTCAAGCGGTGACCAGTTATATGTTTACAATCCGGCTGATGGTACAACTACTAACATCAGTAATATATCAGGAACCAATACGAACCATGATCCATCAGATTACTGTCCTTATAACGGTTATTTATATTACCGTGGTGAAGATGCCAATGATACGAATGGTCACTTGTTCAGAACCAATGGTACAAGCATTGAGCAATTGGACGATGTGGTTAAAGACGTTGATGAGATCGTTGTTTTAAACGGTAAATTATACTTCGAAGGTGAGGATGCGTCAACTGAAACAACAGGTAATGAGTTGTTTACATTTGATCCTGCAACGATACCAACAGCCATTGGCGATGATGCGGAAATTAACCCGATCTCTGTTTATCCTAACCCGTCATACGGAACGATAAATGTGAAAGGCCTTAACAGTGAAAGGGCTGCCTACAGCATTTATAACTTAACTGGTCAGTGCGTGGCAAAAGGAATTGTTTACAACAACCAGATCACTTTTACCCAGAAAGGTTTGTATGTATTACAGATCATTGACGGAACACAAAAAACTGTTAGTAAAATAACCGTTAAATAACTAGCTCACAAGGAGACCGGCCTGGTAGCGGGCCGGCACTCTTTTTATTAATGCACAATTCGAAATACTTAAAGATCTACAAATGCGAAAGAGACTCACTGTTCTATTCATAGCCTTGCTGGTTCCACTGAGCGGCCTTTTGGCCCAGGTGCGTATAACGGGTAAGGTGATGAGCAAAACCGATAACAGCCCTTTACCTGGAGTTAATGTAATTGTAAAATCATCAGGACTAGGAACCATAACCAGTATGGATGGTCATTTTGGTATTGCAGTTAAAGATGAGCAAGCCGATGACCTGGAGTTGATCTTCTCGTTCATTGGCATGGAAACCCAGACTGTTAAGGTTGCAGGGCGCGAGTACATTGAGGTATTTATGGATGAAGCCGTGAATGAGCTGGAGCAGGTTGTCATTACTTCATCATATGGTACGCAAAAGCTGAAAGAAGAGGTGGTGGGTAGTATTGAAACACTCACTTCCAAAGATATTCAGGTAGATCAGGCATTCGAAAGTGTTGATAAAATGCTCGAAGGACAAATTGCCGGTGTAAATATTGAACCCGGTTCAGGTACTTTAGCACCCGTTAAAATCAACATTCGTGGTCAGGGTAGTTTAACACCCATGAACAATAATATGCTGGGTACATCAACCCAACCGCTTATTATTATTGATGGCGTTATAATGACTGAAGAAATGGCCATTGACAATTCATTTTTTGACGGAAGTGGCACAGGTGCCGAAAACTTTAATAATCCATTGGGGCAATTGGCGCCGGAAGACATAGAATCGTTTAACGTATTAAAAGATGCTGCAGCAGTAAGTATCTATGGTGCCGATGGAGCCAACGGTGTTATTCTTATCACTACTAAAAAAGGTAAAGCCGGTAAAACAAAGTTTAACTTCTCCACACAGCATGGTGTGTCGATGGCCATTAACCAAATCAAGTACATGAATGGCGAACAGTACACCGAAGCCCAAAATGCCTTTCTGGCTGATGTGGGAGCCTCTCCTGTACCATATAATGGTGTCAATACCGACTGGTTTAACGAACTCAATGAAAATGGTTCATTTCATAAATATGCACTTAGTGTTAGTGGCGGTGGTGAAAAACTAACCTTCAGAACCAGTTTAAACTATTTAAATATTCAGGAACCACAAAAAGGTAACTCGTCCAACCAGTACCGTATGAGTACCGGCTTGGTCTTTACCCAGAAACGTTTTAAGGCGACCCTGTCTTTAAACCCCAGTATTATTCAAAAAGAAGCACCAAACATCTACTATAATTATGCCTTTGTGCCAACGGTTCCTATCCGCGATGAGGAAGGTAACTATACCAAAATGGGTGTTCCCGGCCTGGGCAACCCTTTTGCGGCCATTGAGCAAAACATGTACGACTCAGAGACAAAGGGAATTTTATCGAGTTTAAAGCTCGATTATGAAATACTTAAAGACTGGACGGTATTAACCTTATTTGGTCTGGACTATAAAGATAAAGTGCAGGACCGTTACTTTTCGGGCGCCAATGAAAGTGGACAGTACAATGGTACCTTTCAGCTCGATGGAATTGAGTATCCAAAGTGGGGGCGCCGACTTATTAACTACCGCCAGACAACCAGCTGGAACTGGCAGGGACAAACCAGTTACAGCAAGCAAATAACCGAAGAACATTACTTTGATGTACTGGCCGGTATTGAGCTGGCTGAGCAAAAAGTAGATTTGGATTACGAGCGAGGACAGGGATTTGTCAATCCTGATATTGTCAACCCTGTTAGTAATGCTTTACAGGATGATGATCCAAAGACATTGGAAGACGACCGCTATAAGAATCAGACCTATACCTCAGATATTAGTTACAACTCAAGGGTATCGATGTTTGCCCAGTTGAACTATGATTATAAAAAGAAATACTTTATCCTGGCCAACTTCAGACGCGATGAAAGCTCTGTGTTTGGTGATGATACCAACGTGGCATATAACGGAGGTTTGGGTGCAAGCTGGATCATCAGTAAGGAGTCGTTTCTTGAGAACCAGCTATGGCTTGACTTTCTGCGCCTGCGCCTGAGTTATGGTACGACCGGTAACTCACGCATTGGTTCCTATTCAGCAAAAGGCCTGTATAGTTACAGTGAGAATGGCGGTTACAACAAAGTACCTTATGCTACTCCGCAATCGGCACCTAATGCTAACCTGTCGTGGGAAACCAACAAAAAGTTCAATGTTGGTCTTGACATCAACATGTTGTCACGTTTTAACCTGACCGTTGAGTATTTCTACGATAGTATTGAAGACATGATATCAAGTCGTGATGTACCGAGTGAAACAGGTTACACAAGTGTGCAGATTAATGGTACCGACATGTACAATAAAGGCCTGGAGGCATCGCTTAAGGCACAAATCATTAAACATGGCGACTTTAAATGGCGGGCCAACTTTAACATAGCTACCCTTAAAAATAAGATTACCTCGGTCAAAGATTACGGAGATGACACCTCATCGGCAGCAACTGCTGCGGCTATTAAACAAGGTTACAGTACATCGGCCATCTGGGGTTATCACTGGATTGGTGTTGATCCATCAACCGGGCGTAACCTGGTTGAGGTAGATGGTCAGGTATATGATGCCCGTGATGTGAAGGAATTATTTGATGATACCGACTGGGAGGTGATCGGTAATACACAGCCCGATTTCTATGGTGGTTTTAATACAACATTCGAATATAAAAACTTAAGCCTGAGTGTTCGTAGCTCGTTTAAGTATGGTAATAATGAAAAGATTGACAGGAACCTGATCGATAATTATAACTTTATTACCACCCGTAACCTGAGTGTCAATGCATACGATTTCTGGCGGGGACCTGGTGATGCATCCATCAATCCGGCTGTATCTAAAAATACACCGAGCATCTCGAATCTTGACAAGTATGTATATGACGCGTCTCACTTAAAAATAAGCAATATCAGCTTAAACTATAAAGTGCCGGTTCATCGTGCAGATATATTTATTAAGAGCCTGAACATTAATGCAGACGTTTCAAACGTAGCCTATTTTTATAAGCAGGAAAGTCCGGAAGGTAGAAACGGAATTCGCGAATTCAGATTCATCTACCCCGAAGCAAGGACATTTACATTAGGACTTAAATTGACATTTTAAAGATGAAGACGAAACTAATATATAGCCTGTTGTTAATCGTTGGCCTTGTGGCCTGCGATGATTTCCTGGAGCAGGAACCAGGCACCCAGATATCGATAACTGAGCAGTTAAGCACATATAAAGGTGTAAGAGAAGCATTAAGTGGTAATTATCAAATGCTCTCAAAGTTAATGATGAACGAGGTCAATGCGGTTTATGCTGATGCCTGTGGTGGTAATATTTCATTCTCACCCAGTCTTATTGCCTCGTCCAAGGGAATTATTAAAGCACCTACACGCATCGAAAATGTTTACTCTTTCTCTGACAACAAAGAGGATAGTGATATGGATGCCATTTACGAAGAATGCTATGACATCATTAATGGCTGTAACATGCTAATAGAAAATGTTGATGCCCTTATTGATGCCAGCGAAGAGCAAAAGCAACAGATTAAAGCAGAATGCTATAGCATGAGGGGACTGTGTCACTTTACTTTGCTTCGTCATTATGCTCAAAATTATTCATACACTGCTAATGCTGCCCATCCGGGTATTATTTATAACACAAGGACCCAAACGGTGGGAGTTGATTATCCTGCACGCGAAACGGTTCAGCAATGCTATGAGTATGTTCTGGAAGATTACAACACAGCCATTGCGCAATTTACCGGAAGCAATACCCTGAGCGGGGAAGATCATACCTTGCTCACTGCCATAAATACAAAAGCTCTGTGGGCACGCGCCGCTTTATATGCCAACAAGTGGCAACAGGCCTATGACATAGCTACCGAGGTGATAACCACCTCAGGCATTGATATTATGCTGAATGAAGATTATGTGGCAGAATGGGAAGAACCCAATGCCAGTATTAGTGAAGTGCTTTTTGAGTTGAGCATTCCTTATAACAATGAAGGTGAGCTGGCCACATCCAATTCAGTATCTGATGATTTTGCCTATCGATCACCTACTGATTATGAGGCATATGTGGCTTCAGGAGATTTGTTAAACCTTTTTGAGAGTTCTGATATAAGAGGTTTAAACATGTTTATTGAAGCAGAACTGGAGACGGTTGTTGGTGAAGATAAAGAAGATCGTCCTTACTATTTTACCAGGAAATTTCAGGATAACCCGGGCTATCCGGTTATACGCATGAGTGAAATATACTTGATCAGGGCTGAGGCTGCTGCCCGTTTGGGTCTTAATGAAGAGGCATTGAGTGATTTAAGAACCATACAGGCCAGGGCAGGTGCTACATTAAGTACTGAAGCTGATGATATATTGGAGGCGCTTTTTATAGAGCGACGCAAAGAGCTTTGCTTTGAAGGTCACTTGCTATTTGATATTGCACGCTTCCAGAAGAATGTTGTTCGTGAAGAAGGCTGTGCCGCAAAACTTTGCAACCTGAGCTATCCATCGAATTTTTACATTCTGCCTATTCCTGAAAGAAATGTTGAATTAAACTCTAATCTGACGCAAAATGAAGGCTATTAATAAGATATTTATTTGTTTGGTTTTAACAGCTTTGGTTATTTATAGCTGTGATGATGAGGATTTTGCAGGTGATAATGTGTATTCAGGATATTCGTTTGTTCGCTTCCATTTAGTATTGGATGGTGATAGTGTGCCTCTTGAGGGTGGCTTTAACGAGTATGGCCGACAAACAGTAGATGCCTATAATCACAAATTGATTAAACCGGGCAAAATACCTGTTGTACTAACCAGTGCCAATGAACTGGATGGTGAGATAACTGTGGATTATACAACAAGCAAAACCGGCGACTTCACTGGCTATACCCAATCACCGATTGGTCAACTTACCTTTAGTCGTAATAAGTTGATCGATACAATAATCATAGATATTAGTGAGCGCTGGGATACATCACAAGTCAATCAACTGCAGTTTGAACTAACCGATGTGAGTGACCCTTCAGTTCAAATAGGTAGTTTAAATGACTATATGCCTAACAATAAGCTGACATTCAGCTTTGGAAAACTGACAACAACCTGTACCATGCCGCTCAATCGTATCGAGATCGAAGGGCTGGCAGGAGAGTCTTTTGACTTTGATGTTGATTTCCCCAAAGGATTATTTGTGTCTGAGGTGGATGGTATGAATTTATTTGTGAGCAATGACGGGTTTGATTACACACTGACACAGCACCCTTTAAAGAAAGGAGATACGAAAGTTACATACACCTTAACACTCGATGAGAACATTAACAATGACGATGTTTATTTCGAAAGTACCTTAAGCCTGATCGAGGATCTGGCATATGTACCTCAGGGTAATAAAACACTGCAAATAGTAAAACCAATAAAAGTAGATCGGGATAAATCAACGTTTCCGGCTTCCAATTTCTATAACCTGAATGATCCGTATTATCGTACCTACCTTGAAATGTGGTATTACGATGAAGGAGATGCTGTTAGTGAATGGAAGTCATCGAGCCAGTTTACCTATCCTGTTGTTGTTGGTGCTGATGATCCGAATGGGGTTCTGTATTCCGATAGAGGAACACCCGATGATACTTCGGATGATATATATCACCATGCCTATAAACTAAAGTTTGATTCTCCTAATGCAGGAAGAACAACCAATGCTTTTGCCATGAAGAGTATATTTAACAACGAATATACGGATGCGGATAAATCGCCGGGCTTCAATATTGCAGAAGCACTCGAGTTCTATCCAAAAGATGGTAATAATCCTAATGAAGGAAACGTGTTGGTTATTTCGCAATTCCTGACTATATCAAGCAAGGAAGATAAATCATACACGATTGGGATTAAAGGAAGCGGTACCTACCATAAAGTATCAGAAGGACTATGGGAGATAGTTCTGACGGTGAAATTCACCAATGATGAATTATGGGGAGGTACACAAGAAGTACATTACCATATGTATAATAGCAGAAGTTACCAGGATCCTGATCTTTTAGATGTTAAAGGAGTAACACCTGTTGATTTGTAATGACCATTTTCAAGGCAAGCTTCAATACCATTCGTCCAATTCAACTAAAACATGTTGAAGCTTGCCATTTAAAATATTTTAATCTATGAAACGACTAAACATTAAGCACCTGCTTGTGATCCTGCTGATCAGTTCCTTATGGTCAGTGGCGGTTAATGCCGAAGAAAAAACCAACGGCAAAATCAAACCCTACGAAAAGATTATTACCAGTGAGTATACCACACAGACGGGTATGCTGACTGTGCATAAAAGTGAGGATAAACTGTATTTTGAGATACCGGAATCTTTCTTTATGCGTGAGTTTTTAATGGCGTCATACATAGCCAAAGTCAGCGACCCGGGCAAAGCCTATGCTGGTGAATTGCGCCATAACCCAATGGTATTTCAGCTTTCGCACGATGAGAATAATGTATATCTCCTTGTACCCAATGTGAAAGATCAGCTGGGAGAAAAAAGTGAGGACATCAAACATGCCTTTGATCGCAATTACCTGACGCCCGTTTTGGAAACATTCCCAATTAAGGCTATTGGAGAGAACAATGCCCTGGTGATTGATGTAACAGACTTTTTCGCAAAAGAATTACCTGTTATCACGCCCTTCGCCAGTAAGGGAAAACCGGGTTCCATTGATAAGGACGCTTCTTACCTTGCCAAAGTACAGGTGTTTGAAAATAACATAGAGCTGCAGTCCTATTTTAATTTCAGTACCAAGCGTACACCATACCGCGCGATGGTCAACCGCTCATTGGTACTATTACCTGAGGAACCAATGATGCCGCGCCTGTATAGCCGTCGCATCAACTATTTCTCGGGTAGTAAGCGCTTTTATGAAGATAACGGCACAACCTCACGCAGTGAAAAATACATACATCGTTACCGTTTAGAGCCTAAGGAAGAAGATGTGGAGGCCTACCTGGCAGGTGAGCTGGTGGAGCCTGAGAAGCCAATAATGGTATACATTGACAACGGTATGCCTAAGCGTTGGCAAAAGTATGTGAAACAAGGAATTGAGGACTGGCAGGTGGCATTTGAAGCCATTGGTTTTAAAAATGCGATCATGGCCCAGGTATTCCCCGATGACCCTGAGTTTAATCCCGACAACTTAAACAATACCTGTTTCCGCTATGTTCCCAATACAACCATCAATGCCATGGGTAAGCGCTGGGTTGATCCGCGCTCGGGTGAAATCATCAAAGGAGATATAATCTGGTATGGCGATGTGATTCAGAAGTTGCACGATTGGCGCCTTGTGCAGTGTGGTCAGGTGGAAGAGGAAGCGCGTAAAAAAGTGTATTCCGATGAGTTGATGGGGCGCCTTATTCGCTACGCTTCTGCTCATGAAATGGGTCACACGCTGGGTTTTCAGCACAACATGCGTGCCTCGTATGCCTACCCGGTTGATTCATTGCGCTCGGTTACTTTTACACAAAAATATGGTACCACACCATCTATCATGGATTATGCGCGCTACAATTATATAGCTCAGCCCGAAGATAAAGGGGTGGAATTAACACCTCCGCCACTAGGTGTATTTGATATTTTTGCCATTAAATATGGTTACCAGTGGTTGCCCAACGTAACGAAGCCGGCTGATGAGTATGAAACGCTTAATCAGTGGTTCCTTGATAAAGCTGATGATCCGATGTATCGCTTTACACCGCAGTTTGCCATGGGTATTTCAGGTGATCCGGCAGCACAGGCCGAAGCACTTGGTGATGATGGCGTAAAAGCCGGTACTTACGGGATGAAAAACCTGAAGTTTATAATGAATAACCTGACTGACTGGTGCACCGAACCCAATCAGGAGTACGAGTACCTGCGCCAGATATACAAGGAGGTAACCAAGCAATATGGCCGTTACCTTGAGCACAACATGTCATATATTGGCGGTGCTTATCAGTATTTTGGTGTTGAAGGTGAGGATATACCATTGTTTACACCTGTGTCAAAGGCCAAACAACAGGAGGCCATTGCATGGGTGGTCAAAGAATTGGCCAATAGCGAGTGGCTGATGAACAAAGATGTGGAAGATCGACTGGGCTCATTGCGCAACGACTACTACAAGCAAATAGTCGAAGCCTTTGATAAAATGATGAGTGGTTTCTTTTTCCAGCGCATTGAAACCAATCGTCCGGCTTATTCGTCAGAAGAATACCTGAACGACCTGAGTGAGCTGATCTGGAGCTTTAGCAACGATGGACGCTTAACTGATACAGAGAAGGTGTTACAACAGGCATATGTGCATAACCTGATCAGTATGAGTTATTCATCGAAGCACCATATGAAGAGACCGGCTGATTCTAAAAAGCTTTTTGCCGACAACATCAATGGTGAAGATGCCTTGACAACAGGTAATGCCTCCAAGATCAATTACGTGGATCACTTTATTCTGATGGCCTCTTTGACGGAGTTGGAGAAAGCTGAGAAGATCGTTAAAAAGAACATGAAAGGCGCGGATAAGTCGCACTATGCCTTGCTATATAAAGTTATTACAACGAATAAGTAGGTTGTTTGAAAAAATAGGGATCGCATATAATGTCCATCCTCTTAATACGGTGCGGTTCCTATTTTAAAACACCCTGATTCGTTCAATGGGCTGAGATAAGGCTATCGATCATCCGGAGTCTTGTGTCTTAAAATACTATTAGCCCTTAAAAAACTACCCCCAATGATTCAACATTCAAAACTAATCGTACTACTGCTAATTGCTCTGATATCGGGCAAGGTGGCCTCGCAGGAGGTTTATGCAAAGGAGGTTGTTAATGCGGAAAACCTGAGCAACACCGACTTCTTTAGCCTCAATTACCGCTACATTGATAAGGATTATAATGTTTGCATGGACTCAGTCACCTATCAGGAAGCACTGCTTAAGTACAACCTGCCCGGCTTACTAATGAAAAGCTATACCGACTCAGTTGCTGTGGCCATGATAATGGAATTTGATAACTGGGATATTGCCAACAAAGCCATATCCAAGATTGGGTATTCATGGACAAAAATGAGCTATTACCTATGGAAAACGCCTGAAGAAACCAGGCAACTGGCTGCAAGATCGGGTATCAATCACGCTTACCTGTTTCGTCAATATATTACACGGGCTGATGATAATGATGAGCAGCTGGCTAACATTATAGAAGATATTAAAACGGCCCTTGATGACAAAGGACTGACTGAGTACAATATGGCATCCAGAGCAGAATTCCTGAGTTATGCCTATAAGCACAATCCCGATAAAATCGCTTTCTATACCAATAAACGAGCTGAGAAAAAACGGCTGATGCAGCAGTACAAAGAACGGCATGGTGCTGTTGACCGAATGAAGGTTGGCGTAGGTTGCGATGAGGAGAATTGCTGCCAGAAAATCCAGTAAGACAATTAGTTCTCTGCTCTCTCAACAAAACTTAAAAGGCAAATGCCTGATAAGTTAATCATTATGTGACAACAATGTCTTTGATTAAACATTGGACATTAACAAAATGAAAACTCAATATGTAGGATTAATATTTAAATGCCCCTTGAACGATGAATGTGGTCATTGTGCATTTAAGAATTTAAGAGCCATGCCGGTTCATAAAGCATTACAAATATGGTTCGAAATGGCTCCTGAACAACAATATGAGATGTTGGAGAAGCATCATGATTGTGTTCGTAAGTCAGAAATTGGGTTAAGCATTGATAAATTATTAAGTGTTTAAATACAGGGAAACGACGCTTGAGGCACGCAGTTAGAAAGTATAAAAATACTTCATATACGTTTTAAGTTAATAATACGGGGCCTGTTCCTTTACGGAGCAGGCCTTTCTGTATTAAAAAAATCTTGCCAGGGGCCAAAATTACCTGTTCGTCATTCAAACGAACAGGCAGCAAGGCATACTGTTATGTCTTTCTTAAGGTCTTATTTTCTGTAATCGTCGGTTTAGTCGCCTTAATTTAAAGGTTTCAAAGTAGCGGATGACTTTCTTCAGAATATCAAAATAAAGGGTGACATAAAAGAAGGCGACACCCAGCCACACAACAAGCATATTGAACAGGGGCGTTGGTATTTTAAGATTCATTAAACGCTTTTCAGGTGCGTATAGATGGGTTCGCCCCCAGTATGATACCGGTTCCTGGAAGATAGGGTGCTTCTTTTGTATAATCCCTGTACCGGTTAAAAGCAGCTGTTTTAATTCTCTTTTATTAAGCACTACTTCTTCAAGCGCCTCATTCTGATATGTGTCTTTAAATTTTAAGAAAGCGTCTTTAGATCCGTACTCTGTTATCAGCTTCTCATGCAGGGCGTCCTTTAGCTTTTTCCCTTCATCATAAAGCTTTTTTTGCTCCAGTTTCTCATCCTGAAGATAATTATGAACGTTATTGTATTTTTCTAAATTATAAACCAACTGATCACTGGCCAGAAAGGACAGGTTTGGATAGTGCATCATTTTGTAGCCGACAATTTTGACGATCTCGGCTGTCAGTATTTGTGAAACATGATCAAGTTCCTCGGTATTGTTGTGAATTAAATGATACTTACAGGTTTCATTTAAATCTTCCAGCTTTGGTATTAATAAATTGCGGTTGTATGAGGCTGTGCTGATCTGTCTGTCAATTTCAAAGAACTGCTTTTCGTAAGCATTGTTTTTAAATTGATTGACCGCCAGTGCTTCATAAGACCATCGTGATGTCATTAAATCACCGATGCGCGGTACATATTGCTGTGACGAAATGGTATTATGAAGCTTATCAAAATTGACAATTACCCCGCTAAACAGCAGCTGTGGTACAAGTATCAATGGAATAAGAACATAAATGGCAACTACCGAATTAAGCCCGCTGCTGATGTTAAGACCTATCATATTGGCATAACAGGCGGTGCTGAATAGTATTAACCAATAGCTCAGGTTCAGGCCTTTGATCTCAAGAATGAAATTACCGATAAGTACAAAGCTGAGTGTTTGAATAGCTGAAATGGTAAACAGTACAACAATCTTACTGTTTAAATAGCTGAAGCGACTCAGGTTAAGGAATGATTCACGTTGCAGCAGACGCCGGTCTTTAAATATCTCTTCAGCACTAACGATCAGGCCAAGAAATAAAGCCACAACAACACACATAAACAAGTACGCAGGGATATTAACGTTTTTGGCAAATACATATACCGACTCATCCGTTCCATCGCCGCTGATGTATTTTGTAAAGAATCCAAGGATGAGTGCCAGTATTGGTGCCTGAAGCATGTTTATCATCAGGTACTGTTTGTCTTTCAATTTCGACAGGGTATCCCTCATCAGGTAGATAAGGAACTGTTGCACACGCCCCGGTATATTGTAAAGGTTAGCTGGTAGCTTCTCCTTTTTCTCATTATGCCTGGCTTCCTTCCACTCAAATTTATCCTCAAAATTCTCAACATAGTGGCTGTACCATTCTTCCGGTGATACTTTTCGCTGACGAATGAATTTACCATATGGATTTACCATACGGGCCTCAATAATTCGGAGAGGTTGTTCTGTTTGCACATTACCACAGGCATAACACTCTTTCTCTTCCGGATTAACATAGGACGCCTTTTGCTTGAAATAGGTGATGGCATCCATGGGATTGCCGTTGTATATGATACGGCCACCTTTATCGATCAACATTAATTTGTCAATCAGCTTGTATAAGTCACTGCTGGGCTGGTGTATGTTAATGAATACAAGTTTGCCTTTTAATGTCTGGCGTTTTAAGAGCAGCATTACTTTTTCCGAATCCATGGATGACAAACCTGATGTTGGCTCGTCAACAAAGAGGATCGACGGTTCCCGAATCAGCTCGAGGGCGATATTGAGTCGTTTACGCTGACCTCCACTCAGAATTTTATTTAAGGGAGAGCCTACCACCAAGTTACGTGCTTCAACCAGATCAAAATCATGTAGCGCCTTTTCAACAACAACAATGATCTCCTCCTTAGAGAAATGACTAAAGCATAATCGGGCGTTAAAGTACAGGTTCTCAAAGACCGTCAGCTCCTCTTTCAGCAGATCGTCCTGGGGAACATAACCAATAACACCATTCAAAGCATCAGATTCCATATGCAGGTCAAAACCGTTGATGCGAATAATACCGGTGTCATACTTTAAGTTGCCATTCAATACATTGAGTAAAGTCGATTTACCGGTTCCACTTCCTCCCATAACAGCAACCAGCTGTCCCGAACGGCCAGAAAAGCTGAAAGGATGAATGCCTGTTTGGTTGTTATTGAATTTATACGACACATCCAATGCACGATACAGGATGCGTGCACGTCCCTTACGGGCGATAAAGTTTTCGGCCACCCGACCATAATACACGGGTGCCATGCGTGATGTTTTAATAACAGCTCCCGGTCTGAATGCAACAGCCTTGTTTTGCTCCATTATGTGGCCGTTGAGGTAGAGGTTTCGACTACCCGAATAGCGGAAAAACAATAAATTGGTTTCCTGAATATGTATCACCCAAACAAAGATCTGCTGCTTGGGATTATAGATGTGCTTAATGTCTTCCTCGGGCTTCTCTTTATGACCACTGATCAGAAGCAGGCGCTCCTTATCTTCGACCTCCAGTGGATAGTCAAGTACAAAGGTTCTGAGGTTCTGGTAGTCGTTTTCGTCCAACTTCAGGTACTTGGCCAGGGCATCTGTAAATACACCTTCTTCTTCAGACACATGCCTGTCACGCATAATAAAATTAAGCATGTTGGCCACCAGCATGTATTTCTCCGATTGCTCTAATTCCTGATTAAGCTGATCACATATTTTCGTCAGCCTGTCCATGTTCGATGAGGCTTGTTTATCTCTAACCTCCTGATCCTGGCTATAGCTGTCTTTATGATATTCTGAAATATAATATTCGTATCGCTCCAAAGCCTGCTCTGCAAACTCTTTATTTAAGTTGCGGAGCAAAAAGTTCTTTACCTCAATGATACCGTCACCTGTCTTTTGTTCTTCACGCTGATCGGTTAATAGGGCAAAAATCTGCATTAGAGCATCCAGAAATAGTTCACTCATCGCTGTGTTTTTGGGTTGGTCAGAAAGATACTAATTTTTATGTGCACATAACAAAAAAGGGAAACCATTGTTGGCTTCCCTTTGTGTAATATCTTTTGTTGAGATGCTTATGAAACATACTTTTCACGCAGTACAGCTACGTTTTTCTCGATAGCATCCAATTGCTCAACAGTGATACTTCCTTCATCGGTGCTATTGTATATTTCCTGAAGAATCTTCAGGTCATCCATCATTGCTTTAATGTCTTCGTTGGCAGCATAAACTTCAAGCATGGTCATTAACTTGTTCAAAGGCTCTTTTTGCTTCATGATAATAGCTACCATCTCTTTATTGCTGAATGTTTCTTCAGAAATATGAGTGGCGATATATAACGCTTCAACCCAGCTACCAGAAATAACCAATAATGAAACAGAACCGCGGTCGTTTTTATTTAAGTACTCGTAAGTATTGTAAAATGAGTTGGTAATTACCTTTACTAATTCATCTTTATTGTCAAGGTTGTTTTCAATTACTTCCAATAAATTCTTATCAAGCGCAGGTGAAATATCCAGTTTGTCGATAAGACTTTTAGAGGCATTCATAAAATCCAGTGTCTCCTGCTGCTGGTTATAGGTACTGGCATAACTAAGGTCAGCACTGTAAATACCTAGGTTGATAGCCTGGGCATTTTCAGTTAAATACTTATCAGCATTGCTTGCAGGGTTTGATAATGAAAGAATATATGCAGCCTCAATACGGTTAAGCATTTCTGTTACTTCAAATGATGTAGGAAGCGGGTAAACGAATTCTCTCACTTCTTTTTCTACATTTTCTTTTTTGATTTCAGGAGCTTTGTCTTTTTTAGCCTTCTTACTGTTACATGCAGTTAACATCATTGTAGCAGCTATAACCAAAGATGCTATTCGGATAGTGATTTTCATATGTTCTAATTTTGGTTTTTTATTATCGCATTTACTAGCCTTAAAAATCAAGACAGACAATTAGCCAGACTCAAATAAATGACAAATTTCTGCTCACTTTGTTTCTCCCGGACTAATTAAATTGAAACAAATATAATTGATTTTGAAAACAATTAATTGTGCACCTTCTATAAAGTTTGGCTTAAGCGCTAATTTCTTTGCGAGTTTGACAGCATATGGTGGCTTGTAAACTGTTTTTAGTCATAATGGGTATGTCGGAATACTACTAAAACACATTGGTTCAAGATCCGATACTATCAAGTAATTGGCCAATGTTATTTTTAGCTTAAAAAAGAGAAGTACATTTGAACTAAATATTTGGGGTAGTGTTAATGTATTTCTGAGAACTGCTTTGGACAGATGGCAGGTTAGTTAACATTATTAATCAGCAGTGTTTCATTCAAGCCACTGCATTAATTTTTTAAAGGATCTTTTGATGAAAGGGATTTTATTAGCTGCCACCACAGCTGTATTGTGGGGTATTTTGGCCATCGCGTTAAAAGTAGCGCTAAATTACTTTGATTCTTATACCATCGTTTGGTTTCGTTTTTTAGTGGCAACGTTGGTGCTTATCGCTTATTATGCGGTAAAAAAGCCGGCTTTGCTGCAAGTTTACCGGAAACCACCGAAAATGATGATAGCCGGTGCTGTGCTGCTGGCAGGTAATTATATAGGTTACATGCAAGGCATCAACTATGCAGGACCCGCAGCAACACAGATTATTATACAAACCGGGCCTGTGATGCTGGGTATAATTGGTTTTACCATTTTTAAGGAAACGATTAACTGGATAAGAGGCATTGGTTTTATGATAGCAACAATTGGCTTTTGTGTTTTTTATTTTAACCAGATCAATGAACTGGTAGCGCAAAAAGAGGCTATTACCCAAGGCGTCGTATGGACCTTAGGGGCTGCAGCCAGTTGGGCCGGGTATGCTTTCTTTAATAAAAAGCTGGTGCAAAAATACCATCCGCAGCAAATCAATCTGATCATATTTGGTTTGCCTGTACTCTTGTTTCTTCCGACTGCTAACTTCGAACTGTTCATGCAAACTTATGAGTGGTGGGTTTGGGTGCTGATGATCGCCCTGGGTTTAAACACAGTTGTGGCCTATGGAACCCTTTCAGCTGCATTTAAATATACCGAGGCTAATAAAATCAGCATTGTCATTATTATGAATCCAGTAATCACTTTTGTTGTTCTGGAGCTGCTAATGTTATTGGATATTAACTGGTTTCCTATCAATAAGGTGTCGCCTTTAGCCTATGCAGGTGCAATACTGGTTATTGGCGGAACGATTCTGGCAATAGGTTTAACGCAAAAGAAAAAGGCTTAACGCCCTTTCCTGCGTATAAGGACAATGCCATATTCTTTGTCAATAAACTGAAAATACTGATAGAGTTTAAAGTTAAAGTCTATTCCGTAGTCAACAGAAAGTTCATATGGAATTTGAGTGACATAGAAATCACCATACCTTAAAGGATTGGAGTGACGGATATTCCATTCTACACAATAGCGATAGTTCCAGTTTTTGTAGTATTCGTTTGAGTAAAACTCCTTAGGGTAGGGCTGTGTTGCCAGAAAAGTATCAAAGCGTGGATCAAACACGATCAGATCGTATTCTGTTGAATCACCGTTTTCAACGCTGAGTTCCTGTGGTGGTGCATTGACATCGGCCACTTGCTTTTGAACAGTACAGGCTGTGACTGTCAATACGACTAGTGTTAAAAATATGAGCGTTTTCATGAGCCGAAGAATTTAATGAACAGATGTATGAAGTTACGCAAAATTTAAGCCAGGTTTATTAAAATGATAAACTAGTTCCTTTTTTTAGTAAAGCGAAAGTGTGGGCTTGAAGGTAATTTACTAAGATGAGCTTGAGCCGGGATAATAATTTAAAAGGCTAAATGATCCTGGTTGCCGGGCAGGCTTACCTTCTCTTTCAAATACAGCGTTTTGGGCAGTATAGCTTTTAATGAGCTCATGGTAAGCAGCAAATATTGAGTTGGACTGATTGATTTTCTTTATCAATCGGTTTAAATTCGTATGCGGTGTTTAATGTAATAGGTTAAAAATACTTAACTGTATGAATTCCTTTTTAATAAGGAGGTACATCATGTAAGCATTAATTATGTTTTTGCTTTCATTTCCAATAGTTAAAAAGTGTTTTATTTCAGATTTGTTTTAAATATCATGAATCTTCTTAATAATTATTAATAAACGCTTGCATCAATGCATATTTTTCTAAATTTGCAGCCTTTAAATAGAGAAAAATATCTATAAATAATAAAGTCATGAGTTATAAAGCGATATCGGCTGAAGAGGCAGTAAAAGTGATTAAGACGGGAGACCGCATTCACCTTAGTAGTGTGGCAGTAACTCCACACAAATTAATTAAGGCAATGGTTGAACGTGGCCGTAACAAAGAATTTTATGATGTAAAAATTCAGCACATTCACATTGAGGATAAAGTAGATTTTGCAGATCCTGAATTCGAAGGTGTTTTTGTTTCAGAGCAATTCTTTGTTGGTGGTAACCTGCGTAAGCAAACTCAAGCCGGTTATGCTGATTACATTCCTGTATTTTTGAGTGAGACTCAAAAGTTAATGCGTGAAGGCGTATTAAAAGTGAATGTTGCCATGATTATGTGTTCTACTCCTGATAAGCATGGATTTGTTTCATTGGGAACATCTGTTGATGCTACACGCGCAGCAGTAGAGTGTGCAGACATTGTAATTGCAGCTGTTAACCCTAATGTACCACGTGCATGGGGTGACGCCATCTTCCACATGAGTGAGATCGATTACTTTGTAGATGATGACAGTCCTTTGTATACTCACGATATGGGTGCATTAACCGATATGGATATTGCAATCGGTAAAAATGTCGCGGAATTGATCGAAGATGGTGCTTGTCTTCAGATGGGTATTGGTGGTATACCAAATGCTGTATTGGCGCAATTGGGTAACCACAAAGATTTAGGTGTACACACTGAGATGTTTGCTGATGGTATTCTTCCTTTGGTTGAAAAAGGAGTTGTAAACGGTAAGCGCAAGCAAATTGATCCGGGTAAGATGGTGGCATCTTTCCTAATGGGTTCTCAGGAACTATACGACTTCATTGATGACAACCCAATGGTTGCCATGATGGATGTACGTCACACAAACAGTGTGAATGTTATTCGTCAAAACGATAAAGTAACAGCCATTAACTCTGCTTTGGCAATCGATATAACTGGTCAGGTGTGTGCCGATTCTATTGGTACAACGCACTATTCTGGTGTAGGTGGACAGATCGATTTCATCCGCGGTGCCGGTTACTCAAAAGGTGGTTTACCAATCATCGCGATGCCATCAGTAACGGCTAAAGGTATTTCTAAAATTGCTCCTACCTTATTAGAAGGTTCTGGTGTTGTAACTACTCGTGCTAACATGCACTGGTTTGTAACTGAGCATGGTGCTGTAAACTTATATGGTAAGACGATGCAGGAGCGTGCTAAGCAAATTATCTCAGTAGCCCACCCTGACCACCAGGAAATGTTGGATAAGGCAGCTTTTGAGCGTTTTGGTTCACACTTTCACTATGTGAATCCAAATATTTAATTGATACTATAAAGCATTGAAGCTTTACAATATAATGATAGTCCTCAGAATTTCTCTGGGGACTATTTTTTTGTACCAGGCTGATAGAAATTCAAGCTAATCAAACATAAGCGTGATGTAATCAAATTGCATCATCGGATCAGACAAGCGTTTTTTTATATTGCGTCCTGCAACACCTCTGAATTATCTCTTACCTTTTTGCTTTTCTATCCTTGTGAACTGTTTACATGAATCATAGGGAATTGCTAATCGCACAGCACAGAGCATTCTTTTTGCTGCGGATGAATATGTGTACATTCACTCCCGGTTTTTATCGTGATATCTTAAATAATTCATTCAAATTTCAGACAATATTCATTCAGTTAGCATTGAACAAACATTGAACGAACATTGAACGAACATTGAACGAACATCGAACGAACTATGATTATTATTTACAACAATGCCTGTGGAGATTTATAGTTGAATTTGGTGATTGTTATTTTCTATAACTGCAATAGAGATCTATGCGAATGACTACGAGTTGTTATTCGTCAAAAAGGAAAGTGTATTAACCGATATGAACACCTATCATTGAATATCAATTATTCTCTGGTTATATTTGGTTGATTTTAACATGCAAACATTCGAAAGAACACACTGTATTAACCAATTTAATACCTATGATTATGAAATTACTAAAAATGGCTGTGGTAGTGATGCTATTGGCTTTTGTTATTGAGGCTTCTGCTCAACCACTCTGGATGCGCTATCCTTCCATTTCACCTGATGGGCAAAGTATTGTATTCTCTTATAAAGGCAACCTCTATAAGGTAGCTTCACAAGGAGGCAATGCATTACCTTTAACCATTCATAAGGCGCACGATTATCAAGCTGTCTGGTCGCCGGATGGCAAGTACATTGCGTTCGCCTCCAATCGCTTTGGTAACTTTGATATCTTTATTATGCCTGCTCATGGAGGTCAGGCTCGTCGCCTTACCTATCATTCTGCTAACGAAATGCCCTGCTCGTTTACTCCCGATGGTAAACAAGTATTATACTCATCACAGCAGTTAGATGATTACCAAAATAGTCAGTTTCCCTACGGTATGTTTTCAGAGTTGTACACAGTCGATGTCACCACATCTGCCATTGACCAGATGCTGACAACACCTGCTGAGTTGGCCATGCTGAGCAAAGATGGCTCAATTATGGTTTATCAGGATGTAAAGGGATACGAGGATAAGTGGCGTAAGCATCATCAATCATCGGTAACCAGGGATATATGGAGTCTTGAGACTGCAACAGGTAAACATACCCGGTTAAGTTCATTTAAAGGCGAAGACCGTCAGCCTGTTTTAGCTGCCAATGACCAGGAAGTCTATTTTTTGAGTGAAGAATATGGTTCATTTAATGTATGTAAAACAAATGTCGCAAACCCCGTTAAAACAGAACAACTTAGTCACTTCGAAAAACACCCGGTACGTTTCCTGAGTGCGTCAGATGATGATTTGTTATGTTATAGCTACAATGGTGAGATATACACGCAAAAACCAGGTGGCGAGCCGGCAAAAGTGGCCATTACTATCAGTTTTGATATTGAAGGAGAAGATACCCAATTTGTAAAAATGAGTAAGGAAGCAACGGAGATGGATGTATCACCTAATGGTAAGGAGATTGCCTTTGTTGCCAGGGGAGAGGTTTTTGTTACTTCGGTAGATTACAATACAACCAAGCGTATCACCAATACGCCTGGTCAGGAACGATCAGTCAGTTTCAGTCCCGATGGGCGTTCGTTGGTTTATGCCGCTGAGCGCAATGGTAGTTGGAATATTTACACATCATCGATAAAGAGGGAGGGTGAGCTGTATTTTAACAGTGCTACGCTGGTTGAAGAAAAGCCGGTGATAGAGGTGGAAGCCGAAACGTTTCAGCCACATTTTTCACCTGATGGCAAAGAAGTCGCTTTTCTTGAAAACAGAACCACTTTAAAAGTGATTAATCTGGATACAAGGGCGGTTCGTACAATTCTTGATGGTAACTACAATTATTCATACAGTGATGGAGATCAATGGTATCAGTGGTCGCCCGATGGCAAATGGTTTATAGTGGCTTATTCACCAAACCACTGGGTAATAAACGAAGTTGGTCTGGTTGCTGCCAATGGTTCAGGAGAGGTGAAGAACCTTACAAATAGTGGTTATGGAGATTCGCGTCCGCAATGGATGATGGAAGGTAATGCCGTTATTTGGTTTACAGACAAACATGGTATGCGCAACCATGGCAGTTGGGGTTCGCACGACGACGTTTATGCCATGTTTTTTAACCAGAAGAGCTATGATCAGTTTAAGCTAAGCAAAGAAGAGCTGGAATTAAAGGATGAATTAGAAAAGGCAGAAAAGAAAGAAGAAGAGTCGAAGGCGGAAAAGAAAAAGAAAAAGAAACCGACCAAAGAGGAAGATGAGAGTGTTGAAATGGAGCTGGACAAACTACAAGATCGAATGGCCCGCCTGACCATTCATTCATCGAGTCTGGCCAGCGCTCTGTTATCTCCTGATGCCGATAAGCTATACTATTTGTCGCGCTTTGAAAAGGGGCACGACCTGTGGATACATGATTTTAAAAAGAATGAAACCAGGAAAATAGCCAAATTAGGTGGTAGGGGTGGTTATTTGCAGGCCGATTCGACATTCGCCAATATTTTTGTGTTCTCAGGAGGTAAAATAACCAGGTTTGATACTAAAAGTGAGAAAACGAAAGTGGTGAGCTATACAGCTGAGATGTACCTGGATGCGAGTGCTGAACGGGAAGCTATTTTTGAGCATGCCTGGCGTCAGGTAAAACGTAAATGGTACCGACCTGATTTACACAATGTGGATTGGGACTTCTACAAAGAAGAATATCAGCGCTTTTTGCCACATGTCAATAATAATTATGATTTTCAGGAACTGTTAAGTGAAATGCTTGGCGAGATGAATGGTTCACATACCGGTGCCAGGTATCGCCCTAAAACTATTGATGCGGATAGAACGGCTTCATTAGGCTTATTTTTCGATTATAATTTCAAGGGCCAGGGGCTTAAAATTTCAGAGGTGGTTGATAAGAGTCCCGTATTAAAAGAAGGTACTCAAATTAAGAGCGGAGTTGTAATAGAAAAGGTCAATGGTTTTGTTTTAAATAACCTTTCAGACCTTTACAGGCAGTTAAATCATATGGAAGGCAAGTCAACATTGCTTTCATGTTACAGCCCGGTAAACGGCACGCGATGGAGCGAAACGGTAAAACCAATCAGCTTATCGAAACGCAACCATTTACTGTATGAACGCTGGATTAAGCAACGTAGGGAGATAACAGAACAATTATCCGGAGGTCGATTAGGTTATGTGCATGTCAGAGGGATGGACTCACCAAGTTTCCGTGAGTTTTATTCCGAGGTATTGGGTCGTAATCACGATAAAGAAGCATTAATAGTTGATACACGCTTTAATGGTGGTGGATGGTTGCACGATGATTTGGTAACATTCCTGGGTGGTAAAAAATATGCAGACTATTATCCGGGTGGTCGTTACTTTGGCTCGGAGCCAATAGCTAAGTGGAATAAACCATCATGTGTATTGATTAGTGAAGGTAACTATTCTGATGCTCATGCCTTCCCATTCGCCTATAATGCCTTGAAATTAGGTAAATTAATTGGCATGCCGGTTCCGGGTACGATGACCGCCGTATGGTGGGAAACCCAGCAAGACCGAACCCTGGTGTTCGGAATTCCACAAGTTGGCGTAAAAGATATGGACGGTAATTACCTTGAAAATACTCAGTTGGAGCCGGATGTAAAAGTGCAGAACAGCTTTGAATTACTCAAAGATGGTCGCGACGAGCAGCTGGAAAAAGCCATTGAAGAGATGCTGAATGATTTGAACTAAGGTAAGGTTAACGCTTACAATATAAAAAAAGGCTGCTCATAATTGAGCAGCCTTTTCTATATTATGTACTTAAGTGAATTATACAGTTAAGATATCTTTTTCCTTAACGTCAAACATTGCATCCACTTTCTTAACGTATTCATCGGTAATTTTCTGAACTTCAGCTTCGGCATCTTTCTCAAGATCTTCAGAAAGGCCATCCTTCTTCATTTTCTTTAATTCATCATTACAGTCACGGCGTGTATTACGGAAGCTAACTTTAGCATCTTCACATTCTGCTTTAGCTTGCTTCACAAGGTCTTTACGACGTTCTTCAGTTAATGGTGGGATATTGATTCGGATGATATCACCATTATTATCAGGGTTGAAGCCAAGGTTGGCAGCCATAATTGCCTTTTCGATCTCACCGATCAACTGTTTTTCCCATGGTTGAATGGCAATGGTACGTGGATCAGGCGTGCTTAGGTTTGCAACCTGCGAAAGTGGGGTCATGCTACCGTAGTAATCAACTAAAATACCTTCAAGCATTTTAGGGTTTGCTTTACCTGCACGGATTTTACCTAGTTCGTTATCAAGGTGTTCAATTGCCTTGGTCATTCGCTCTTTGGCATCGTCTAATATTAAATCTATTTCTTCTTGCATGGTCGGAATGTATGATTGCGTTTAAACTGTTCGTTTACACAAAAATAGAAAACTTTATATGAAAATAAAAAAGCGCTGAAAGTCAATCGGAAATAGAGCTGTTTGTCAACTGAAAATTTCCCGGTACAAATATGGACTTTAACGTATTTATAAAGTGTTTCCTTTGAATAAGGTGTAAATTTGCAGTAAATTGCATGCCTGAAACCTACCTCGTTTCTCTATAATTGCCTCTAAAGAATGAAAATAAGATGCGTTAATCTCATTTATATTTTATTAATTTGTAATAACGAATGTTAAAAATCTTATAATATAAAATGTTTAAATGTGTGGTTAATTAGAATTGATATAAATATAGAATTAATTCTTTAATAAAGTTTGCCCAGAGGGCTTTTCACACCTACATTTGCAGCCTTATAGAACAAATTAGTTTTAACAATTAAATAAATAAAAAAGGATTCCTATGAGTACTATTTTTGGTTCCTCAATTGGAAGAAAGTTACTGATGAGTCTGTCAGGACTTTTTTTGGTGGTGTTCTTGATCGTTCACCTTTCCATTAACTTATTGCTGCTTGTGCCAGATGGCGGAGTAATGTTTAATGTTGCCGCAAATTTCATGGCCTTACCATTAATTAAGTATGGTTTACAGCCAGTGTTATTTGCCGGTTTCTTTGTACACATTATTTATGCGGCTGTGTTAACAGCACAAAACAACAAAGCACGTGGCTCGGCCAAGTATGCATCGGGTAATAATACCAAAGATGTGATGTGGGCTTCAAAAAACATGTTTGTGTTAGGTTTGACAGTATCAGCATTTTTAGTGGTTCACCTAATTGATTTCTGGGTGCCTTTACAGATCACACATGCTGCTGAGTCAATCACCATTGACGGCGTTGAAATGCACAATACCTATGCATTGGTTAATGCTGCCCTTTCAGAATCATGGAGGGTTGTATTGTATGTAATTGGGGCATTGGGTCTGACTATCCACCTGACACATGGATTCTGGTCAGCTTTCCAAACTCTGGGATTAAGTAATAGTATCTGGCGTAGTCGTTGGACTGTTGCCGGTATTGCTTTTGCATGGATCGTAGGATTAGGCTTTTCTTTGATAGCTATCCTTCAATTTGCTTTTTATTAATAGGTCAAATCTAAATACATAAATAGATATGAAATTAGATTCTAAGATACCACAAGGCGAAATGGCCAAAAAGTGGTCTAATTATAAAGCTAACCAGAAATTGGTTAACCCTGCTAACAAGCGTAAGTTAGATATTATTGTTGTTGGAACAGGACTGGCAGGTGCTTCGGCTGCTGCTTCATTTGGTGAAATGGGCTTCAATGTAAAGAACTTCACCATTCAGGATTCTCCTCGTCGTGCGCACTCTATCGCTGCACAGGGAGGTATCAATGCTGCAAAGAACTATCCTAATGATGGTGACTCTGTTCACCGTTTATTTTATGATACAGTAAAAGGTGGTGACTATCGTGCACGTGAAGCAAACGTTCACCGTTTGGCTGAGGTAAGTAACGATATCATTGACCAGTGTGTGGCTCAAGGTGTTCCTTTTGCCCGCGAATATGGTGGTTTGTTAGATAACCGTTCATTTGGTGGAGCACAGGTTAGTCGTACATTTTACGCGAAAGGACAAACAGGTCAGCAGTTGTTAATTGGTGCTTACCAGGCGCTGATGCGTCAGGTAAATGCTGGTACTGTAGATTTGTATACGCGTACTGAGATTGTTGACATTGTAATGGTTGACGGAAAAGCACGTGGTGTTATTGCCCGTGATTTGGTTACCGGTGAATTCCAGCGTCACTTTGGTCATGCTGTTGTATTGGCTACAGGTGGTTATGGTAACGCTTTCTTCCTGTCAACAAATGCAATGGGATCGAATGGTTCAGCGGCTATCAAAGCTTATCAGAAAGGTGCAGCTTTTGCTAACCCATGTTTCGCTCAGATTCACCCAACCTGTATCCCGGTGCACGGTGAGTTCCAGTCGAAGTTAACGTTAATGTCAGAGTCATTGCGTAATGACGGACGTATCTGGGTGCCTAAGAAGAAAGAAGATGCTGAAGCTATCCGTGCAGGAAAGATGAAGCCAACTGAGATCAAAGAAGAAGACAGAGATTACTACTTAGAGCGTCGTTACCCTGCATTCGGTAACCTTGTGCCGCGTGACGTAGCTTCTCGTGCTGCCAAAGAGCGTTGTGATGCCGGTTTTGGTGTTGGAGCAACTGGTTTGGCTGTTTATCTTGATTTTAAATCGTCAATTGAGCGTTTAGGTGAAGATGCTATTCGTGCGCGTTATGGAAACTTATTCCAGATGTACGAAAAGATCGTTGATGACAATCCATATGAAACGCCAATGATGATTTACCCTGCTATTCACTATACAATGGGTGGTATTTGGGTAGATTACGAATTGCAGACAACAGTTCCTGGTTTATTTGCTGCCGGTGAGGCTAACTTCTCTGATCACGGTGCCAACCGTCTTGGAGCTTCCGCTTTGATGCAGGGATTGGCTGACGGATATTTTGTTCTTCCTTACACGATTCAAAATTACCTTGCTGATGATATTTCAACACCTCGCATGACAGGTGATGAAAAAGAATTTGTTGATGCAGAGAATGAAGCAAAAGCCAAATTCGATAAATTAATGGCGATTAAAGGTGAGCGTTCGGTTGATAGTATTCACAAAGAACTTGGTTTGGTAATGTGGGATTTCGTTGGTATGGCTCGTAACAAAGAAGGTTTGGAGCAGGCTATCGGGAAAATTGCTGAAATTAAAAAGGAATTCTACAGTAATGTGCGTATTCCCGGATCAGGAGAAGGTATGAACGTTGAGTTGGAAAAAGCGTCTCGTTTAGCTGACTTTATCGCGATTGGCGACTTAATGGCTCGCGATGCATTGAATCGTGAAGAATCATGCGGTGGTCACTTCCGTGAAGAGTTCCAGACTGAAGAGGGAGAGGCTATGCGTCAGGATGACAAGTTTGCATATGCTGCTTGTTGGGAATATCAGGGTGAAGATAAAGCACCGGTGATGCATAAAGAAGACTTGACTTTTGAAGTTGTTAAAGTTGCTCAGCGTAATTATAAATAATCTTAGGTCTTAATAGTTAAACAGAGAAAAATGGAAAATAATATAAGTTTGACTCTAAAGGTTTGGCGTCAGAACGGACCTAAAGAAAAGGGTCGTTTCGAGACATATAAACTGGATAAAGTATCAACAGATAGCTCTTTCCTTGAGATGATGGACGTTCTTAACGAGCAGTTGATCAATGAAGGCAAAGAGCCTGTAGCTTTCGATCACGATTGTCGCGAAGGTATTTGCGGTATGTGTTCATTATACATTAATGGTCGTCCTCACGGACCTGATGATGATGTAACAACATGTCAGTTACACATGCGTAAATTCAAAGATGGAGAGACGATTACTATTGAACCATGGCGTTCAGCTGGTTTCCCTGTTATCAAGGATTTAATTGTAAACCGTAATGCATTTGATACGATTATTGCTGCTGGTGGATATACATCGGTAAGCACTGGTGGTGTTCCTGATGCTAACGCGATTCCAATTCCTAAGGATGATGCTGATGAGGCGATGGATGCAGCATCATGTATCGGTTGTGGAGCATGTGTTGCCACTTGTAAAAATGGTTCGGCAATGTTGTTCGTCTCAGCTAAAGTAAGCCACCTGGCTTTGTTGCCTCAGGGTAAGGTTGAAGCCGCGCGTCGTGCCAAGAACATGGTAGCTAAGATGGATGAACTGGGATTTGGTAACTGTACCAACACCGGCGCTTGTGAGGTAGAGTGTCCTAAAGGTGTTTCTATTTCAAACATTGCTCGTTTAAATCGTGAGTTCCTGAAAGCTAAATTTCAAGACTAACACACGGTCGTTAGAGATATAAATAAAAGAGCTATTCCAATTGGAGTAGCTCTTTTTTTATTTTTTATACAACTGATTTTTAGAAAATAGTAACCTTTATTGAAATAATACGTTTTTATGAACGATTGTTTCATACTGATGAACAGATAAGTTTGAATGATGAATCGTTTAGTGTTAAAAAAAGGAATAATAAAAGTAGTTGAACTGTAGGTATTTGTTAATAGAAGTTATTTTTTCTAATTTTAGATGCGAACAGGTCTCCTTTAATTGAAAACAACATGCCATATCGTCGTCTGCCTAATACAGATCAAGCTCGCTTGCGTGCTTTAAAAGCTGCCCTCCAAAAGGGTATGCAATTGAGTCCTTTTGACTTAGCCTATAGTCAAAAGTTATTTCTCGAATTGCAATCTTTCCTTCCTTTGTACGAACAAGCTATTTCTCAATATAATTTCAGTAAAGAACGACAGGCCAAATACGGTAAATTGCTGGGCGACCAATTTAAAGTAACCCGCTTGTATGTTTCACATTTTATCCAGGTACTTAATTTTTGTATCATCAGAGGAGAGATAAAGCCTGAGGTGAGAAAATTGTATGGTTTTGATGTGGATGAGAAATCTGTTCCCGAGTTAGGTACAGAGCAGCAGTTGTTACAGGTAGGAAAAAATGTTGTTGAAGGAGAAGAGAAGCGCGGTATGATGGGAGGATCACGAATATACAATCCATCAATTGCAATGGTGAAGATCAAGTATGAAAAGTTTGTTGAATACTTCAATAATCATAAGAACCTACTGGTTACCACTCAGAAAATGCATGAAAAAGTAACCGAGCTTCGCGCTGTAGCAGATAGAATCGTGCTGGAAATATGGAATGAGATTGAAGCTCATTTTGATATGCTTGAAGGTGATGACAAGCGTACTAAATGCTCCAATTATGGTGTTGTTTACCTTTTAAGAAAACACGAAAAGGAAATACACGATTAAATGCTGTCAGTGTGTTCTGAATGAGTCCTGATTCTTTTAATCAATATCAGACACCAGAATATTGCGACGAAACTAAGGATTGTTAGCACTCCGAATGGGTTCTCCAATGGGATGTCAAGCGGCGATTCACCTTCTTTTGCCGACATATACCAGTAGGCTACAATGGCCATGAAATTATTGGTAAAATGACCGATAACTGCCACCCACAGGTTGCCCGAAAAGACAAACAAATATCCCAGTATTATTCCCAGAAAAAAGCGAGGCAGAAATGTTAAGAACTGCATGTGAACAGCACTAAAAATTATGGCTGTAAGAATAATGGCGATGTGCTTGTTTTTTAGCCAGTTGTCTAATTCACGTTGTATAAGACCTCTGAATAGC
The DNA here is from genome assembly GCF_050589845.1 of Carboxylicivirga agarovorans. NCBI lineage: Bacteria > Pseudomonadati > Bacteroidota > Bacteroidia > Marinilabiliales > Marinilabiliaceae > Carboxylicivirga > Carboxylicivirga agarovorans. Next base: position 145,937 of record NZ_JBNGPA010000003.1, on the reverse strand, counting down.
CACTCTTCGCCAATGGCCGGAAGTATACTCATCATCAAAACAGTGATCAGAATCTGTGTCCAGCTATTGTTTCTGATCAACAAGGTCGTCAGTTCTGTTGCCTCCTGTTCTTTTTGCGTCATCCAGTTAATTACCTCAGCTAAAGATTCTGGTAATTGTATCTGATGGTTAAGCCAGCCTGAGTAGGAGATAAAGGATTGGGAAACAAAAACTAAAAAAACGGCAATGACTGTTATTAGTGCCGACAGGTTCTTCTCACCCCTTACGCCGAAGGTGAATGAAGGGTAAAACAAAAAGAAAGCCAATAGCGAAGGAATAATAAATAAACTGATGCTTTGTAATATCTGGTAACATTGCATAAAAGCAATATTGGATTTCATATCAGTATATGAGCTCATGTCTACCCCAAAGAGTGGCTCCGCTATCAGGGTCATAAACACTGCAGATAACATTCCCAAGAGCACTACTGTAGTAAGTACAAAGATCAGCTTAATGATTGGCGGTAAATGTGAGAGATAGCCTTGACGCATTTTGTTTGTTTTTTGTAAAAATAGGGAATCTGTGGTGATATCAATATGGTTTTAATAATTCCGGGTCCAATATATAGTTAATTTCATGTGGAATATCGATTGATATTAATAGTTAAGCTAATAGGAGTCGATCTGATTAAAACCCTTATGTCTTTATGGGAGGCATGCGTGATCTATTCCTTTTTGAAGCCCCAGTAATAAAAAAAGAAAAGAAGGAGAATGATGAAATAAATCGCGTTTTCAAGTCCATATGCCATAGTGCTGCCTTCAAGTCCATATTTCAGTATCATTATTTTAGAAAATGAGACCTGTAGGATACCAGAAGCAACTTCAGATATAACGAATGCGATTGTTTTTGTTTTGGAGATTAATAAGTAGGCAAAGACCCAGCTGATAACCTTGAAGAAATCTCCAATAATTTGCCACCTGATAATCTGACCTGCCTCACTAAATTCCTGAGAAAATAAGGTACTAATGATTGGTTTACGCAGGAAGTACATTGAAGCTGCACCTAACAATAAAACAGGGATAAGTATTTTTAAAGTTGAGATCACTTCTTTTCTAATGGAACTTGAGCTTTTTAGGGAAGAAAATTTTGGCAATAGATAAAAGTTGAAAGCACTGGTAAGTAAAACAATGTAGCTGTTGCTGATCTTATTTATTGATTCCCATATTCCGGCATTATGAAGTGTTTCATTATGAATTAATATATCACGAATGATTATTAAAACCAATGGGCCGACAATGCCACTGACCAGGGTCATTAAGGAATAATTACCCAGTTTCAGGCAGGCTGCCTTGCTAATAGCTAACTTAAAGTTTATCCGATCTTTTGACAAGAGGAAGAAGGCAAAAATCAGACTAAAGAGACTTTGAAATATAAGAGCCCACAACATTCCTTTGACGTTAAAAAAGATAGTGCCAAGGGAAACCAGTAACAAAAGAAAAAACGAATTGATGAGATTTATTATAATGAATCGCTTTAACCGCATTAGTCCGTTATAAATTGATAAAATTAGGTTTAGCATACTCGATGAGATAAGATGTATGCCGATTAATTGACAAATGAAGTTGTATTCTTTGGTTTTAAATAGGTGAACCGAAATTTCTTCAGACATTATCATAACAATGCTGCCTAAAACTAAAGATGCAATTAAGGTTAATGTGATGCTGGTTGAAATAATTGATTGCCTTTCATTAGGCGATAGATTGTTTTGAGAGGTGTATTTGATTATTCCGTTTGTAAAGCCAAGGTTAGAAATCGTTGTCCCAAGTTGAAGTGCATTTTGTAATTGGCCAAACAGTGCCATGCCTGTCGGACCGGTATAAATGGCAACTACCTTCATGTTGATTAAACCAACGAGAAATCTGAAAATGATTTGAAATGAGTTTTTAAATGAAACTGATAAAAACCTGTTCTTAAGTAATGCCATTTGTTACTGTTTATGCTAATTAACGACATTAGTTGTAAAAATATTAGCGAATTGGATAATTTTTCATTTTAAAGCACCTTTTTGGTGATTGTTACGTTATAGAGCTTTATAAAGTAATATTGAATAATGATCAAGTTAACAGTAATTTCGACAGTATATAATCAGGCAGCCTATGTTGCACAAATGATAGAATCTGTATTAATGCAGAAAACAAATTTTGACTTTGAATTTATAATCGCCAACGATTGCAGTACAGATAATTCGGGAGAAATAATTCAGGAATATGCAAGTAAGAATAGTTGTATAAAGTTTATTGATAATGAAAATAACCTTGGGCTGATTCGTAATTACACTCAATGTCTGGAAAAAGCAAGAGGAAAATATATTGCCGGGTTAGGCGGGGACGATTTTTACATTGACCCTGATAAACTTCAGATGCAGGTTGATTTTATGGAGGCTAATCCGGGCTATGGAATGGTTCACACACAATTTGACGAGTTATATATGCAAAAACGAGGTATAAAACCTCGATATATGAAAAATTGCCAAAAAGAGGCAAAGTACCTGGAGGGAGATATCTTTCTTCGCTTAGCCGTAAATAATAAGGTCAATGCAGTTACAGTATGTTATAAGCGTTCATTAATTGTTGAAAGTGATCTGATTGAAAGGTTTAACAGGCAGGAGTATCACATTGAAGATCTGCCAATGTGGCTTGAGATCAGTCGAACCCATAAAGTAGGTTACATTAATAAATCTACCGTATGTTACCGTCGAAATGATAATTCTGCATGCCACTTTAAAGACATCGAAGAATCATTACAATACAATAAACACACCTTATTTATTTCTAAAACCTTCCTTGAAAAGCAAAAGCTGGATAAGGGAATGGTAGATTTTTATTGTAGTCAACATGAAAGCATAACATATTCGTATTTTTACTTTAAAAAGAACGATCTAAAGAATTACATAAAACACTATAATCGTCTTGTTAATAAACCGTGGGATAGAATAGTGATGTTATGGGTACTGCGATTGAGATTGGGGTTCTTGTTTAACTAAGTCCTGTTCTTAATCTATTATGGAATTTCGTATGCGTAAGTGTCTGTTATAACACCATAGGCACCAAATGCTTCCTTTTGGGAAAGTAATCCGCTATTAATTACCTGACCGCCTTTTTCATTTGAATTTCCAAAATCGATGAACTTAAAGGTATTGCAATAAGTTTCGTACAAATAGAAATACAAGGCATCAATAGTACCCAGTTTTTTACCTTCAGGAGATGCATGAGCGTACTGAACCTTAATAACCTCATCAAAAAAATAAATGATCATACCGCCAAGCAGTTTGTTTTCACTCTTGGCTGTAAATAGTTTGATTCTTTCAGGAAACCTACTTTGCAAAAGTTGTATTTCAGCAGGAGAATGGACAGGAGCAACGTTGAACTTAGACTTTAAGTTATTGGTCATGATCTCCCAAAACTGCATTATGTCATTACTTTCATTAATGTTGATGTTATAGTCCCTGGCTCTTTTAAGGTTGCGTATCCTGTTTCTGTTTGGCTTAAAAGCTTTGTTTAGATCAATAACCGAAGTAAGCAGTCTGCTGGTTAAAACAGCATTGAACCGAAACATCAAATATGAATCAATTTCACTGCCATTATTATAAATACTGGGTGAAACTTTATAGATCATTTTATGAATGCGGTTTTCTTTAAGGAATTGATGTATCGCCTCAAAATAACTAATTACATCTATGCTTTTAAGGTTTTTTTCAGTAACTATTCCACCAAATGTCAGGCCTTGATGGGAATATAATATATGGTCTCTGGTATTAGCCGGGAGTATAAGTTTTAGTTTATTTTCCTTATATACCATCAAGGAAAAGTCTGAAAACCTATCGCTGTGATATTCCATGTAATCGCGAAAAAATAAGAAAGAATCAATGCTTGAATGACGAGCGAAATCATCCCACTCTTCTTTTTTTATTTTTGAATATCTGATTACTTCAATCACTTTCTACTTGATTTGAATTCTTCATAATCCCTTATATAGTCTGACTCATAAAAAAAGTCAGAAGCCAATACCATTACGACACTGCCCGCGCTAAAATTATTAATTTCCCGCCAAATACCTGGTTTAATTAATAATCCAATATCTGGTTTATTTAGGAATACTGTTGTTTTTTCATTGCCATTATCCAGTATAACATCAAAGCTACCGCTAATTGGGATCAGAAATTGAAAGAGTTCTTTGTGTGCATGTCCGCCTCTTTCTGCTCCGCTTGGTATGTCATAAGTATAATAAACCCTTTTAATTTCAAAGGGAACATGTTCATTGCCTTCAATAAACGTTAGGTTTCCCCTGGAATCAGTTATCTTCGGCAATGTAATCAATTGATAATAATCTTTTAGCTCTGACATTGATTATAATTCTAGATCATTTCGCTAATTTAAACTGTTTAATTGCGTTATTATTGTATATGAAAATACCATTTCTTAATCTCAAACAAATTAATTCACCCTATCAGGATCAATTGGAAGAAGCAGTAAAGTGCGTTCTGAATTCGGGTTGGTATTTACAGGGAAAGGAAAATGCCTTGTTTGAGGAGAAACTTTCAAAAGAAACAGGTTGTCGGCATGTAGTTGGCACAGGTAATGGTCTGGATGCTTTACGTTTAATCTTTAAGGGCTACATTGAGCTGGGATTGTTAAAAGAGGGTGATGAAGTTATTGTTCCTGCCAATACATATATTGCATCGATATTGGCAATTAGTGATAATGGCTTAAAACCGGTATTGGCAGAACCACTAATAAGCACCTATAATATTGATCCAGATCAGATAAGATCTAAAATCACTTCAAGAACAAAAGCTGTTCTGGTTGTTCACTTATATGGTTTTGTTTGTAACATGCAGCCAATTTACGAAATTGCCAGAAGCAATGAATTGCTCCTGATTGAGGATAATGCTCAAGCTATTGGTGCAGAACTCAATGGTAAGAAAACAGGTAATTTATCTGATGCAGCTGCCTTTAGTTTTTATCCGGGTAAGAATATTGGGGCTCTTGGTGATGCCGGAGCGGTGACCACAAATAATGTTCAATTGGCAGATATGGTAAGGGCGCTTGCCAATTATGGCTCATCAGAGAAATATATTAATGACTTTAAAGGATGTAATTCGCGCTTAGATGAAATTCAGGCGGCCTTTCTTAATGTTAAACTCGATGAACTTGAAGCAATCACAGAAAGGAGAAGGTCAATAGCTAAGCGTTATTGTATGGAAATTGAGAATCCTGTGTTGACTTTGCCACAATGGCCCAATGACGTAAAACAGCACGCTTGGCATCTATATGTTATCCGTACAAATTATCGCGATGAATTAAGGCACTATTTATCTGTTAAAACTATTGGTTCTATGATTCATTACCCGATTCCACCGCATAAACAAAATGCATATAAGGAGTTGGGTGAATTAAGTTTGCCGGTGACAGAAAAGATACACAATACGATATTGAGTGTTCCGCTGCATCAGTGCCTGAGAGAAGATGAAGTTGATTACATTATTGATTCTCTTAACGATTTTAAGAAGAATGATGTTGAATAACACCATATACTCTGCTCAATTTTTATTTACTTTGCAATCAAAATTTCCAAATGCAAACAACAATTTTCAATCAACAACAAAGCATTTTTAATCGCTTTATTGCAGAGATTCGTGACACTTCCATTCAGACTGATCCAATGCGCTTTCGTCGTAATATTGAGCGTATGGGCGAGATCATGGCCTATGAAATAAGCAAAGTGTTGCCTCATGAAGTAAAGGATGTAACAACACCATTAGGTGTGGCGCAGGAGAATGTGATGAGTGAAGAACCGGTAATTGCTTCAATTTTAAGAGCTGGTTTACCCATGCACCAGGGCTTATTAAACTATTTCGACAGGGCTGAAAATGCATTTGTTTCAGCTTATCGCAAGTATAATGAGAAAGGTGATTTTGACATTCATATTGAGTATATATCATCGCCATCCTTAGATGATAAAATAGTGATCTTAAGTGATCCGATGCTGGCAACAGGTACATCCATTGAATTGGCATATAAGGCACTTTTGGTAAAGGGAAAACCAAAGCATGTGCACATTACGTCATTGATCGCAAGTGAGGCAGGAGTACAGTATGTTCAAAATATATTTAAAGACGAACCTGTTACTTTATGGTTGGGTGCTGTTGATGCAGAATTAAACTCCAAATCATATATTATTCCTGGTATTGGTGATGCCGGAGATCTGGCTTACGGAAGCAAGATCTAAACAGATAATTTTTTCACCATACCGGCATCTTGACAACTTTCTTCTAACTGAAGAATGTTTTTCTGAAAAACAGGATGTACAAAGTCGGCCCAATGATCCAAAAGAGGAAGAAGCGTAAAACGACGCTCATGTAATTTTGGATGAGGTATGGTTAAACGTGGTAATTCAATTTGTTTATCATTGAAAAACAAAATATCAATATCAATAGGCCGGGACTCATAATGGGTTCCGGTTTTTTTATTTCGCCCCAGTTCTTTTTCTATTTTCTGTGTAAAGTCGAGCAGTTCGGCAGGATCCAGAACAGAATTAAATTCCACAACCTGGTTGATGAAGTTTTGTTCTGCCTCAAATCCCCAGGCTTCACTTTCATAATATTCTGACACAAGAATCGGCTGTCCAAGACGCTCTGACAATAATCCGATGCTCTTTTTTAAAGAGCCAATTACATCACCTTGATTACCACCTAACAATAAAATTTGCGTGTTCATGTTAAAATTTAACGTTTTAGAAATGAAAACCGACCAAATGGTTCACTATATTTGTAACGAATATTTAAGATATAATTGTAAGTGTTTTTTTAATACTTTTGTTTAAACGATGTTGAACGACTCAACAACACTAAACTCAATTCTATCATTATGGTGAAATTTTTTAAATACCTGTTAGCTACATTTGCCGGAGGCATAGTAGCAGCATTTGTGCTGTTAATATTACTTATTGGTATGTTTTCAGCTATGGCCTCTTTGGGCGATAAAGAAACAAAAATTAGTGAAAACACCATCCTTTTATTGGATTTAAACGGACCAATCGTTGATCGTGTTACTGAAGATCCTTTTGCTGATGCTTTATCTTCTTTAACCGGAGAGCCCTCGCCTGAAGGTCTGAACCGATTATTAAAGAATATCGAGAAAGCTAAACGTGATGAAAATATAACAGGTATTGTGCTCGAATCAGGCATGGTACAAGCTGGCTACGCTACTCTTGAAGAAATACGCAATGCCTTGATCGATTTTAAGTCATCAGGCAAATTCATCTATAGTTTTGCCCCTGTATATACTCAGAAAGCTTACTACCTGTCTTCTGTTGCTGATAAAGTTTATTTGAACCCATCGGGCATGCTGGAGCTTAAAGGAATGTATGCGGAGCGTACCTTCTTCAAAAAAGCCCTGGAAAAAGTTGGCGTTGAGATACAGGTTTTTAAACATGGTAAATTCAAATCTGCCGTTGAACCTTTCTTGTTGGAGAAAATGAGTGAACCAGCCCGCCTTCAAACAGAAGTTTATCTTAATTCAATGTGGGACCATGTAAAAGGCGGAATTGCGGAAGCACGCGGATTAACTCCCGAGAAGGTGTCTGAGCTGGCTGATGAAATGCCCATGTTTCGTACAGATAACTCGCTGGTTGAATCGGGATTAATTGATGGCTTGAAGTATAAAGATGAGGTGATTAGCGAATTAAAAGAGCTTATTGGAGTTGATGAAGATGATGACCTTGAAGCTGTTAAAAGCAATAAATATGCTAAAGTATACGTGCCAAACGGTAAGGTATTTATAAAAGAGAAAATTGCAGTTATTTATGCTGAAGGTGATATTGACGGAACTTCTTCTGATGGTATCAAATCAGATAAGTTATCAAAAACGATCCGTAAAGCTCGTCGTGACAGCTCAATTAAAGCCATTGTTTTCAGGGTTAATTCACCTGGCGGTTCGGCATTAGGTTCAGAAATTATCTGGCGTGAAGTTGAGCTGGCACAACAGGAAAAGCCTGTAATTGTGTCCATGGGTAATTATGCAGCTTCAGGAGGTTACTATATTTCATGTGCCGCCGAAAAAATTGTTGCCAACCCGACAACGCTCACAGGTTCAATTGGAATTTTCGGGATGATCCCTAACGCAGAAGGCCTGACAAAGAAAATAGGCGTGAGCTTTGATGGTGTAAAAACCAACGAGTTTGCCGATATGCCAAGTATAACTCGCCCTTTCAGAAAGGAAGAGAAAGAGCTGCTACAGGCCTATATTGTTAAAGGATACGATACATTTATCGGTCGTTGTGCAGACGGTCGTGAAACAACAAAAGAAGCAATCGATAAAATTGGTCAGGGACGAGTATGGAGCGGCGTCAATGCATTGGATATTGACCTTGTTGATGAGATTGGCGGCTTAAATACAGCGATTGATTTTGCCAAAGAAGCGGCCGGCCTTGAGGAATATGGTATTGTTGAGTTGCCAAAAGCAGAAGATCCGATTGAACAGTTTATGAAGGAACTGACCGGTGAAGCGCGGATGTTTATTGGTAAGTCATTAATGGGAGAGGAATACAAGTATATCCAAACACTGGAAAACCTGAAAAATGGTTACCAGATACAGGCACGTGTTCCCTATAATTTAGAAATTAAATAAGTAAAAGAGATAATATATTGGCAGCTTGCCTGGACAAGGCAAGCTGTTTTTTTGTCAGAATTAAATAACCAGATGCAAATCCGAAAACTGTTATATCCTTTTAGCCTGCTCTATGCCGGGATAACAAGTGTTCGAAACAAGTGTTTCGACGCAGGAATCTTACGCTCTAAGGGCTATTCGTTACCAATAATTTCTATAGGTAACATTACAGTTGGAGGGACTGGTAAAACACCTCTGACGGAGTATTTAATTCGAATTTTAATTAGCGATCATAAACTGACCTTACTTAGTCGTGGTTACAAGCGCAAAACCAAGGGTGCTCTCTTAGCTAATAAAAGCAGTAATGCTGAAACAATCGGAGATGAGCCGTTCCAGATAAAAAGTAAGTTTCCTTCCATCAATGTGGCTGTTGCCGAAAAGCGGGTTGAAGGCATGAACCTGATTCTGAAAAACCTGCAGACTGATGTGGTATTGATGGATGATGCCTATCAACACCGATATGTCAAACCTGGTCTTTCGCTCCTGGTAATCGATTATAATCGTCCCCTGTGGAAGGACTGTCCTTTTCCTGCTGGGGATTTAAGGGAAACCAGGAATGGACAAAAGCGTGCAGATATCATTGTGGTCAATAAATGCCCTGAAAACTTTTCAGACAAGGATAAGGCTTACTGGCTCAAAAAACTAAAAGCAAGTGATGATCAGCAAGTGTTTTTTACCTCTATCAGCTATGGTTTACCCAAAGCGGTGGATAAAAACAATAAGGAGAGTTTCCAGGGAGGAATGCCGGTAGTGGCATTAGCTGGTATCGCACGACCCGAAGGGTTTATAGATCATCTTAAAAATAACTATAAAGTACACGATCAACTCATATTTCCCGATCACCATCATTTTTCATCAGATGATGTTGACATAATAACTCGTGCTATTAGCGATGAAAAGATAAGATCGTTGATCACAACAGAAAAGGATGCAGTGCGTTTCCACAAGCTTCCCGATCTGGTTAAAGGAAAAGCATGGTATATACCAATTGAGTTAAGGATACTTTTTAGTGAACAAGAAAAATTTGAAAATATAATACGCAACTATGTTAGAGACCATTCAAATTACAGCTGATTACCTGCGTAATCAGAGTAAGCTTAACCCCGCAATCGGAATTATTTTAGGAACCGGACTGGGAGGACTAGTTCAGGAAATTGAAATTGAGAAGTCAATTTCATATGAAGAGATACCAAATTTTCCTGTTTCAACTGTTGAAGGACACAGTGGCCGGTTGATTTTCGGAACAATTAATAATGTGCCTATCCTGGCCATGCAAGGACGTTTTCATTACTATGAAGGCTACGATATGAAGGAGGTTACGTTTCCGGTGAGAGTTATGAAGCAACTGGGTATTGAAACCCTGTTCGTTTCTAACGCCAGCGGTGGACTTAACCCTGACTATGCGGTAGGTGATATTATGGTGATAAATGACCAGATCAATATGTTTGGTGACAATCCTTTAATTGGTAAGAACAACAATGAACTGGGACCCCGATTCCCCGATATGAGTGAACCTTATAGTAAAAAGTTCATTGCTGAAGCCATTAAGATCGGTCAAGAGAATAATATTGATCTGAAACAAGGGGTATATGTTGGTACAACGGGCCCTACTTTTGAAACTCCTGCCGAGTATAAGATGTTTCGTATCCTTGGTGCGGACGCTGTTGGTATGTCTACTGTACCAGAGGTAATTGTTGCCCGTCACATGGACATGCAATGTTTTGGGATTTCAATCATCACCGATTCAGGCGTGCCGGGACAAATTGTTGAGGTATCGCATGAGGAGGTGCAGGAGGTAGCTGCGGCTGCTGAACCAAAAATGACAAAAGTGATTAAGGAGCTGGTAAGCCGAATTTAATCAGGTTAAGTTAAATAGTAAAAGGGCGATCAGCATTAATGTTGATCGCCCTTCTTATACCTTCCTTGGGCAGGCTCGGGGAGCGGTTGTATGCAGGTTCCCGTTTCCTGAGCTTGTCGAAGGGAAGTTTATCTCCTGAACTCAGCCACATTAACTAAGGCTTCTTCAATGGAATAAAAGTTGTTACCAAAAGCGTTAATGAGCTTTTCACTTGAGTATTTCGACTGGTTTTGTGAGGTTCTTGCCGTTTCCTTTGTCATTTTGGGAGCGGTACGCCAAAGCATGTATTTAAGCCGCTCAAAACGCCAGGCAAGTCCTGTTAATATCCTGTTGGCCTTAATATTTGGAGGCTTAACCTTAAATATCCTGGCAGCAGTGTTCATCAATTCCTGGTACTTGAGGTTTTCACCATTAATAACAAAGCGCTCATTGACGTACTCTGAACTGCATATGGCAATCATAGCATCCACGACATCACGCACGTCAACAAAGCCCGTACCTCCTCCCGTATAAAATGTCATGTTCTTGCTCAGGGTGTTTATTAATTGTCCTGAACTTTGTTCGTCAGGGCAAGGTCCTATAATAACAGAGGGGTTGACCACAACAGCGTTCAGACCTTCCTTGGTGCCACGCCACACTTCCATTTCGGCCCTGAACTTGCTTTGTGAATAGACCGAATGGTTATCATCGTTCTGCCAGAAAGTGCTTTCATCGATGAGTTCTCCATTTTGAGACTTACCCAATGTGGCAATGGAACTAACGTGGCAAAAACGACTGATGCCAAGTTCGATTGCTGCGTTAACAAGGTTGGCAGTGCCCTCAACATTTATAGTGAACATTGCATTGCGGTCACTGGGTTTAAACGAAACCATGGCCGCGCAATGATAGATCGTATCAATGTCTTTCATGGCATCACGCAAGAGGAAATAGTCCATTAAATCGGCTTTAAACCACTCAATGGACTCAAAGTTGTTGGTGTTGTAGTGTTCGAAAATTGCCTTAACGGTAGCTTTACTATCCTCAAAACGGTATAAGGCCCTAACTTTATTGCCTTTCTTAATTAAAGCATTTAACAGATGAGAACCTACTAATCCCGTAGCACCGGTTACTAATATCATAGGAAGTATTTACCAGTTAAAAGTAATGGTTTGCTTAAGGTCCGGATGCACGCTCAATGGCACAGGACTTGTGCCGGCAACACTCTCAATCAAAGCTTTTTCATCATCGCTATACCCTTTATCCGGGAAATTGAATTCAATTATAACTTCAGCAACCCGGCGTGGGTTTTCAGCCATGACCTTAGTAATATCCAGTTCAGTGCCTTCAATATCAATGTTGTTGTCCATGGCCTTAATGCCCATTATGGTCATAATGCAGTTACCCAGTGCAGTTGCCAACATATCAGTTGGCGAAAAGGACTCTCCCTTGCCACGGTTATCGCAGGGTGCATCGGTAATAATCTTAGCGCCTGATTGCAGGTGGATATTTTCGGTACGAAGACCTCCCAGGTATTTTGTTTTTATTGTTGTCATGGTGTTTTCTTTAAAATAGTTATGATCCAGGACTCCAGACTTAAATTCTGAAGCGAAAAATACAAATAATATTATCTGCTAAAAAGTATTGTGTGCTTAAACGGTAAATGTTTAAGTCTTAAATTAAAATCTTACATCATAGGTCTAATTTATTTGGTATTTTAGCGGTTCAGATAATCAGATAGTTTCTAACATAAAAGAGCTTTAAAATGTTTTCAGGTATTGTAGAAGAAGCCGCAGTGGTAGTAGGCTTAGAGCAAGATAAAGGAAATCTTCATTTGACACTGGAGTGTACATTTACCGATGAGTTGAAGATTGATCAGAGTATTGCACACAATGGCGTTTGTTTGACTGTTGTTAAGAAAGAAGGTAAAACTTACACGGTAACAGCTATTAAAGAAACACTTGAGAAGTCGAACCTGGGCTTGTTAAAAATTGGTGACAAGGTAAATCTGGAGCGCAGCATGATCATGAATGGCCGCTTGGACGGACATATTGTGCAGGGACATGTTGACCAGACAGCTAAATGTATTGATGTTAAAGAAGCCGATGGAAGTTGGTATTATACTTTCCAGTATGTGATTGACAAAGAAAAAGCTGCTGAAGGTTATATGACCGTTGAAAAAGGTTCGGTAACAGTTAACGGTGTTAGTCTTACTGTTGTAAATAGCAAGGATGACCAGTTTTCAGTTGCCATTATACCATACACGCACGATTTCACAAATTTCCACCAGATCGAAGTGGGCTCAACCATTAATATTGAGTTTGATATCTTAGGAAAATACATTAGCCGAATTATGGCTATACAGAATAAGTAATTGGGCACTATTGCCGAAGAAAAAAGGATCACACAGGGTATTTAAGTGTGATCCTTTTTTTATGAGTTAGACAAGTTGCCTTGCTGATGTCCGGCCTTTTTACAATGCCGCAACAACTTTTCTGAAAATCTTGATCAGACCTTTTTCAGCTTCGGCAGCCACATCTAATATTTCCTGTAAGCTAACGGGATGCAAATTGGCCGGGTCGCATTCATCTGTCAATACTGAAACAGCGGCACAAGGCAGGTTCATATGGTTTGCCACAATAACTTCAGGTACAGTAGACATACCAACGGCATCACCACCAATTATCTTGATATAACGATATTCCGCACAGGTTTCAAGGTTAGGCCCGGGTACCGAGGCATACACTCCTTCGTGAAGTGTAACGTTTTCTTCACTTGCCGCTTTCTTTAAGAGTTGATTGATGTTTTTATCAAATGGCTGACTCATATCAGGGAACCTGGGACCCAGTTCATTGATATTCTGACCTGTTAAGGGGTTCTCAGGAAGTAAATTGATATGATCGTCAATTAACATTAATGAGCCTTTTTTGTAGTCAAGATTAACAGCTCCTGCCGCATTGGAGATCAATAGTTGCTTAATGCCTAATAACTTCATTACACGCACCGGAAGGGTGATCTGTTGCATGCTATAGCCTTCATAATAATGAAAGCGACCTTGCATAGCCAGTACTTTTTTACCTTCCAGTTCGCCAAAGATCAACTTGCCTTTGTGTGACTCTACCGTCGAAACCGGAAAATTAGGAATAGTGGCATAGTCTATTTCTTTCTCAATGTTGATACTACTAACCAATCCGCCCAGGCCGGTGCCTAGAATGATACCAACCTGAGGACTTTCCACCCCCTGCTGCTCAATAAATGCAGCGGCTTCTTTTATTTGTTCGTATGATATTTTCATCATAATTGTTTTTTCTCAAAGATAAACAGACTGAAAGGTTTTTAAAACTTCAATGATCTGATCTATCTATTCATTAATTATCTTGTTAAGATACTTGTTCATTAAGTAATCGTTTTGTTCCTTGGGTAGGTTGCTGATGCTTCCCAAATGCTTGTTAATGGCTTGTTGCCATGCATCAACGGTGTTACGCGATTCCATAAAGTAATCAAATGCATCATAACCTATATCACGAACATCAGATCCAAACCACTGGTAAAGCTCGTGGTAAGCCTGAGGCCTGATTAATGTAGCACTTATCTCGTCATACCACCTGTCTAGTTCATCGATGCTGATGGACTTTATGACGGTATGGTGCTCAACCAACTGTTGTTTAATGATGTTCCAGTCAGGTATGAGCTTATCGTTCTTAATAAAGTATTGGTAAAGTACCTGGTCAAAAGATCGCTTGTCTGATTTTAAAAGTGAAAGTAATAAAGGCCAGCTACTGATACTATAGTCTGTCCACACAATACAGCCTTTTGTATTTGTTTGTTGCCCGTTTCTAAACGGATAGCCTTTGGGCAAGCTAAGGCGTTGTATGAAACTTAGTGAGCGATGAACCAAAATACGTTTTTCTTTCTTTAATATATGGGGAACATATTTATTTAGCTTATCAACCAGATCCAGATTGTGTAAAGCCTCTTGAGGCTTTGGCATGTCGACTTGTTCGGCAGGCCATACGATGTAATATTGAGTGTTTTTCTGCACGTTTTGATATAATATTCAAATGAATTAGTAGTTTTAAATATCGTAAACAATTCAAAATCTACACACATGAAAGATTTAAAATTATTCTACTTTCTCTTTATTTTTATTGGACTGACAATTATAACATCTTGTGATGATGATAAAATTGAGCCGGTCGATCCCAACCAAGTTCCGTTAGAAGTACAAGCTATTAATAAATTTGTCTGGGATAATATGGAATTTGCATATTTCTGGAACACAGACATGCCTGATCTTGATTATACACAGGAAGCGGATACCTATGAATTTTTTGACAAATTACTATATACACAGGTTGACAGATGGTCATTTATTACTGACGATGTTGAAGCTCTAAATAACTATTTTTCGGGCATAAGTAAGTCAATGGGGCATTCAATAAGGTTGTTCAGGCTTACTGCAGATTCAGAGGATTTAGTGGGTTTTATAGAGTATGTTGAACCCGGGTCGCCTGCTGATCTGTCGGGAGGAGTATACAGGGGACGAATGTTTCATAAAATAGATGGTAAACAGATGACCATATCGAATTATTCTGAATTATTAAATCAGGACACCTATACCATGACATTTGGTGTGTTAAATGAGGATTTAACTATAACAGATGAAACACCATCGGTTAATTTAACAGCCGTTGAATGGCAGAGCAATCCAATATTACTGAGCAAGGTAATTGAACATGGCAACTCAAAGGTTGGCTACCTTGTTTATACTTCATTTGTGAGTGACTATGATGAAGAGTTGCAGGCTGTATTCGCCGATTTTAAAAGTCAGGGAGTAGATAAGCTTGTCCTTGACTTAAGATACAATAGCGGAGGATCTGTAAACTCGGCTATTCTATTGAGTAGTATGATTGCACCAGCCAATAGTATAGGTGATGTTTTGTTGCGAACAAATTACAATACCAACCTGACCAATTATTTTAACAGGGAATATCCCAATGAAACTGATTTGTATGTAGATCGTCTGATTGAAAATGCAAATAATCTTAACCTTGAAAAGCTTGCAGTATTATCGACTTTTAAAACGGCATCTGCAAGTGAGATGGTTATTTATGGACTTGACCCACATATGGAAGTATATCATATTGGAGAACAGACGCATGGAAAGTATTATGGGTCAATTACCTTAAGTGATCCTGATGAGAGACACTCATGGGCCATTCAACCAATTGTGATGCGTGCTGAAAATAAGACAAACTCAATTAGTTATGACGAAGGTTTAATACCGGATCAGGAACGCATAGACTTTATTGATGCACCAGAATTACTGGAATTGGGAGATCCGAATGAAGACTTCCTTGCATTGGCATTAAAAGAGTTAACGGGTGTGGCACCAGCAAATGCGCGGTTGAAGGCCATTAGAAGAATTGCAGGTGAACCGCTTAATACTGAAGCGAGCTTATCGCATCCGCTTCATTACGATATGCAATACAACTTTAAAAAGTAAATAGAAGTATTGCTCTTATCCCATCGGATGACCATCAACGATCGTTGATAGTCATCCGATGGGTTAAAAGCATTAATAATTATTGTCCCTTATTTGTTTGAATAGTTTCGAAGCAAAAATAAAATCTTCCAGTTCCTTATTTTGCACATGGAAAATATCATCTTTAGTGCCTTCCCATAGTTTATTACCCTGGTAGATAAATATTATGTTTTCGCCTATTCCCATAACGGAATTCATATCGTGCGTGTTGACGATGGTAGTCATGTCAAACTCTTTGGTAATTTCATGAATCAGTTCATCAATAACTATTGATGTTCTTGGATCAAGACCAGAATTTGGCTCATCGCAAAACAGGTATTTAGGATTTAAGGCAATGGCGCGAGCAATGGCCACACGCTTTTGCATTCCCCCACTAATTTCAGAAGGAAACTTATCATTGGCATTCTCCAATTTAACACGGTTAATACAGAAGTTGGCGCGTTCACGTCGTTCTTCTTCACTCCAGTCGGTAAACATGTCCAAAGGAAAACGTACGTTTTCTTCAACAGTTAGTGAGTCAAAGAGTGCCGAGCCCTGAAACAGCATGCCTATGTCCTGACGCAGACGTTTTTTGCTGGCCTGGTCTAAATTTAAAAAGCTGTGGCCGTCATAACGTATATCACCCGATGTTACATCATGTAAACCGACAAGTGATTTAAGCAGTACAGTCTTACCTGAGCCGCTTTGTCCAATAATAAGGTTGGTTTTACCCTTTTCAAACACCGTTGAAATACCTTTTAATATCTCTTTGTCGCCAAACGATTTATGTATGTCAATAGCCTCTATCATGCTAGCAATAGTTGTGTAAGAATAAGGTTGAATAATAAGATCTGAATGCTGCTTGCAACAACCGCCTTCGTACTGGCTTTACCAACTTCCAAAGCGCCGCCCTGCACGTGATAGCCCCAATAGGCCGATATGGTGGCTATGATAAATGCGAATACAACCGATTTGATAAGTGCGTAAACAATGTAAAACGGCTGAAAGGCATATTGAATTCCATAAACATATTCGGGTCCCGGAACTTCGCCTGTTAATGAGCCGGCCATATATCCGCCTGAAATACCAACACCCATACTAATAATTGTAAGGGCAGGAATGATAAACACAAAGGCAACAACCTTGGGTAAAACCAAATACCCGGCCGGATTGATTCCCATGATCTCAAGTGCATCGATTTGCTCCGTTACACGCATGGTGCCAATTTCTGAAGCAATGTTGGAACCTACCTTACCTGCCAGTATCAGACCAACGATCGTTGATGAAAATTCCAACAGGATAGAATCACGCGCGGCCAGTCCTACGGTGTACTTTGGTATAATAGGCATGTCAATATTATAGGCTGTCTGCAGGGTGATCACCGCGCCCATGAATATGGATATGATGATTACAATGCCCAATGAGTCAATACCAAGCTTATCGATTTCACGCACGATCTGCTTTAGAAAAATGGCGTGTTTTTCGGGCTTGCCAAAAACTTTTTTTAAAAAGAGTGTATAACGACCAAGGTGGTAAAAAATTCTCATTGCGATATGGAAAATAGTCCGTAATTTAGTATTATAAAAGTAATAATATTACAAATTCTGCAGCAAGATACAACTTTAGTATTTGTAAATACATTCATCTATGATCAGAGAAAGTGAAATTTACTCATTCAATTCAATTAGTTGTTATGATTAAGTTTTTCTTTGGAGTACCTTGTAACCTGATAAACTAATAAATGCATGAATAACAATACATACTGTGTAATAATGGCAGGTGGTGTTGGCAGACGCTTTTGGCCCTTGAGCACTACTGAAACTCCCAAGCAATTTCTTGATATTACGGGAACCGGGAAATCATTACTTCAGCAAACGTTTGAACGTTTTAAACCAATTTGTCCGATCGAAAACATACTCATAGTAACCAGTAAGGCCTATAAGGACCTGGTGCTTGAACAACTGCCTGAAATTGTGCCCGAACAGGTTCTGGCAGAGCCTTTACGCCGTAATACAGCCCCTTGTATTGCATTTGCCAATGCAGTTATAAAAAAGAAGAACCCCAACGCTAATATCGTTGTCACCCCATCTGATCACCTTATTATAAATGAAGAGGTGTTTCGCGAGAAGATTGTGAACGGCCTTAACTTCGTTGAAGACAAAAACATTTTATTGACCTTGGGTATCAAGCCAAGCCGGCCTGAAACCGGATACGGATACATCCAGGTTGAACATGAAAATGGCTTGCCTGAGAATTTTAATAAGGTAAAGACTTTTACTGAAAAGCCAAATCTGGAAATGGCCAAAATATTGTTGGAGAGTGGCGAGTTTTTTTGGAACTCGGGTATTTTTATCTGGTCCCTGGCAAGTGTTGAAGAGGCATTTGAGAAGCACCTGCGGGAAGTTGCCACTTTGTTCAATAATTTTTATCCGGCAGTTGCTACAGAGGCTGAAGAAAAAGCTTTGTACGATACTTATGTAGATTGTCGAAATATCTCTATTGACTATGGCGTTATGGAAAAGGCCAACAATGTTTATGTGCAAATTGTCGATTTTGGTTGGTCTGACCTTGGAACATGGACATCGCTGCATGAAAACTCGGAACGAAGTATGGATAATAATGCTGTGTTGAGTGGTAAGGTTTTATTATACGATACAGAGGATAGTGTAGTTCACCTGCCCAAGGGTACAACTGCTGTTATTCAGGGGCTGAAAGATTACATTGTGGTTCAGTCAGATAAAGCCCTGTTGATCTGTCCAAAAACCAATGAACAGCAAATAAGACAATTTACCACAGATCTGAAAACGGAGTTTGGTTAAGGAGCTTATTAGCTATTCATTAACTCTTCGAATGACTAACAATGATGGTCGATGATCATTCGATGAGTTAACTCTGATGATGTTATTTCTTTTTCTTGAATAGATCCTTCATTTTTTGAATAACGCTTTTATGATCAGTCTTTTTGCGCTCTTCTTTTCTGGCTTCACGCTCTTGTTGTTTCTTAAGTTTCAGAGAATCGGGTTTGTCAAAATCATCGAATAATTTATCAAAGAAACTCTTGTCCGGATCTGTCTCTGAATAATCATCACACATCAGATGTTTTTGTAATCTTGAAGGTACAACATAAAACGAGCCTTTGTGGTACTGATAGCGACTGCGGTCTTTTTCAAGGCGTTGCATAAAGCGGGCAAATATGGGTAAAGCCATGTGTCCGCCACTTCCAAGGGCTGTTGAGCGGAACCTGATTGATGGCTGATCGTTACCAACCCATGCGCCGGCAACAATATTTGGTGTATAGCCAATAAACCAGCCGTCGGAGTTATCTTGTGTTGTTCCGGTTTTACCTGCCAGCTCACTTTTCAGATTAAAAACCTTGCGAAGGGAACCTGCTGTTCCTCGTTCCACAACTCCTCGCATCATCTCAACTATGAAATAGGCCACATCATCATCGAAAACTTCATCTTTTGGTACCTCGCCTTCATTCTCATATAAAACATTTCCATCCCTGTCTTCGATGCGTAAGAGCATAACGGGTGCAACAGGTCGTCCGTAATTGGGAAAGGTTGTATAGGCCGACACCATGTCCAGTAACGACAATTCTGCAGTACCAAGTGCAATGGATGGATAGTTTGGAATATCTTCATCAATGCCCATGTCTTCAGCAAGGTTTACTACTTTACGCACACCTATTTGAGTAATGAGTTTAGCACTAACTGTATTAACAGAGTTGGCAAGGCCACCCTTCATTGAGTAATATCCATCATGCTTTCCATTGCTGTTGGCAGGGTTCCAGTCGTCGTAATCCTCATAAACAACCTGTTCGTTGGAAATAAAATCGCAGGGATCAACCCCATCTTCAAGGGCTGCTGCATACAATATTGGTTTAAAGGTTGAGCCAACAGGTCGACGCGACGTAACGTGGTCGTATTGGTAGGTTTTATGATCGATGCCTCCAACCCACGATAACACATGACCGTTGCGGGGGTTCATTGCCACAAAGCCGGTGTTGAGCAGCATCAGGTAGTGCTTGACCGAATCGACCGGACTCATTTGTACTTTTTTTTCACCTGAATGGGTAAAAATGGTCATCGGCACTTTTTTCTCCATGGCCTTAAAAATATCCTCGTCGGTTTGGCCGGCTTCCTTCATTTTCTGGTAACGACGCGACTGACGTAAGGCATTGGTATATACCTGCGGATGTTTTGCCCAGGCCGAACGACCTTTCCAGTGACGGTCAAATTCATCCTGTAAGCGTGTCATTTGTTGATCAACTGCTTTCTCAGCATATTCCTGCAACTGGGCATCGATCGTAGTATATATTTTTAAACCATCTGAATAAATATCATATTCGTCGCCATATTCATCCTCAAGTATGTCTTGAGCTTGTATTCTGATCTTTTCTCTGAAATAGGGGGCAATACCCGTGTTATGATCAATGCGTCGGTAATTGAGTTTTATTTTGCTCTGCTTCCATTTATTGTATTGGTTCTCGCTTAAGGTGCCATGCTCGTGCATGCGGCTCAGCACAATATTACGTCGCTTAAGGCTTCGCTCTGGATTTAGGCGCGGATTATAGGCCGTGTTGGCTGCCAGCATACCCACCAGTGTTGCTGCTTCAGCGGGATTAAGATCCTGTGATTTTTTACCAAAAAAGCGTTGCGAGGCTATTTCTATACCATAAATATCTTCGCCAAAAGGTACGGTATTAAGGTATAGTGTAAGTATATCGTCCTTTGAATAGATGTTTTCAAGTCGCGCAGCAGTAAATATTTCTTTGGTTTTACCAACGGGTAAGGTCAGGAAGCCTAAACGCATACGGGGATACAAGTTCTTGGCCAGCTGCTGACTGATGGTACTTCCTCCGCCTTGTGCCTTATCACCGAACAGGATGGTTCGTACAACAACGCGTCCCAGGCTGATAATGTCTAATCCTTTATGCTCAAAAAAGCGACTGTCTTCGGTGGCTATTAATCCTTCCTTTACATATTCAGATATCTGATCGTTATCTATTGTCAGGCGGTGTTCAATGTAATAGCGCCCCATTAACTTCTCATCAATGGAATAAACTTCAGAAGCCGAATGATTTTGTATTTTAGACAACTCTTCTTCCGAAGGCAAGGCTCCAAATAAACCTAAATAAACAAACAGGCAAAAAACAAAGAGTGCTGCAATGGCTAGAGTAGCAGCCTTTAATCCAAAAATAAGCAAGCGTTTTTTGAAACTCTTATTAGAAGAGGATGACTTCTTAGAACCGGACGTTTTCTTTTTTGAAGATGTTTTTCGGTTTGTTGGTTTACGTGTGGACATTAATGACAGGTTTTAGCGAGTGTGAAATTAATTAATAATAGTGAATGTTAATCGTTATTTCCCCACTCATTAAAGAACTGCTCAAGGTATTTTTCCATAAAAGCATGACGCTCCCTTGCCATTGAAAGTCCTGTTTGTGTATTCATCTTATCTTTTAGTAGCAGTAATTTTTCATAAAAATGATTGATGGTCGGACTATTGCTTTTTCTGTATTCATCAATGTTCGAATATTCCTGTGGACTGATATTAGGATTGTAAAAATCGCGGCCTTTATGACCTCCATAACTAAAGGCCCGGGCGATGCCTATCGCTCCAATGGCATCCAACCTGTCTGCATCCTGAACGACTTTAAGTTCGATTGATGTAAAGGAGCTGTCGCTCCACTGTTTTGAAAAGGATAGGTTTTGAATAATTTTAATGACATGATCTATCATGTTTTGCTCAATGTCATATTCTTGTAGTTTTTGCTCGATAAGCATTAAAGCCTCTACTTCATCGAAAAACTTTGTGTCAGCTATGTCATGCAGCAATACAGCTAAAAGAATGGTATTCCAGTCGCCACCTTCTGTTTGATGGATCTGTTGAGCATTGTTTCGAACACGAATGATATGCCACCAATCGTGACCAGCTTCAAGTTCACTTAATTTTTTTTGAGCCCATTCTTCAATTTCGAAAAGTATCTTGTCTTTTATCATGATGAGTCGTATGATTCAAAACTAAAATAGCAAAAAAAGGGGAGCTATGTAGCTCCTTATCCTAAAAACCCGCTTTGTCAACTCATCAGGAGTTGGTTTAGTTGCAAGACAATGTGTTCAGGTACCTGCTCATTTTTCTGTTTTTTGAATATCAGCATGTGAACAGGTTAAATACCGTCCTTATTATACTTCGCCTTCAACGATGGTGTTCTGAAATACCTATATAATATGACAAGTTGGAGATTCCTAAGAAAGAAAGAAGATAGGTTCTTTTTACCTTAGTCAAAGGGTGTATTCCATTAGAAAAAAGACGGAATCGGGGCGATAAGTGGCTAAGAACTGCTTAAGTCCTTTATTCTTTGTTTCAATAAGTTTATTCTTTCCTGATCGGCAAATGAGAAAGTTGCAACACTGGATTCAATAAACTCACGGATGTATAATGCTTTTTTAAAAACAACTCCGGCATTCTGCTTATCATCTTTCTTAAGCGACAGTTCTCCTTCGGCATAGAACAGTTCAGAAAGTATCTTTAAATGCTGATGGGTGTAGTTGTGTTTTTCCAGTAGCTCTATGGTCAATTGCTCAACAGGTAATTGATTGAAAAAGGCAGCATCCTCTTTTAGAAGATCTCTGTAGGCATTGTTTAAACGTTTTTCAGCTTGCTTAGTATCCCCTTTTTTCAACAGACCCAGGAAAATAGCGATCATTTCTGCCATCATTTCCAGCATTCGTAATATATAATCTTTTTGATATCCCATATTATAATTTTTTGACAAGGAACCAGGCCTAAACAGAATTTTATGTGCTGCCAATGTATGTTGAAAGCCTTTAATACTTATGAAAGATTGAAAACTAACAACTACCGGTGTTCACTATTACTAATATACACTAATACATTTTCATTTTGACCGGATGCAAAGATCTTATTTGATCATTGCGATAAAAATCAAATGATGTACAAGATTGATTGGTGATAAAATGAAATATTAATTGCAAATTGACTTATGAATTGAAATTAAAACGAGCAATATTTATGTGTTTTTAACATTTAGGTAATGAACAAATGATTTTTTGACACTTTTTAGAGGCCTTTAGTAAATGTGTCCGTGTCATAAAAAATGACTTTGAGGTATGAATTAGGTCGTTTTTTAGAGTTTTCTATCTGAAAAATGAAATATTTTTTAGCACCCCCTTAAAAATCGCTCAAAAAATCCTAAAAAATCACTTTTTACATTTGCACCCCCTAAAAATGAAGTTAAAAAGTGGATATTTCGTTTTTTTAACAAAAATACCCCTTATTTTTTACAATGGATTAGAAAAAACATTCTACTTTTGCATCGTACCCTATTACAAAAAGGGGGTTAAAACAAATTATTAACAATTTAAACAGTTTTACTATGAAAAAAGTAAATGTATTTAGGAGGATGTTGCCAATCGCTTTATTGGCGTTATTGCCCGCGGTAACCTTTGCAAAAGGAAAGATCTTTATTAACTCGTATTTAAAAACCGACTATGCGGTTATTACAGCTCGTTATGATGCAGCTGAGAATTATCGGGTAAGAATTTTTGATACAGACGGAGATGTGCTTTATGCCAGTTCACGTATAAACGGAGCTTCTTCTTTTCAGAAATTATTTGACCTTACTTCATTGGAAGATGGAGAGTATACTATTGAATTGACCAGCAAAAGTGAAACATCAAGTGAGAAGTTCACAATTAAAAACAATGAGTTGGTTAAAATTGATAGTGCAGATGAAAAAAGTGAAATGCTAAGAGCATTTTTCAGAGTTGCAGAAGACAAGCTGTTTGTTAGTCACATGAACTTTGATAATGCAGCATTGAGCATTAGTATTGATGACAAGTTTGGAACTGAGATTTATAACTCAAACCTACCTTCTGAAAGTACATATTCAGGTATGTTTGATTTAACTAACCTGCCATCGGGCGAGTACAAAGTTTCATTAGTTTCAGGCGGTAAAGAGTACAACTATGAATTTGACAAGTAATGATGAAAGTGACCAGGTAGACCAACAAAGGTTTACGGAACGAATAAACGGTGTATCAATTATTTTTTAGATACACCGTTTTTTTATGCCTTAAAACCCGGGTGCTTTTTATAAGCTCCAGTATGTCAGATCTTTGATTTTATCTCTGAAGATGCCTTTAACATCAACAAATACACCTTCTTTAACCATTATTGTTTTAAAGTAATCCTCATCCAGTTGAGCATATTCATCGTGGTTAACAGCTACGATCACAGAATTGTACTTTTCAGTCACTTTCTCGATTAATCCATACCCATATTCGTGCTGCAGCTCATCCGACGATGCATGAGGGTCAACCACATCCACCTGTATGCTGAACGATTTTAGCTCGTTGACAACATCGGCCACCTTTGAATTTCGAATGTCACTTACATTTTCTTTAAAGGTAGCTCCCATGATCAATACCTTGGCGCCATTGATCTTATTGCCATTTGAGATCATTTTCTTAACAACTGTTTTGGCCACATAGCCACCCATTGAATCGTTTATAAAACGACCTCCTGTAATAATTTTGGAATGGTATCCCAGTTCATTCGCCTTATAGGTCAGGTAATACGGGTCAACGCCGATACAGTGACCACCGACCAGGCCAGGGAAGAAGCGAAGGAAGTTCCACTTGGTGCCTGCCGCTTCGAGTACCTCAAAAGTATTGATGTCCATGCGGTCAAAAATGAGTGACAGCTCATTCATCAGGGCAATGTTGACATCGCGTTGGGTGTTCTCAATGATCTTTGCAGCCTCGGCTACTTTTATTGAGCTGGCCTTATGAATACCAGCGGTAATTATACTGGCATATACCTCCTCAATTACATTGGCTGACCCGGTATCACTGCCTGAAACGATCTTTAAGATCTTAGTCAGTGTATGTTCTTTATCACCCGGGTTAATTCGTTCGGGACTAAAACCAACTTTAAAGTCTTCATTGAGTTTCAAGCCTGATTCCTTTTCTAAAATTGGTACACAATCATCTTCGGTACAGCCCGGGTAAACAGTTGATTCAAAAACCACATAGTCGCCTTTCTTTAAAATCTTACCAACGGCGCGCGTTGCACTTAAGAGGGGAGTCAGATCAGGCAGGTTGTGGGTGTTTATAGGTGTAGGTACTGCAACCACATGAAAATTAGCTTCTTTCAGGTCCTCTGCCTTGCTGGTGTATTTAATGTCGCACCCTTCAAAAGCTTCAGCTTCAAGTTCATTACTCGGGTCAATACCCTGGCGCATCAGCTCAACACGATCCTCTTTAATATCAAATCCGATAACTGACATTTTCCGGGCAAACTCCAAAGCGATTGGTAAGCCAACGTATCCAAGCCCGATAACCGATAGTTTCTTTTCTTTTGCTAGTAATTCTTGTAACATAGTTGAGGTTTTATTATTCAGATGGTTTGTATTGATTTAATCGTTTATTTTTTCAACAGTATCATTGCTTAGTCTGTATCTTTCTTTACTTTCAGGGCAAACGGCCAAACCATCTGCATCGAATTCAAGACGGTGACCATACTCGCTCATCCAGCCTATTTGCTGTGAAGGATTACCAACCACCAGGGCATAGGGCGGGATGGTTTTAGTGACCACCGCACCCGCGCCAATAAAAGCAAATTCGCCAATATCATGACCACAAACAATGGTTGCGTTGGCTCCAATAGTAGCCCCTTTTTTAACAACGGTCGTTTGATATTGACCACGTCGGTTAACGGCGCTTCGCGGGTTGGTAACATTGGTAAAAACCATTGACGGACCCAAAAAAACATCGTCTTCACAAATGACGCCTGTATAAATAGATACATTATTCTGCACCTTGACATTCTTGCCCAGCTTCACATCTGGCGATACAACCACATTTTGTCCCAGGTTGCAGTTTTCACCTATTTCACAACCTGACATAATGTGCGAGAAATGCCAGATTTTTACACCTTTATGAATAGTGCAGTTGTCATCAATGACAGCGGTTTCATGAAAAAAATAGTCTTGATCATTCATATTTGTTACTCAAAAAATGCCAGGATGGCGTCCGTAATATAATTTAGTTGCTCAATGGAGAGCTCTGTGTGCATAGGTAAAGACAGTACTTCTTTACATAGTTGCTCGGCATTGGGTAAGTTATGCGTTTTTTTCATAAAATGCCCAAATGCTTCTTGCAGGTGAAGTGCCACCGGATAATATACCATTGAAGGAATCTTTTTTTCTTTCAGATAGGCCTGGAGTTCATCACGTTTACCATCTTTAACCCGAAGGGTGTATTGATGAAAAGTATGAACGCACCCTTGCGTTCTGGTCGGTATTTGAATGGCATTGTGATCTTTAAAGGCGCCGTCATAAAAATCAGCAGCCTTGCGCCGACGATCATTAAAGTCATCCAGCTCTCTTAATTTTACGTTTAAAACTGATGCCTGCAGTGTATCGAGGCGAGAATTGACGCCTATAACCTTGTGGTGGTATTTTTTTTCCGAACCATGGTTGACGATCATTCTCATTTGAGCCGCCAGATCATCATCATTGGTAAAACAGGCTCCACCATCACCAAAGCACCCAAGGTTTTTAGATGGGAAAAAGGACGTACAGCCTATGTCACCAATGGTGCCAAGCTTCTGAACCTGCTTGTTGTACTGGTAATTACTGCCAATGGCCTGAGCGGTGTCTTCAATAACTTTGAGATGATGCTTGTGTGCAATCTCCATTAAACGGTTCATATCAGCTCCCTGGCCGAATAAGTGCACCGGGATAATGGCCTTTGTTTTTTCAGTTATAGCTTCTTCAACCTGCTCCGGTATAAGCATAAAGGTATTCAGATCAACATCAACCAGTACAGGTTTGAGTTTTAAGAGGGCAATCACTTCGACTGTGGCTATAAAAGTAAAGGTAGAGGTTATGATCTCGTCACCCTCCTTTAAACCAAGAGCCATAAGGGCCACCTGCAGTGCGTCGGTTCCGTTGGCACAGGGAATGACATGCTTTACTTTCAGGTATTTTTCCAGGTTGCCCTGGAACGTTTTAACAGCGGTGCCGTTTATAAAAGCCGTTTGCTCAATAACATCGGCCATTGCCTCATCAATCTCAGGTTTCAGTCGTTTATACTGAGCCTGAAGATCCACCATTCTTATTTCTTGCATATTTACAGTTTCAAGCCCGTTAAATTATTAAAAATATCAGAATCCAAAGTTGATACCAAAGGATAAGATGTTATCCCCATCAAGGTAAAAAGGATTTGTATACAGCTCCCTGTCAACTCCGCTAATATTGTTTTTGGTGGCTTCAACAAAGACAAATCCATCATTAATGATCTGATAGGAAGCTTTAAAGGTGAAGCTCTGGTTTTTGTATCGTTCTTCGTTAATAAAGGGTAATCCACGTCGTTCGTGTTCAGGATTGATCTCCGGATGCTCATCTATTTCTCCGTCATTCAATATCTTCATGTAATCTTTTCCTCTTCGAACTAAAGTATAGCTGGCATTAATGTCAAGTCCGCGTATGGGTTTGAAGCCAGCTGCCAGATACAGCTCTTCTGAATTATCACCCATATAACTACCAAGGAAGAAACTATTACTCGTATAATTTATGCTGGGTACAAAGTTTTGGTAAGTCATGGGTCTTACCCTGGTATATTCAGCTGTTAAAGAAGTATTGGGCAAGAGGTCGGTGACCTTGGCTCCAAACTTCATGGCCACATGGTTTGATTGTTCTTCTTTATCAAACATGCGTTCTAAAGAAATTTCATCAATAAAAACTGAGGTGTATAAATGCAGGTTCTTTATTTGGCGGCTGCTAATATCAAAAAACATCTGAGCATTTTGACCTACCCAGTTATCCCATGAATTATAGGTGTGATCAGCCGACTTATAGAATAAAAAAGGAACAGCGAAGGCTGCGTTGAAATCAGTATCGGCATATACGATCGAGTTTCCGAAAGAAATGTATAATTTCTTCATGGGTTTGACAGTAAACATGTTGGAGGCAATGAACTTGTTGACATAAATGCGTCGGTCATCACCGTAAACAGGGTAGGAGCGAACCGAATCAATCACTTCACTTACCAACCAGCCGTGCATATAATTAAATTCCAGCCATTTGGTTGGCGTCATTTTAAATGAAATATAGCCGTAGGAAGGTGCACGTCCGCTTTGTATGATAGCTTCACTGTAGCCATTGCCCCAGGCTACATGGTCTTTATGCAGGCCAATGCTTCCCCATTTCCACGAGTAGGTGATGCCTCCTCTTGTTTCAGAGTAATCTTTAGCCGTACCATCGCCTTTATAAACAGCTCCGGGGCGTTTGGTTATATAATCACTGCCACCTAAAAAATGTGATTCGTGGTTGTCTCTCAGGCTTCCGTAAATCCCTACGTGTTTGCCTATGCTGCCATAAAATTCGGCGCCTCCCCAACGATGGTATTCAGTGGCATTGCCATTGTTAAAAAACTGACCTCCAAGAATCGGGTTCACTGTGAGCTTAAAAAGGGAGTCTGTGTAATACCAGAGATCAAATCGTTTATCGAAGTCTTTTCCATCAATTAATTCCTTGTTGAAATCCTTTAGGTAAAACTCAAGCTCCTTTTGCTGTCGTTGAGTGAGTGAGGGGTGATGGTTGGCTTCTTGCAGTGCCCTGGCAATGGTAAGACGGGAATAGGGTTTTATGGCCGAATTAACTTCGATTATACCCTTGTTGGCCAGCTCATCCATAAAATCGTAGATGGCCACATTACTGATATGATGAGGTACTTCCTGTGCCTGTATTGTGAACTGAGAGACAAGCAATAAGGCAAGAAGTAGGCAAATTCGGTTCATGCTGTAAGGTTTGATAAACCCGAATGTAGATAAAACCCTGTATCAAAACAAATTGACCAACCTGGCTTCGTCCTGCAAAATGCAACGATTGTCAGCATATTGGGCATATTTAACTGCTGCAAAAGGTAGTTTGCCAAAAAAAAGAGAACAGACGCAAATCCGGGATTTACTGAATGTGAGAAATAGCTGATCACTTACGTGATCTTATACGACTTAAGCAGGTAAAGATCTTTGCTATGGTAATAATGAAATTTTCTTGTTGTATGGCTTCCAGTTCACCCTTGTCGAGCCAAATGCCATCGCAATATGGGCAATAATCGATAACGACCTTACTGTCGCGCGGGTGAATTGCTTTTTGCAGGCGGGGAGAATTGTTACATTTAGGGCAATGCAGCGTTTCAAACTGTTCTTGCTTATCAGGTATGTCTCTTATCTCAATAAACATTGGTTCGATGATGCCTTCAATTTGACTCAGCTCATCCTTATCGAACCAAACGCCTTTGCAGTTTGGACATTTGTCAACTTCAATGCTTGTTTTGCAATCGTCAATATGTGTGACAGCAAGTGGGTGCTGGCATCTTGGGCAGTTCATATTAATAATTAGCTAGTGGTGTTTTTGTAAAATTATAAAAAGAAGAGCATTAATAAAATCTTACTCATGTAATTAAGGCCAGTGCAAAACGAAGAGGAGTGAAGTAAGTTATTGGCAGGTGCCTGACCAAAGAAGACTCACAGAGGCCGTTCTTTTATCTCAGGAACAGCCTCTTGAGTAGTATTTAAATTGAATGCTGTTTAGCGGACTTATATAACAGGCATCAAAAGTTTCTCGATCTCCTCGTAGCCTACTACCTTCTTCTCCTGTTCTTTCGAGAGCTCAATGATACTTCTCATTTTATTGTCATCTATATGAAGGCGTTTGCCTATTTCAAGACAAAACTCCACTTCTTCTTCCTTCATAGACAGATCCACTTTCATCATCTGGATAAGAATATAAAGAGTCATAAAGCGCTCTTTCTCATTGGCAGGCGGTAAATACTTATATTTTTCATAGTTATCCAATATGGCGTCAAAATCACTGCTTTTAATCTCCAGCTTGTGGGCCAGTAATTTTAAAAACATCATTTCTGCCTGTATTATTTCACCATCTGCTTTGGCCATTTTAATAAATAAAGCCAGTTGTGCTTCTGCTGAATCAAAGTAATTTCTAAAGTCCATTGTTCTGTTTTAATTGCGTTAATTCTTGTTCTTACCAATCTCATCCTTAATGCCGAATACACCTTTGGCAATTTCCTCCATCTGAACCAGAACATGTGCAGCCTGCTTATCGCTACCCATTCCCTTCAATTTATTATTTCTGACAAAGGTTTCTTTCAGTTCAGTCCAGCGTTCCGTTTCTTCGGCTGTGATTACACCGTATATCTCTTTAAATTTAAGAATGTTAGCTTCGGCGCCACTTGTCAGTGTCTGTGCTTCATTGCGATAGTGAGACAAAAGCAATGTTTCCAGTTCCTGATCATTCATGATCGGCAAAATTTTCTCCGATATCTTATTCATATCCCTGTAAGAGCCTTGTAATTTAAACGGTGGCTCGGATCTGTATTCATCGGCCTGAGCAGCTGAAGAGATATATTCCAGGTTCACCTTCAGAATAACATCACGCGCTGTCAACAGCTTTTTAAGTACGGTCACATATTCATTGACTTCCTCCGGTGTGTGTGATGCTTCAAATTCAAGTCCGTCTTTACTGCCTGTTTGGGCGATGGAAATAAGTGTATATAAGTCTTTCTGGCTTTTAGAAGCCAACTTATTCAATACAGGATTGGAGGTGAGGGAGTTTTCAATGTAGCTCAACTTAAATTCTTCATCAGACCCTCCGATTATGTCACCAATATTATAGATGTCGGCCCTGTTGGCTAACATGTCCGGAATTTTAAACTTCTCACCACTTTCTGTGTATGGATTACCCGCCATTACCACGCATACTTTTTTACCTCTGAAGTCGTAGGTTTTACTTTTACCTTTGTATACGCCTTCTACCTTTCTCTGTGCATCACAAAGTGAAATAAATTTCTGCAGGAACTCAGGGTTGCAATGTTGAATATCATCCAGGTAGATCATTACATTGTCGCCCATCTCAAAAGACAGGTTTAGTTTTTCAAGCTCTTCCCTGGCTGCTGCATTTTCAGCTTCAGAAGGATCCAGTGAAGTAATGGTGTGTCCAATGGATGGGCCATTGATCTTCATGAATATGATGCCAAGGCGACTTGCCAGGTACTCCATTAATGTGGTTTTACCATAACCCGGAGGAGAGATCAGCAACAGCATGCCCATTAAATCAGTTCGTTTGCCGGCTCCCTCAGCACCTATTTGTTTGGCCAGGTTATTACCTATCAGTGGAAAATAAACTTTGTCAATTAATTTGTTCCTGACAAATGAGGACAATACACGGGGTTTAAATTCATTCAGGCGCAGTTCTTCTGAGAATGAATCTGTCAGTTGCTTCTTCAGTATATTGTACTTCTCAAACTTAGGCACAACCAAACGGCTAAAGCCAGTCAGCTTAGCCATAAAAGCATTAAAGTGGAACTGGTACTTATTCTCACTGATCAACTGATGCGATCCTTTTAAACCTTTTAGTTCAGATGACACAGGCTGATCGATCAGCTTTTTACGCAATTTAGAATCAAGTAAGAGGGTGATGCTTATCTCATTCAGGTATTCTGCCGGTTTACCTTCCATATCCAAATAGGCTTTTACCCATTTAGTGATCAGGCGATAGGCGTTGGGATGGTCCTTTAATAAAGGCTTTAATGATTCTTCGTAAGTTTTTGTAGCCCTGTTTTTTCTTAAGTATGCTACAAATCCATCCATGTGACTGATGGCTGCCTTGGAGATGATGAATTCATCGGATTCCAGCATCTGGTGGAAAAGGAAATGAGCTGCATCTTCAATGCTCTGTTCATTAAATAGTTGTTCGGCCGCCTGAAATTCTTCAAGCATCTTAACCAAAGTATCCAGCAAATAATCGAACTGATGTGTGTCGGGGAAAACCTTGATGATCAACCCGGCACCTTTCAGGTTATTATTTAAATCTGATCGCACATCTTCAGAGCAATATACTTTCCAGAAGTACTCTGCCATTGCTCTTGCATCAGCAGGGTAGCGAAGCAGGCCGGCATTTTTGTATACATCCAGAAGTTGTTTCAGGATAATGGCTGTATCAATATCATGTACTCCTTTTGAATAGCCTTCGCTAAAACGCAAGGACATTATTTTCTGAACATGCTCTACCAGGGCTTTTGTATCTAATTCGGCCAGGTCGGCAATCGACAGGTGACCTTCTGCTTTGTTTTTAGAGGCATTGAATATTTCATAGGCCAGGTATTCCGCCCTGTAAACAGTATTGTTTTCAGAGGGCAGGAGCTGGTTCCAAATATCTTTTGTTGCGATAAACTCTGTGTCTTTCACTTCTTCAAAGAAGTTTGTTCCGGTCAGGTGGTAGAACATGCTTCCATCTTTATTGACCATTGAAAGTTCCAAAGCCTGGGTATTGACAGAGAACTTGTGATTACCAAACTTAATGATGTTGGCACCGTTCTCAAACAGCTCAGTGCGGTCTTTGATCTGTCGTATCGTTTCTTCCTTTAAAGACTTTAATTTACTCTCCAGGTCGTCGGCCTTAACGCTGTCATCCAACTCTTTAAGCTGTGTAATGACATCGCGCACTTTCTCAATCATCAGATCTGACGCAAAGTAGCCGTTTACCTCGCTGGTCTCTTTAAACTTGGATACGCGACTTCGTATAGCTTTCAAAATGCGCTCGGCAGATGATTGCAGAGCTGTGGTTTTGCGGTTACGTTCCTCAACCAGGCTAAGCTTTTTGGATTCAAAAGCATTGTAGACCTGCTCGCGTCGCTCGGCAATGGTTGGCATAAACTCATCAAAATCAGAGAACTTACCTTCCAGCTCTTCCAGTTGAACCATGAGTTTGGATAAATACTCATCTGTTTTACCCGGAGAGTCGCAAAGGTCGATGTAATTTAGCATACCTTGCTCAACCAGCTTCAGCTGCGAGTTGAATTCAGCTTTGGCTTCAACAGCCCTCAGGCTTTTACGTTGCTTTTTAAGGTCTGTTTTTATCAGGTTGAATTGTGAATATACCCCTGATATATTGTTAATGATCTGTGTTGTTTGAGTGGCATCCTCAATTTTCAGGTTGCTCACTATGTCAATAAGCATTTCCAGCTGGCCAGCCAGTTTTATTATCTCGTCTGATAGATCATCTGCTTCACTGACTTTAGCAATTTTGCCTACATTCTCGCGTATGTTATTGACTTTTTCCTCGTATGAATTAAGGGCTTCATCCCTGAGCAGAAATGTGACGCAATCCTGTGATAAACGAACGGTTTTCTCTTCGACATTATTCTCCAGTTCTTCGATGTATGGTAAATCCGCATAACGCAGTTCTTTCAGGCCAATTACCTCACCTCTGACAGTTCGCAGTGCTGCCAGTAATTCGACGTAGCGGTCAATATCTCCAATTTGCTGCTTGGATATGTGGCTGAATATTTCATTAACCTTGTCGCTTACCTCTTTGATCCGTTCTTTGGTATTCTTGCGAATGTTTCTGACTTTTTCATATTCGGCGATGGCCGAAAATGCCGATTCTTTAATTTCAGTAAGCGGCGTTTTAATATCAAAAGCATCTTCTTCAGATAGCCAGTAATAGCTGTCAATAACGTCGGTACAGCGTTTTACCAGATCTCCGTATATGTCGGCATAGGTCTCATCTTTATTAACAAGCAGGATGACTTCGTTACATTCAGCCATGGCTTTTACAACATCCTTATTGCCGATTTTGTATAAACGTGAATTATTTGTTGGTGCCACCTGGTGTTCGACTGTCATAAAGGGTGTTTGCCATACCTGGATGACATGATGACGGGTTGGTTCATCGGGCTTTTTAAAGTAGCATAACTCACCATTGTCAAACAATGAATATCCATTACAGATCATTGGTGTTTCAACGCGTTGATTGATTAAGTTGTATATCAACAATACATAAGCACCAATATCTTGATTGTAAAAAGTATAAAGAAAATCCTCTCCGTTGATGGAAGCCAGCTTCCGCTCAAACATTAACCCTTTAATGTCTCTGTCGAAAAGCTTGAATTGTCCATTCTGCAAATAA
This sequence comes from Carboxylicivirga agarovorans, assembly GCF_050589845.1. Classification (NCBI taxonomy): domain Bacteria; kingdom Pseudomonadati; phylum Bacteroidota; class Bacteroidia; order Marinilabiliales; family Marinilabiliaceae; genus Carboxylicivirga; species Carboxylicivirga agarovorans. The sequence goes on along the minus strand of NZ_JBNGPA010000003.1, from coordinate 111,855 downwards.
TATCCATTGGCAAAGATCAGTCCCTGATCATCCGGTAAAAGAACGCATGAATCCTCCAGGGCATCGATGCGCTGGACCTTCTGGATTTTTGAGTTGTAAACGAAATACCTGAACTCATTCTCTTTATAGGGCAGTATGCGAATGATGATAAGGTTACCAATGATGGCATAATGCATCTCAGCATCATCAAGGGTTTGGTCTTTTACCTCCACCTCTTCGGCATATATACCATAACCAGAATCCGTATTATCCTCTATCTTAAAAGTGATATCTCCACCAACGGCTTCAACAAAGACCTTATCTTCGATGGAGACATGCGGGTGCTCGCCATATACATACTGTTCACGAGTTACTTTTTCCCACTTAAATTCATGTTGATCGGGAAATACAAATTCATGTGTACTCCTGTTGCCTTTATATTCTAAATGATCACCTTTGATCAGCCATTTGAATGCTTTTATGTCGTCTTTACTTTTCCCCGTCTGAAACACCATAAACAGATGAGGACCGATTGTTGCAAATTTCTTAAACTGCGTTTCTTTATAATACTCATACAGGTTGTCGAAATCATTAATGAACTGAGAGTCATTAATGATGTTCATATTCTTCTGGTCAAAGGCGTGCTCATTGAAGTTGTAGACACTAAACACATCGTCCAGTGAAGTTTTAGTCTTTAATCCCATGGTTACATTATAACCAAAAAGCAATGTGTTACCCAGGGCAACCATGTCGGCGGGAGTACAGTTGTTTTCGGTACCGATACGATCGGTGGCGACCAGTGTACTTTCAATGGAGCCAAACACATCTTTACGTGAGGTATTGAGTTGCTCTAACCTTTGACCTAATTCTCCGGCACTCTTACGTAATCTGTTTTTGATGATTTCGTAGGTGCCTTCTTCAAGCTGTATGTTTTTATCTGTGGTGTTTTGATTATCAGACATAAATCAATTGTTAGTGATATGAAGAAAAAAAAGCATGACAATTGGGGCAATATGAAATTGTACTATTGCAGAAAAGTAGGAATAACGCTTCCCGAATGACCCGGGAAGCGTTAATGTATTTGTTTTAAACGATGCCCAATGCTTTAGCGGTGCTGTTTGATACGCCTAAGCTTTTAGCGATATCGTTCAGGCTGCTAAGCATGCTACCCGTTTTCTCGTCGGAGTTCTCCTGCATCATACGGCCTATCAGGGCACTGATGCTTAGGTTGCGCACATCTTCAGATGAGATGCCAAACTGATCGATAAAGCTGGCAAACTGATCTTTAAAGCTTTTGCCGTCAGAACTATCGAAGAAGTGATTCTTAATATCACTGATGATTTCACTGTTCTTAACCACTTTATCAACCTGCTTACCTTGAGTAATTGAACCGATGATCTTATCGAAGAACATTGTTTCTCCACCAACGATATCGATGTTAGCAGCTTTTAATGCTTCGGCAATCACTTGTGACTGAGCGTCAGCAATACCTTTCTGGATATTGATGCGTGCCAGCTCAAGCTCTTTTTGCATGTCTAATTTCAGCTTAAACTCTTCGTGGTCGCGACCAACAGCATCCAGCTTCTTCATTGCCATACCTTTCTCTTCAATGCCTTTGGCTTCAACTGCATTGCGCTCGTCCAGTACTTTGTTTTCAGCTTGTCCTCGTTCCGCTTCGGCTTCCGCTTTAGCTTTGATAACCTCTGCTTCCGATGAACCAATTTGCTGAATGGACTCAGCTTCAGCAACAGCTTTGGCTTTTTTGCCTTTAGCTTCTGCCTCTGCTTTCATCTCCATTACTTTAGCCTCGTTAAGGCCTTGTTTTTCCATAGCGTCAGCCTTGGCTTCGATAACCTGTGCTTCAGCAACTCCGATGGCAGCTTCTTCGGCGGCTTTTGCTTCAGCCATAATTTTGCTGGCTTCGGCTTTCTTACCGGCAGCCTCAAACTCTGCTTCAGCATCAATCAAACGAGTTTTAGCATTGTGTTCTGCGGCGTTTTTAGCAGCCTCGGCCGATTTGATTTCACGTACAAATGCTTCTTCTGCATCCATTTCCGCTTTTGTGATAGCCACTTTCTTAGCCCTGTCAGCAGTAGCGAACTCCTGCGTGTCCTTGATTTTTTCCTGCTCGGCAACAGTAGCTTTCTCAACTTCTACGCGCTCACGAATCACTTCCTGGATCTGCTTCTTCTGCATCTCCACTTCCTTCTCCTTCTCAATCTGAGCAAGAGTAACGATGCGCTGACGCTCTGTTAACTTAAGCTCACGCTCTTGTTCCACAGCTTCTGTTTCAACCGCCTCAACACGTTCACGGTTTTTATCGGCGATAACAACCTGGCGCTCCTTATTCTTTTCGGCCACTGCGATTTCTTCTTCAGTTGCAATGCGCGCTTTTTCAGCGATTAAGCGTTGCTCTTCGGCCACTTTTTTCACTTCAGCTTCCTGGCGGTCTTTGATGTTAGCTACTTCACGCTTCTGATTTTCTTCTGTCTCAGCTAACTGACGCTCCAGCTCCAATACCGTTTCACGCGCCTCAACATCTTGCTTGGTAATTGTCTTTTGCTTGTCGCGCTCAATCTGGTTAGAAAGGATCTTCTGTTTGGCGGTAAGCTCCACAATCTTTTTGATACCCTCTGAATCCAGGATGTTGTCTTCAGACAATGACTCGAGAGGCGTTTGCTCCAGGAAGTCAATGGCACAGTCATCAAGGATGTAACCATTCAGGTCTGTGCCAATGATATTGAGGATTTCATGCTTGAACTTTTCACGTGAGTTATATAACTCAACGAACTCAAATTGCTTACCAACAGTTTTAAGAGCCTCTGAGAATTTAGAGTCAAAGAGCTCAACCAGCGACTTTTGATCAGATGCTCTGTTACAGCCAATTGACTGAGCCACCTGGATAACATCTTCGCTGGTTTTGTTTACGCGAACAAAGAAAGCAACTTTGATATCGGCCCGCATGTTGTCTTTACAGATCAGACCGTCCTTGCCCATACGTTCAATAACAACCGTTTTAAGGGTGATATCCATAATCTCCATGCGGTGAAGAATAGGAATGACAAACATACCGGTAAAGGTTACTTTTGCACCGCCGGCACCTGTACGCACCATAGCCTGGCCTTGAGTGGCTTTGCGGTAAGTTTTGATTATTAACGATATAATACCGATAATAACAATGACAAGAAAAACAATGGCACTTATGCCAAGAGATTGAATCATTTCCATTATGCTTTTAAATTTTATAGGGTTCGACTAAATAACACTTCTTTTCGGGTAGGTATTCTATTATCAGGGCTGTCTGGCCTTTTTCCAATATTACCTCGTCATGTGTAAGAATATTAACACGGTAGATGTTGCCATTTCTGTTTATTTCTGCCTGGCCAAACCTATCGCGGGTAGCACGCATCAACACAGTGCATATTTTACCTGTGTATTTAAACTGGTCGTCATTGTTCTTTTTAAGTCTGGCGAATAGCGCTGCAATGGGTGTTGTAAGAACTTTTGAAACCATAAGACTTACAACCAGGTTTGGTATCAATGCTACTAATGCCAGTAAGAATGAGCTGTTACCCATAAAGTGGTTAAACAATATGGATATGATCCACATCGGGAAGATCAGAAAGCTCAGCCATACCATAAATGGGATCTTACCAAGGTTAAAAAAGACCAATATTGAGTTTAGGAATGCTATCGAGCCAATGCCTTCTCCTGCAGAATCGGCGCCATCAATGTCGGCATCCACATCTACATCAGCATCCACATCTACGTCGACATCCACATCTACATCAACGTCAATATCAGCATCCAGATCAAAGTCAACCGAGTCAACATCCATTGCGCCAATGATCACCATTAGCCAATAGAATAATACGAGGATTAACAGTACTGTAGGGATGATGTTTACTCCTGAAAAGGCAGCTTCAAATAATTCCTTCATGACAGAGGGATTTGGATTGGTTATTATTGGTTCCGGATAAGCGAAACCAACGATTGTCAATTGAACAAAAAAGGTTAATGCCAGTGGCATTAACCTTTAACTATTAATTATTCTTCTTTTTTATCTAAACCTAATTTAGCTTTTAGCTCGGCTAATGATTCAGCGGCTTCAGCTTTATTTCCTCCAAGGGCAGAATCAATTTCGTCATCCAATGACTTTGATTCATTGGCGATCTCACCATAAGCTTCAGACAATGCTTCTTCCTGGTCAACTTTTTCTTTCATTTTTTCGAGCATGCTAATGGTGCTGTCGGAGTCGATCTGTGCCATTTGCTTATTAATGCTCTTCGTAGCTTTACTGACCTTAACACGTGCTTTCAGCGTCTTTAATTCGTTTTCGTATGTGCTGATTTGTGAGCGCAGCTTCTTGATGTTGCTGTCTAATTGCGCCAGATTCTGTTCAAAGCGGGTTACTTCACCTTGCTTTTGTGAAGCCATGCTCAAGCACTCCTCCTTTTTAGTAAGGGCTTCTGTTGCCAGGCGGTCAGCTTCTTCAGCTGCTAATTCTCCTTTTTCCGCTTTTTTAAGTAAAAGGATGGCTTTGTTTTCGTATTCGCCTGCGCGGGAACGGTTGTTTTCGTAGTCGTTTTTCGCACGTATAGATAAGGCTTTAACCTCAGCCAAAGCTTTTAAGCTGTCATCTAAGTTTGTTTTAAGATCGCGAATACCTTGTTCGGTCATTTTAATGGGATCTTCTAACTTATCTATTGCCGAATGAGCCTCGGCACTTCCTATTCTGAATAATCTACTAAATACGTTCATGGCTTACTCTAATTTGTAGAAAACTTAATAATTTCATTGGCATACTCACTAAGCAAAAGGCTTAATGAATTAATAGAACCTTCTAATTCGTTTAGATCAAGGTTTTCAATTTGAAGGGTATCTCTGAATATGACCTTGTGACCAGTTTCGTCGAGCACAAAGGCGCCGTGAACAATGTCCCGGTTCTTCATCAGTAACTGCTTGAACACACTCATGTTATCCCCATTAATTTCAAAAATAAATTGCTCCATGATTAGGAGAGGGTCGACACAACCTAAAACTAAATTGACAATTCCTTCTTCGGGCTTAGTAACGACAAGAACGCCCTCGCTCTCGTTTTCGTTAACTACTTCGCAATCCAGTTCCAAAAGGTAATTCTTAACTTTTTTAAAATAGTTTTCCATCATTAGAGTGGTTTAATCATTTTTCGGGTTTTGAATTTAAAAAAAATATTGTCTCATTAAACATAGGGAGGTTATTTAAAATCATAAGAAAGAGTTAGGTTGGTTAGCATTTCTATTGTTTTTTTTGTTCTTTTGACAATCACATTAGCAAATATAGCGAAATGTTTTATTGGTGCAAATAGAATTAGCAATAATTTATGAGTTATTTTGGAAGTAATATTAGAAAGATACGTTCAATACAAAAGATAAGTCAGACTGAATTTGCTGAAATCTTTGATTTATCAAGGGCTAGCGTTGGTTCATATGAAGAGGGGAGGGCAGAACCTAAAATTGATTTAATTAATCGGGTTGCTAAATATTTTAGTATTACGATCGATGAACTGATCAATAAAGAGCTAACCGTAAATGAACTTTATCATTTTGATGTGGGTAATGAGCCGACATTTAAAAATTCAAGTAAGTTGGTTTATGAGTTAAAAAGCATCCCTTTTTGCCCTGCAGTGCACGATATTGAAAAAGTGTTGTCGGATAATGAAGTAGAGATTGATAGTATGCAAATGCCTTTAAATGAGGGATCAGGCGTATGTGTTGCTGTTAATATCACACCTCGAGACTTTAGAGCAATGCCCGATTCAATGACGCAAAATGATATTATTATTGTCGATACAGAGCAGGTATCCATTACTAATGATCAGTATTATGTGATTAAAACAGGTGGTGCTATTTATATTAGTAAGCTAAAAGTATTAGCAGGCAAAACTGTTTTGATCTTACAGGTGGATTATGATTTATTGCTGGTAAATATTGATGATATTGATTATTATTATCCTGTTATTAGATATATCGGCGGTTTTTCAGGTGAATCAGAATCAAAGCGAATTGATCGCCTGGAAGAACAACTATACCGATTAACTGAAAAAACGATCCAAAATAAATTATGAAAGAACTAATAGCTTATTTAAAGCAAACCCTTGAAGATAGAATTCTTACCAAAGGAGAAAAGAAAGCCCTGAAATCTGTCATCAGTGACAAGAAGCTAAGTAAGCATGATCTGAATCGTGTCAGGAGCGAAGTCTTTAACGAAGCGCGGAATCATTTCAGTGACTATAAACACCTTCAGGTTATTGACTGGCTGGAAGAAGCCAATAAGCTTATATTGCCGAAAGAGCGGCAAAGCTTTTACTGTCGCTCATATTTTAGCCCGGGGCAGGAATGCTTATCTACTATTCTTACCCAGATCAGTTACGCTGTAAGGAAAATTGATATTTGTGTTTTTACCATCAGCGACAATGATATAAGGGATCGCCTGGAGTATGCTATTAACAAAGGCGTTAAAGTAAGAATAATAACCGATGATGATAAAACGAACGACTTAGGTTCTGATATAGAATATCTTCAGCGAAAAGGAGCCAGTGTGAAAGTCGACAATTCAAGTCATCATATGCACCATAAGTTTGCTATCTTCGATGATGAGGTATTGCTGACCGGCAGTTACAACTGGACAAGAAGTGCTGCACAGTTTAACCAGGAAAATATTCTTGAGACCAACGATAAAAAAGCAATTGACAGCTATCAGAAGGAGTTTGACAAGCTTTGGGGGGCAATGAGTGTTTATTAGGTTTTCTTTTGTCATTGCGGTAAATTCTCTTTTTGCAATGGGTTCCCTGCCCTTAAAACCGGAAGTCTTTTTAAGAAATTAATTAGCCTCAGAGTTGGAGCAGGGATTCGCGCTGCAGCAGTAGTCTGGCATTTTTATAGCGCTGGGCAAAGCGCAACGGTTCTGCGGGATACCAGGTGTTGGTCAATCCCTTACAATCGTAAATCTACTTGGGCAGTCAATAATTTGTTTTTTTAATTGCTCAAGCCGCAAGGGCTTTCCCTTTTTTCTACAGTCAAAAAAGGGAAGAAAAAGTCCGCTGACGGCAGCACTCAGCGACCCACTATTGCCTTGTTCCGGGAAAGATTTAAAGATTTACATTGCGCACTTCAAATCTTTCTATCCTTCACTTCGTCAAGTGGGTACCCCGCCTGCGTTACTGATGTCAGAATTCCTGCACATTGATACAATCATTACTAAGCGAGTTGTCAATAACAGGCTGTAGTTTTGTTGTCTTAATTGCGCAGGGCAGAGCATAATGATGCGGTGGGATACCAGGAGCCGGTCAATCCACTCTCACTTCACCCAGGTCAATAACCTGTTTTTGCTCCTTTAGTTGCAATACAACTTGCCGGCTGGTTTGTTGCATGGTACCATAATTTTCAAATATCTCGGCATACAAGGTAATGGGGCCGGTGATTGAAGGTCGCCTGTCGCCAAAGTAATTGGCTTGTATCTTGTAACGGCCCTGCCTGGCCGATTTAATCAGGTACTCTTCGGGTCCGTAGCCATTGGTGACATCATACGACAAGCGACCACCTAAGCAGGTTCTGTTATTACTGTACATGCACTGCTCGCCACCAGGCTCTGTAATCCACAGGTCAACATCCGAATGATCGGTACTCCAGCTTAATACTATTCGAATGGATACAGGCATGTTGTAACGCCACCCATCAGGAAGCTGTGTCGTCTCAATCAATTGGGGGTGTTTGTTTAATAAGCTGTTGATTTCGTTTAGAAGGATTCCTTTAATGCCGCTGTTCGCTCTAAGCTCTGGCTGATGAAGGGCTTCAATCATCAGGTCGACAGCATCCTGGTGTCGCCCGGCTTTTTCAAGGGCCAGTGCCAGGTCGCGGTATGACTGTAGCTCTTCAGGTCTTATCTCCTTGATTTTTTTGAAGACTAGAATGCCTGTTTCCAGTTGATCCTGCTCTATTAATTTATGACCTGCAACCCTTAATACTTCAGCATCTTCTAGCTGTAGCTCTGCGATATTGGTGATAACGGTAACTCCTTCTTTCGTTCTGTTGATTTTAAATAGGTAAGCAGCTATATCAAGAAAAAATGAAGGTTGATTTAAATGTTTTTCTTTCACCGAGATATAATAGGGGTAGGCCTCCGACCCCTTTAGTTTGCTAATTTCAGTCATGTATGTTGCAGTACTGTCCCATGGAATGGCATTGGTATAAACCTGCATGCCCCGGCTTCTTACAGGAGGTGTATCGCAAGCCTCTTCCTCCATATCTGAATCTTCGATCATGATGAGTGAAACTATGTTGGTCTCTGCAGGAGGAGGGGGTGGTGGTGGTGTGTTTTCTTCCTGTCGAGTAATAGGAACATCCAGATCCATTTGATCACTAACATGAAATGATGTATTGCCTTTTGGAGACCTTTTTGATTGTGGAAACGTTGTATTCCACCATTCTTTATAATCTTTTATGTAGGTGTTTATTGTTTGGGTATAGTCATCTTTGTTGCTGGATTGAAGATCTTTTTTACGCTTCTTTATTCTTGTATATTCACCTTTCCATTCCGCAGGAGGTTCAACTTCAAAGCGAATATAATCTTCGAGACGCTCCAGAACCATCAGAGAGGTGTAATCGCTTACCACACCATACCTGGTTGCCAACGAAATAATATCGTTTTTGTGCTTCTGCTTATTCCGTAATAAAACATTTATCCTTTGAGAGGCCCATATTCTTGCCACAGGGATATCATGATAGCTTTGTTCTTCCGGAATCTCCATTTCATAACGCTCAAGTTCATTACTGCCACTGTATAGCTTAATGGCAAGTAGTGCATCTTCGTGATGTACTTTTCCTGTCATGACAAGGTGTTTCTTATTAGGTGATAAAGTAATAATTACATCACTGGTATGATCATTCATGTTATCTGCCTCGGCCGTAATTTGTTGCTTTTCGAGCATAACAAGAGCATCATTCAATGCTAAAACGGATAAGTCGATATAGGTACCTTTATTACTGAGGGCTAAGTGTTCCATTAAGGAATGATCGGCTTTTAATGAAGAATTGATGATGTTTAAGGGTGATTTACATTGCTTAATGGACAGTTCGCCAAAGTTTATCAGACCATCGCTAAACAGCAGTATCTCCCCGGTATTGAACTCATCAAACGGAATATTTTCAAGGCAACTTCCGCCATCGTAGCGAAGCGATTTTATGGCACTCGCCAGGTCTGAAATGTCTCCGTTGATAATGGTAAAGTCACTTGTAGGATGCTTGACGTGGTTGAAGGGAGTTAACGAAACTTTAAGGTCTCCATGGTATTTTAAATAGGCCGATAATAAATCTATCTCCTTCTCAGAATTTCTATTTGATCCTGAACCCGATACATCCCAAAGTAGATGGATATGACTGACTTTCTCTTTGTTTTTGCTTGTCATGGCAATGGGGGCGGTGGCATAGAAGTATTGACCGTCATCCGACCTGATACCAAATTCTTTTTTGCCGGCGTTGGGTAATAAGAAGGCGAACAAACCCGATGCATAAATGGTTTTTTGCCTTGCTTCAGCTACAAATGACTCTTCCCATTTAGTGAAATTGAGGTGAGTGAAGTCGTTTGTTATTATGGACGGTTTTTTGTGCCCTTTTACCACTTCCGCTTTGATGGAGAAATCCTTAATCACTCTTTGAAATCCCATGGGCAATTGATAAATGTAATCGCTGTTATAAATAGAAAGTATTTCCTGGCACCTGATGACTATGCGTTTTGTGCCATTGGCCATAATTGGATAGACCCTTGCCCTGAAGTTATTACCACTTGTTTTTTCGATCAGCCCGGGATCAATACCTTCCCTGACAATGGTTTCAAATACCTGCCTGCCCCTGTGCTTTTCAACCACGACGCCTTTGCGCAGTTTGCCATCTACATCCATTGAAAAACCAACAATCTCCTGGTTGGCTTTTAATGGAAAGTTTAATTCGCCTTCAAGCACCCGATTGGAGGGATTATAGAATGTGATGTCGTAGGACGTAATAGCGATATTGCCAAATACTTTAATGCCAATGTCCATGGATGCTATTTCAATATCGATGGAATCATTTTGAACAGATAGTTGAGGGAAGGCATCAATATCCGGCGCCGGCATTTGCATGGTCTGTGAGCACATGACCAGGCTTCGTAACAAACCAGCCAGTATCAGGCTTCTGATGATTATATTTTTCAACATGATAGTGAGGTTTAAGTGGAACATGTTATCTCTTATCCAAGCCCTGTGCCATTTACCGATGCTCAACTGTGCTATATGGGTATTAGAGTTTGTTGTGTGTTGAAAAAGAGAAAGATGGCATGTTGGTGAAAGATGGTAGTAAACCATGTCGGTGATTTTATTAAAGCGCCCATTAGGGCGGGATTAAAGGGCTTAATCAAGAAAGTACCTTAATGAAATATTAGATTCATTGTAATCATGGTAACTTTTATAAATAAAGCCTGAATTTCCCGTCTATATCACTTATTGTGCCGTTGGTGGTACCACCCTCAACAATTGTAGTGCCGGGCATTGCTTGTTTTGTTTCTGCATCAATAACATAGCCGTGTATGGTCAATTGGGCCTTGGCAGCAATAAAGCTGAATAGGAATAATACATGAATGAGGTGTTTCATAGATTTTTATAAAAGGGATGCAGTAATCAGACGAATTCCATAAAGGCAAGCATATTTTTGTAGATTTGTGATAAGCCTGGACAGGTTAACTGTATTACCTGAAGCAGAATAAAGAATTTTTTAAATGGATACTGATGCTTTAAAATACGATGGATTTGTGCCGCCCTGTGGAATATTTTGTGGGGGATGCCCTGTATATATCCGCGAGAAAAGGCGCTGTGAAGGTGCGGAGAAGGGATGTAAGGAAAGAAAATGCAAGGGCATTTATGTGTGTTGCATTGAGAAAAAGGGGCTGGAATTTTGTTATCAATGTAAAACCTATCCATGTGCCGGATACCGCCGGTTTGCAGAACGATGGAAGAAATACGGACAGGATCTATTGGCTAACCAGGACTATATAAAGAAGTTTGGCAAAGAGCAATTTATTGAGAAGATGAATAATAAAGGTTTGTAGCTCTGTTGAATTGAGTCTTTTTTAATTCTTTCGGCAAAAGAACATTAATTATTGAGATTAATTCCCTCTGAATTCTTAATTGCCGGAACCACAGGTTACACTGATTTTTTTCTTCAGAATGTATTTTTTAACCAAGGATTGTGTGTAATTTCCTGGCGGGTACCAATTTTTGTATGAGATTATTACCGCTTCTTATAAATAAACATAATATAATAAACCACTGTCCTAACTTCACTTTTATCACGTAAGCGTTTATTTAGCTTTTACCAATGCAGCTTCGGTAATTCTTCGGTAATTCTTCGGAGCTCCTTCGGTAATTCTTCGGAACCGCTTCGGATCAACCTCGCTCCTGGCGAGGTTGATCCCGAAGAAGACCCCGGTAAGGTACTAAGTTGGCAGGTATGTGGTCAAGTTTGATGTTTATTTTTGGGAAAGTATACTATGTGGTGCTTTGGTAATTATAGTGTTAAATAAGAAGGTGCAAAATGAGCCGGCGAAGATATAAGAAGAGCGAGGGCAGGCTTTTGTAGCCTTACCTAAGGTGTAGTTATAACTAAGGGAAGAAATGTTAAAGTTGATCTGTTACTGCCTGGTATTGTCTTATTTTTTGAGGTAAATGGTTCTATTCAGTTCTGCGCTTTCTTTTGCTGCATCAAGAATTTCAACAACAAGCATGTTATTGTCCAAAGCATTTAAGTCGTAGTCCTTCAGCTGTATTTCGTTTCTAATGACAGCAGCTAAAAGGGCAAAAGGATCATCAAATGGAGCTTTGCGTTCTTCTAATTGCATGACGTCTTCATCAAAGGCGTCATAGCCTTGAGAAATACGAACACGGAGGTCATGTTTATTATCGGCGTATATAACACCATTGACACCATAAATTTCCATGTCTTTTCGACCAATAGGCCAGTTCCATGATCCTTGTATAACTGCTACAGCACTGTCGTATTGTAGTATAATGATTGATTCATCATTTACTTTAGGATTGTTTTCCGCCTGTAACTGTTGCGCAACGGCAGTTACACTATTGGGACGTTTCCCGTCCATGAACCATGTCAGTATATTGACTCCATAACAGCCAAAGTCAACTTCGGCACCTCCGCCATTTTGAACGGGATCTGTCAGCCACTCCAAAAATTCTTTATTAACACCTATCTTTTTAGGGCCTTTGTGTCCGTCGTGTACCATTATTTTTCGAATGTCACCAATGGCATTTTCTTTTTTAGCCAGATCGTATGCTTTATGCGTGCTTGGGTACCATGTTGTTTCGTAATTGGTTAACAGATGAATGTGATGCTTTTCAGCCAAAACCTGCATTCTTTTAGCGTGTTCCATGCTTACCGCAAGGGGTTTTTCTACCATCACATGGATTCCCCTGGGTGCGGCAAACTCAACCACCTCTAAATGCTCGTAGATTGTTCCAAAGGCAGTAAAAGCTTCAGGTTTGACTTTTTCTAACATGGCTTCCATGGATGGGTATACCATTTCCATTGAAAACTTATATTGTGCAGCGTATTGTTTGGCCAGCTCTACATTGGGTTCTACAATCCCAACAATTTTTATATCCCCACGTGGTTCGCTACCAAAAATCCAATGAACATGGGTGTGGGTCAGGCCGATTACACCAACTCTTAATGGTTCTTTACTCTCCTGGCCGTCTGCATTTGTACTTAAAAAGTATACTAACAGAATCAATAGAATCTTGTATTTTTTCATTGTATTTCATGGTATTTTATTGTGCTGTAATTACCGGCTGTTTTCTGTGTAATCGAACACTACTCTTTTATTTCTTCCGAAATTTCCATTCTTTATCACAGTCATAACAGATATAGTTGCGCTTAAAAATAGGGAAAAATGCACCTAATAGCAGGTATGCCACAAGCACTAAGGGGTTAACAACTTTTTTCTTATAAATGTTGTCGGAACTACAAAAAGGACAAATGCTTCTGTCTGTATTTTCGTTTAGTTCAATTATTTCAACATTTTGGTGTTGGGTCTGTTTCGTTTTATTAATATAACCACCTTCCTTAAGAGTGGCAATGGCGGCTGATGAGTCACTTTCTTTTACATCAAGCTTGACACCACCAATCGCGTTTGAATAAAAGTTGTTGACTTGCGCTGTAAGTTCATCGCGAATTATTGTTTCGATTCCAGCTGATTCAAGTAATACTTTTGCAAAATGGGCATCGTGTGGTTGGGTGAATGTGATTATGGTTTGCCAATCGTTCATTTTTTTAGCTGGTATTTTTTTAAGGTATTCAATGTAATAATTATAAATAGTGTAACTGACTGTATGCATACAGGATGAATATGCTTAATGTTTACCATTGTGAGTTATTCTTATATAGTATTACAGTCTCTGAGTTATAATGTAAGAATTCTGCCGGTAATGGCCAGAACAATAACAACAAGGCCAATGATCATCATTAGTTTACCTTTCTGACGGGTCGGGGCATTAAACCGGTGAACTTTTTCGCCATTTGGTAGCGTCTTAATTTCCGTCCAGTAATTCCATCCCATGATAACACCTAAGAGCCCACCCATAAATGCGGTTATAAAACCCGCAATGATCCAGCTTGACTTACCATTTTCAGGTGCTCTTAGTTCTTCCAGGCTGGCATTCTTAAATTCTGCTATTTTTTCTTCACTATACTTAATTCCCCGTTCATCAAGTAGTATTCTGGCGTATTGATAATCGGTCTTATTCCAATCGTAATAGTTTTTCACCACTTCAGTCAACTCATCGTCCGTAAACTCCAAAAAATAGTGTCCTTCGGGTACTTTTATTGAGTTTGTTCCTTTATTCAATATTGATTCTGCTAATTTCACCTGACCTTTAGGAATTCGAATCCAGTAATTAAGTGAGTGTGTATTACTAAATGTGATATCAACATTTGGTTTAACCTCTTTAACTATGACATTAATGTCATTGTCATTCAATATTTTTGCGACCTCTTCGGCCTGCTCCTTAATGATAAAGTTTTGAAAATCTACGTACATGTATTTAGTATATTAGGTTTTTAATGGTTAAACGCACGAAAATGATAATACAATTATAGCTTTCATGGCTCGTCGTTAACTTTAATCTTTCCATAAGAAATTTGAAAGTCTTCATCATAGCCAGTTATTCCCTCATAAATATTTTCCTGTATATACAGTTCACCGGAGTATAGGAATTTGTCAATTTTTTGCTCATCTGTCATAGTGCAATTTGCCTGGCATTAGACAAGAAAGATGAGTAAATATATTTTGATTGTATGCATTATAAATGTGCGCTTCTGTATTAGCTGCAAATTGGAAAATGGAGTCGCCAATAAAATTTAATTCCTGTTTTTCTTATGTCCGAAAGAGATAAACACCCAAATACCATCTATGCCCGGTTTACTTGATGATATCTCACAGATTGGTTAATTTCAGAATAGACCGAGGAATTTTTTCTTTTTAGCGGTATTAGGTCTGTCGGTATGGACAATATCATTTACGCCGAATTTATCAAAACCATCAAATAAGGCTTCTACTCCCTTGTTCATTTTCAACTTAAGTTCTTCATTATAAATAGGAATTAGTGTATAAAAATTTATTGACTTAGTGGCAAGTTCGAGCGTGTGAAATTCTTCATTAAATACGATTGTTGGTAGCAATAGCATCGTATTTAGTTTTGTATTATCAGAGAATGGTTCGGCTGGATCTCCATTTGGTATCGTGTGACCATAGCTTAACCATGTATTATATTCATGGGGGAACCTGGCAAGGTATTTCAACCATCTTATTGGCCAGTAATTTCTTTCATCATTAAAGTCTTCTTCTGATATTTTCCATTCTTCAGGCAAGCAGATGCTTAATTCAGCGAAATCATAATTTTCAACTCCTTCAGGAGTATTCATCGCTTTGTCGCTCATTCCTGATGTAATTAATGTATGAAAAGGCCTTTCTTTTGTTGGTTTAACCCAGTGCACATCAATATGAACCTGTTCAGATATTATTTCATGAAATACCATATGAATTTGGCCAACGTGTTTCTCAATATGATCTGAAATTTCATCTATTGACATTTCACCGGAAGCTCCTTCAAATTCATTCTTGTTTGACTCATTATACCTATAAATTGGTGAGCCTGATTTTGATTTTTCCATTTTATATTATTGTTAAGCTATTGGTCTGATGTATTAATCGTCTGAAATATCTATTTGTATGCTATTGTTCCAATCCCAAAAATTATAGGCTTAGCAGATAGCAAAAGTTGTGATTGGCTTACATAACCCGTATATATTTTTAGGCATACTATTAAAGGGACAGTTATTTCTTCAGGATGAGTTTTTGTTGAATCAATTGAACACCCAATACCCTTTCCCAGTACTCGGTATTCAATATGTTATTTCGTATAAAATTCTGCGATGCGATGGTATCTGTAGAGGTCCAGTCCCTGGCAACAGCAGTCAGCTTTTCTTTAACCTTTTCTTCGATGCTGTTGTTTTGTTCATCAAAAGCCCCAAAAGCGGCTGCCATACCATGTTTGTATTCAGCCCATAGGTTTATCTTGAAAGATTTAAAATCCAGGTCGTTGATGCTCAGGGTATGAATCTCTGTTGTTTTCAGGACCGCATCTTCAATATCTTTACCAGCTAGATCCAGGGCGGTAAGCATTTGAAAAGTAAAGTCTTTTTTGTCCTGGTGCTTAATGAGGGTTTGTATAACTTTATATGTGTTACCTCCTGCTAAAAGGTGAGCTTCAAGGTCAACCAGTTCCAGGTCAAGCTTATTATTTTGTGTCAATGCAAGAGCTTTAAACAGATTTTTCTTGTTTGTCTTCCTGAAATTCAAGCCCAATGCCTGTTTAAAAGATATGTTTGCACCCTGCGCCTTTGCTCTTAGTATGGTCACTAATAGGGGCAGTCCCAGAAGAATAGTGAAAAATAGTAGTAGAATGATTATCAGTATTTCCATATGAGGTTCTATTTGACAAGATAAGTTCAGGTCTGTGTTATTTTCTGATATGGAGGCTGTTAAGAGTTTTAGCCATGACTATTGAATCGTTTTTTGTACAAAAGGTTTTAGACAGATGAATATGAACAAATAAATCATTACTCATCATAGCATAGGCATACATGTGTTTTTGGTTTATTTGAGTACCATTAAAGTCCTTAATGTCAGCATGACTAAACATAAAGTCATCTCCTTTATTTCCCCATTTACTAATATTGGTCTCATATTTTTTTAAATTTGAGTAATTAGTAAAGTAAGCTAAAGGAAATGCAGGGGATATTTCCGGACATTCTTTACCAATCATTGCTCTTGCTAAATCGACGTACATCATTTTCTCCTCCTCATTCAACTTATAAAATAAAACTGAACATACCATTCCATTGTGCCCTTTGTCGCACAAATAATAATAATCTTTTCCTCTCCATTCTTTCCTGAATTTTTCAAATGCGCTTGTTTTCATTACAATCTCTTTGTCTTTCAATTTGGGATACTTGAAAACAACCTCATTTTTATCTGATTTAAAAGCCAATATTGATGCTAATGCCAGGATGGTTAGTAATTGTCTCATTGGATTGTTTTGATAAAAGGGTTAGAATTTAAGCCAGGCTTTAACACCATTGACAAGTGCTTTGTATGGCGTAAGGGCTAATGCCATGTCAGTATTCATTAACTAATGTCTTGTTGAGCACAGCTTTACCTGCTAAGTCCCATTCGTTAACAGGAATAGATTAGAATTAAAGTAGGTGCCAGGCATGATGGCTGTATTTTCAAAATTAACATATCTAATATTAACCGAAAGTATCAGGGGTAATTTAAACCTATTCAAAATAGGTGGACCAGAGCACTTGGAATCACTATTGACACTAACCCTTAAGTATGATGTTTTGTGGCTTGTAGCTGTATTGAGGATATGTAAAAAGGTCGCTTATAATAATGAATTCGTCTTCTCTTCATTGTTTGACCGTCTACATTTTGTGAGTTGGCTAAAATAAGCGTTTTGATTCAACAGAGCTTATGGCATTGATAATTAAATGCAAGTTGTTGATAGCTTTGTTTATTGAGAAAAAGAATG
This sequence comes from Carboxylicivirga agarovorans, assembly GCF_050589845.1. NCBI lineage: Bacteria > Pseudomonadati > Bacteroidota > Bacteroidia > Marinilabiliales > Marinilabiliaceae > Carboxylicivirga > Carboxylicivirga agarovorans. The sequence goes on along the minus strand of NZ_JBNGPA010000003.1, from coordinate 94,703 downwards.
ATGGCAAGGGAGCAAAAGTATGAGATTGACAAAAAACATTAATTTTGCCTTATCATTTATAATAGTAAGGTATGCAGATTGAAAATATTTATAACTTGATTCTCATGTGCGGGGGAGCCTTTGCTATTTTGATATCCATGTATTTGATGTTTTACCCTCACAATCTTTATGCTAACAGGGTACTTGGTTCTTTGGTTTTAGTCTGGTCATTTATCGTTATTTCTTATGCCCTGGGATCAAAAGAATTTGTATTTAGATTCCCACATATTTATGGCTTAGCCAGTGGGATGATGTTGTTGTTTTTTCCATTGGTTTATTTATATATCAGGACTTATCTCTACAGGAACAGGCTAACAATCACCTCAGCTCTGTTACATTATATTCCATTCCTGGCCTACATGATTGCGTTTGCCCCGTTTTATTTTCAGAGTGCAGAAGCTAAAACCATCATTCTTAAAGCAGGTGTCCCCAGGTGGTTTGACATTATGCAATATATTGTGAGTATCATTGTAATTGTTCAGGGAATGTTCTATTCAATTGTTTCATGGAGAAGTCTTGCACATTTTCAATATTTCAGAAAAACAAAATTATCCGAATCTCAATTGTCAGGTGTAAAGTGGCTAAAGTTATTCCTGACGCTGAATGTCATTCTATGGATATATGGTACTGCGAGCTCAGTATTGATCATGATTCGTTTTCCATTGGGTTTTGATCCGTTTAAAGTCTTTTACTTTGGTCTGACATTACTAATATACTTGCTGGCTATTTTTTCAATTAACAAGCCACAATTATTTGGCATGGAAGAGGACTTGTCATTAAGTGTCACAGCTAAGCCTCATAATACTGATCATCCTGAACAAGAAGATAAGAATGGAGATTACAAAGTACTAATGGATTACTTTAATAATCGCAGGCCTTATTTAAAGGCCGACCTTAAAATGATTGACGTGGTTGAAGCAACAGGTCTTAACTATAAGCAAATTGTACAGGTCTTCAATTCCGAATTCAGGAAATCCTTTTCCGACGTTGTCAATGAATATCGCATTAAGGAGGTCAAACGCCTGCTAAAGGAAGGGCGTCACAAGCAGCATACCTTATATCATTTAGCAGAAGAATCAGGGTTTAATTCGAAGACTACCTTTAACCGGATTTTTAAGAAACACACCGGACAAACGCCTTCAGATTACATAAAAACCATATAGTTGTGAGTTCCTCAGCGGGTACTTATGGTACATGGACATGGTACCATTTGTAAATTATTTAATAGACATAAAATCAGCACTTTGTAAGCGTGGGTATCAATTTTTTATTTGTGCCAATTTATATTGGTACGAATAAAAAAACATTGGGACTGAAGCTTTTGCACCTATACTGTATTATTGTAGCTCACAATAGTGTGGACCTGTTTATACTACCATATAAACAGAAGAATGTGGAGTAAGCTTAATGAATTACAGTTTGCAGAAGAAGTAAGTTCTCACGGGCAAGAGAGGTATTGGATATTATATGGTTCCATGCTTTTTCGTACTGCATGACATGTGAAATGATTAAGCACCCTGAAAGATATTAATGGATAACATCTTCGGCCTTATATTAAAAATTTGCCGGAACAAATAAAAAAGTGCCGGAGATGTTATTGTGTTTGAACGGGTATAACATTCGCTTGTTCTTGGATGAGTTACTTATTGATGATACTGTCTGTTTGTCACATTAAGAAGAAGTATAAAGAGAAAAACTACAATTAGATATGTGTGTAATGAGGAAGATGGGCTTAAACTTAATACTGGCTGTTTTTATGCTGATGATCGTAATTGGCATTGTAATTATCGCAATGAATGATTTTGACTCTGACCCAATGATGGCTGGAATGTCGCTGCTTATGGTTTTGAGTTCTTTCTCAATGGTTTTACTCTACCTATTCAGAAGAAAGCATGAGCGGAAAGTAATGTCAATTATTATTCAACTGAATGCAGAAGAAGAAATTGTAGTGGAAGGTTATGCTGACAGCACTGATAAGGTCAATGGAATTGGTAAACTATGTTTAACCAATCAGCGTTTAATTTTTTCGTCCAATAAGACAGGCGAGCAACAATTCTATCATCTGAATAGAATCGTTCAGGTGTCATTGCAAAAGAAATTTGGCTTGTGCCATAATGGATTGATGATCAATTTAAACGGTTCAATTAAGAAGTTTGAGGTAGCCTATCCCGATGACTGGTTGAAATTGATCCTGGCGCAAAAACAAGTAATACGACACGAATGATCGGGTCATTGGCAGCTGGTTAAGAACTTCATCAATATGTCAGCCTGTTGCTTAGATGACTTACTTGCCGATTGTCTTCGTTGTTTCGCACCTCTAAAAAGCAGGTTTGTGCATCATAGTCTGATTGAGGCTAGTCTTTTTAAATCTGTTAAAGTTGAATAATAAGATCTGTGTCCCTCCAATTGGGATTTAAACTGTCTATAAGTAAAGGAATTGTATGCAATCAGGATTACTTAAGGGATCGAATTCAGTTAAATTTTCAGCAGAACTAAGTGCCATTTTTGAAAACGCAATGGTCTTATTGGTTTTGATTAATGATGAGGGGAAAGTTGTTAATATTAACAGGACTGGCCTTGATTTTATCGGTAAAAGAAAAGAAGAGGTTCTCAATCGTTTGACTGGAGAGGTCTTTAACTGTAATAATGCATGGAGCGAGGAAAAAGTAGTTTGTGGGTTTGGGCTCAATTGTCACCATTGTCCTTTACGCAACTGTGTAAGGGATACTTTTGAAACAGGTAAAAGTCATATACGAGAAGAAGGATCTTTAATAGTCAGGCGCGATGACAGGGATGTAAAACTCGACCTGCTTATTTCCACCTCTATTGTTACCCTTGAAGGTATTGACTATACTCTTCTGACCATTGATGATATTACCCGTCAGAAACAAACGGAATTAGCACTAAAGGAAAGTCAGAAGCATTACAAGATAATTAACGATAACCTGGTTGATGTCATATGGTCCTTTGACCTGAATGAACAATTTACATATGTAAGTCCATCAGTTATGGCCCAGCGGGGAATCACTGTTGAAGAAGCTTTGACTTTAAGTCTGGAAGAAGCTGTTGGCTCCAGTAATTATCCACAGGTTAAGGAAGTCATTGATAGGAAATTGCAGCAAATTGCCCGGGGTGATCAGGAGGGGTGGAAACCATTTGATTTTATCCTTAATTATAGAAAAGAAGATGCTGATGTCTGGATGGAAGCCTATGGCAGAGTAATTGAAGGAGACGACGGAAGGCCCCAGATGATTGCCGGAACATCAAGAGATATCACCAGGCAGATAATAGCCGAACAGGCTTTAGTGCAAAACCGGGAGCAATACAAATTTATTGCAGATAACATAAGTGATACTGTATGGACCTATGACCTTAATCTTAACTGTACATACATAAGCCCGTCCATCTATAATTTTCGCGGCTATACCGTTGAAGAAGCCTTAACATTGTCGCCCGAAGATACTTTTCATCCTGATCACCTTGGAAAAGCCTATGAAGTATTAAATGGAAAACTAAGCCAGATCAGACAAGGTAATCCCATGGGTTGGGAGCCATTTGTAGAGGAATTTAAATTGCTTAAAAAGGATAAAAGCTATATATGGGCGCAGCTGTCTGTGGTTTTTATTAAAGGTGAGAATGGTCAACCTGCTATGATAATGGGCAGCTCACGTGATATAAGCAAGCAAAAGGAAGTAGAACTGGCCCTCAAGGAAAGTCAGGAGCAGTATAAGTTGATCAATGACCACATCAGTGATACTCTCTGGACTTCGGATCTCGAGATGAACGTTACACATGTGAGCCCGTCAGTGTATAACCTGACCGGTTATACTGTTGAAGAGACAATGGATATGAATGCGGTGCATTCTTTTCATCATGGTGATGATAAGAACTTAATGGAGAGTACCATCAAAGCAAGGCTTAGTGATATAGAGCATGGAAATCCCTTGGGGTGGGAACCAATGGCCTTTGATGTAAAGCTTCAGAAAAAAGATAAGAGTTACATCTGGACCCAGGAGTCCATGTCTATCATTAAAGGACCCGATGGTAAACCACATTCGATCATGGGTACCTCAAGGAATATAACCAGGCAAAAGGAAGCTTCTATTGCCCTGGAGATAAGTGAGCAAACCTTTAAGGATACCTTCAAATATTCGGGGGTTGGAATCGTACTGGCCTCATTAGAAGGTGTTTTCATAAATGTTAATGATGCTGCATGTAAGATGTTGGGTTATAGTGAAAAGGATTTGCTATGTATGAACTTTCGGGAGATAACACATCCCGATGACCTGGAAACCAATCAGAAAGCACTGCAGCAATTGTTAAATGATGAAATTAAGTATTATCACCTTGAAAAAAGGTACATCACAAAAGCAGGTCAAACCATTTGGGCTAATCTATATGTGACGGTAGTCAGGGGTGTAGACAATCAGCCATTGTATTTGAATACGCAATTGGTTGATATCACTCCACGTATAACTTATCAGCAGGCCTTGATAGAAGAAAAGAAGAAAATTGAGGCTAAAGAGAGTCATTACCGTGCCTTATTTGAAGAATCCTATGATGCTGTTATATTGAGGAAAGACCGTAAGGCCATTGCCTGTAACCAGGCTGCCGTTGATATACTCGAATATGGATCGAAAGAGGAATTACTCAATCATCGCCCCGAGGATGTTTCGCCAATGTATCAGCCCGATGGGCAACTCTCTAAGGACAAGGCATCCCACTATACCCAATTGGCTTTCAAAATGGGGCGATGGAGTTTTGACTGGTTATTTAAGACAAAAAGCGGAAAAGAGAAATGGGCTAATGTTGCCATTACCAGATTTGTGGTCAATGGAGAAGAATATTCCTATTCAATATGGCGGGATATTTCCGTTAGAAAGAAGCAAGAGCTGGAACTCAGGTCACTGAGTAACAAATTAATTAAGGCACAGTCATTAGCTTCCATTGGTTATTTTGAATTGTATCTCGGAGATAAGCATGCCAGTGGATCAGATGAATATTATAAAATTTATCAGATTAAAAGGCCGCGTCATACGCGTCGGGATTTTCTTGATGTGGTTTGTCCTGAAGACCGGGAAAGAGTAATGGCTATCCAGGACAAGGCTCAAAATGGCGATGGTTCATATGACATGAAATACCGTATTAAAACACCAGCCGGTATATATAAGCACATACACGAAATAGGGGAGTTTAAATTTGATGGCAATGGAACCCCATACTATTTGCTGGGTATGGTGCATGATATTACCAAAGAGCGGGAGGCTGAACTTAAACTATTGGAGAGTGAAAACAAGCTTAGAACCATATTTGACACGGCTCAGGTTGGCATCATGCATAATAAAAATCGTCACACCATTTTCTCCAATAATTATTTGTGCAATTTATTGGGTTATACCAATGATGAATTGCTCAATAAGGATACATCAATGTTTTACACGTCTTATGAAGAGTTTATAGCGGTAGGCAAAAGGATAAATAGGAAGCTTTTAAGTGGTAAATCTATTTTTCAGGAAACTATCTTTAGAAAAAAAGATGGACTGCTGATCAATGTACTTATCAAATCATCCTATTACAATGGAATGGATGATAGTGATGGTATTATATCGGTTATAACTGATATTACTAAGCTGAAAACCATTGAACAGGAGCTAAAACAGACAAATGTTGAGAAGGACAAATTTTTCTCCATTATTGCACACGACCTTAAAGGTCCGTTTCATGCCTTGTTTGGCCTGAGTGATCTATTGGTTTCAAATTACCAGGAATATGATGAAAAAACCAAGCTGGAACTGATCTCTCACATCAACCGTGATCTTGAGACAACCTATAAGTTGCTTGAAAACTTGTTGACCTGGACGAGAAGTCGTTCGGGCCGTATTGAGTACCGCCCGACTGTTATTAATGCAAAAGACTTTATTGAAGACGGAATCGAGATACTGGAAAGCAGCATTAGGAAAAAGGAAATCTCAATAATTACTGATATTGATACCCATGCACATATCTATGCGGATAAGGAGACAATGAACACGGTGTTGCGCAACCTGTTGTCAAATGCGGTGAAATTCACTCACAAGAAAGGGAAGGTCATCATAAGTTCAGAGCTGCTCGAAGGACAGAATAACAAAAGATATCTTGCTATCTCGGTAACAGACAATGGCGTAGGTATACCGGAGGGGCTCATTGAAGATTTGTTTAAAATAAATGTGAATACGACAAGCCAGGGAACAGACAATGAGTCAGGAACAGGTCTGGGTTTAATCTTGTGCCAAGATTTTGTTCGCAAGAACGGAGGAGAAATTAAGGTTGAAAGTATGGAAGGGCAAGGTTCTGCCTTTACTTTTACGGTACCTGTTTGTAACTAATTGAGCGAAAAAAAAGATGTCATCTATACTTCCACTGTGCAAATGATAGATGACATCCTTAAATCAGGTCAGAGGTAGAGCCTATGATCTTTTAAGTTTCTGTTTGATAGATTGATTTCGAATAATGCCCCGCAGCTTATCCATGTTATCAATGGATCTTTTAGGAATGATGTTGGCCATCATTTTGTTTTCATAGATCAATAGCCAGTTCTTAAGTTCAAGAACTCTATAGGTTTTATCCCAGCTCATTTCAGTAGTGAATGTTTCTCCCTTTATAGCTATGAGGTCTTCTGTGATCTCATAGCTTATTTCTTCCTGTAACCTGCCATGGGAATAGTAGTTCTTTTTTGCACCAAAATAGACGGAGAATGGTAGTAGGAATAAAAAAATGATACTCATGGTAATTGCCATCGCGGGAGGTGTGTCGGTTTCAAGGCTTCCTGTAAAATAGAGCATTGATATGGTGAATAAAAAGACTCCCAATAGACCAGTGAAAATAAATGCACCTTTTCTGTAAGTCAATATGTACATCAGTTTTACATACTCCTTAAAATCAATGTGCGTTTTAATAGTCATGTTATATATATTTAGTTACTGCGATTATTTTATTTGTATTCAAGCTTTAGCCTTATTCTGTATGAACCAAACTTAGCAGGCCCCATTGCTTTTAGTTTTGTAGAGAATGAAAACAATATCAGAACATCAATATCTTCCTTAAACCACTCTAACTTATAGAAGTAACCCTCATCACCTTTGGACTCATCAATTTTATCGGGTTCACCAAGGCTGTTGATCACATCCTTCTTTACTTCTTTGTACTTTTTCAGGTATTCCTTTTTTCTTTTTTGTTCTGTCTCAAACCGGTGACCATCAGTAAAGATGTTTTGCACATAATTCATGATCTCCCAGTCATAAGAAGCACAAACAACAGATGAATCATTCTCATCATAATAGTAATGAACAAAAAGCTCAGGAAAAAAATCATCATTGGTCCGTTTGAATTTAATCGGGTAATAATCTTTGTCCTTTACAGCTCCCGGAAAGTAATCTTGTTGCACTCTTGTGGTGTCAAAACCAATAAAAACAGACTGTAATTGGTTTTCAATTTCTCTTACTTCCTTTATGTTTTTCTTTTCAGTCAGAAAGGGTGTTTGAGCAAAGCTTGATAAATACACAATCAGTCCGAGGACTATTAAAACTTGTTTTTTCATTGAATATGATATTTTATGCGTAATTAGGTTAGCGGGTGCGATTTATTCCTTTCCAATCAACCAATTAAATATTTTACCAATGGTGATCAGCCAATTTTCCTTTCTAATGGCTTCTAATTCACCTTTATCGAGCCATATTCCTTTGCAGGAAGGACAATGGTCGATGATGACCTTTTTATCTCTGTAATGTTCCGACTTATGGAGGGCAGGAGAGGTTTTACATGATGGACAGTTCAGCGGTTCTATCTGATCTTTTTTACCCGGTATATGTCTTATCTCTAAAAATGTTGGTTCAATGACTTTATCAATTTGAGATAATTCGTTTTTATCAAACCATGTTCCTCCGCATGAAGGGCAGGTATCTACTTCAAAACCTGTATTCAGATCTTTTACTGTATCTTTTATTAATAGTGATTTACATCTGGGACAATCCATAATTCTATATTATTAATTGTTACTGAGGAGCCTTGCTGTTTTGGTTTGTATTTTAAAGCCATAATTGGCACTTTTAAAGGCTGTGCTTTATAAAGCTTGTATGGTGTATTATCTATCTACCGTTGTAAATAGAGATTCAAGTATTTTCTTTTTCTTAGAATATTTATAATAATTCTCCTCTTTCAATATTGAGCCGAGTAGAAGATTGGTTCGTTCCTTTTTGTATTTTTTCTTTTGACTTAAACAGGTCAAATGGGATAGTAAAGTGTCATAGTACTTATTCAGGTAGTATGATTTATAGCTTTCCTTATCTTTATCTTTCACCATTTGCATTTCGAAGTCCGGAAAGCTAAAATCTAAATATTGATAATAAGGTTGACCATTAAACTTCGGATATTTCTCAATAAAAGACATAGCTTTTTTATAGTTTGGTGGTCTCACAATATTCATGTATCCCCAAATCACTTTACCACATAAGTCCATTGCCTTAAAGAAGAAAATGGCTTTTTCAGTATCATCCTGTAAATCATAGTCGTTTAATTGAAAGTCAACTTCAGATAGGTCGAAAGGTCTGTTTTTATTGGCAACTCCACTAAATAACATATCATAGTAGCTGTCAATTAATTCATGACGCTGAATTTCAGTGTTTGTGAGTTCGTCTATTAACTCGTTATTGTCTTTGGCTTGATCATCTCTTATATTCAAATTCACTTTCCTGATAATATAAATATACTTCAAGGTAGCTTCGTCGGGTAATTTCAGGAAATCTGAAGAAACTAGTTTGTTATCGGTTGTAATAGTTTCTTTTATAAATTTTGTCGAGGTGGTCAGCTCGATTGAATTCGTCTTTGATAGCTGCTCAAAAGTTGCATTAGTAGGATTGTTACGAAACATAAAGTTTCTATAGATATTTGCGAGCTCGATTATCTCATTGTTTAAGTCACTTGCTTTCAATCCTGTTAAACTTCCTGTAAAAACAAGAGCTATTAAAATTAGTCTTTTCATAGTATTGGAATTATTGATATGTTCTGGTTGTCAATTGGAAAATGGGGATCTCGATGAGGTTGACTCGTCCATAGTGCTAACACTGGGCGCTAATGCATCGAAATATCACCTGCAGGTTTTGTCCTTTCGTAGATTATCTCTAATATTTTGTTCATCTTCTTCTATTTTAAGTTCTGAGTAAGTGTATATTCAGGCTTAAGAAATGTAACATCAGGTTTCTGACCTTTATGCCCGCTTGTTTTTAAATACCGGTTTTTCAACGAATAATCTTATTTCATAAGTGCATCATGCTTGCTCACTGAAGCACCGGTGTATACTGTTCCTTAATGATAATTGGTCCATTTATAGTATTTACATACTGCACAAAGCTGTGGTATTTTAATGATAATCTTGCTATTCCATCCATTATACCTTCCTGATTTAACCGGCCATGGCAAGATTGTTTATTCCGATTAGTGAATACTAAATTAACTTTTTTAGCTAAACAACGCATATGTATTTGATAAATAAGAGGTGGATATGGATGGGCTTTTTTTGGGGCTGTATTATACTGTTCAACAAGCGTTGGACTACTTTGGTATTCGTTTATAAGCACCCACATGGGCGGATAGGAATAAGGATTCATTTCTTGTTTTATTTATACATGTGGTTATTTGGTGTTCTGTAAAGTTCACAATAGCAGCTTTGTATAGTGTTTTAAGTGTATTTCAATAAGAGTTGTTTTGCTTCCTGGTACAGCTGTTGATTATAGATAATCATGTTTAACTTAAACCGTTTAATATGAAGTCAAAACGTATTGGAATAGGATTAATGCTATCAGTGTTTATGCTGATGCCTCACTGGTTGGTTCATGCTCAAAATACTCAGACTAATAGTTGTAAGAATGAATCACCATATTTTATCGTGCTATCAGAAGATAAAGAGCAGTCTTCTTTTTTGCTGGAATCAACCGCTGTAAAGGTGAATATCTCTGGTGTTATTGCTGATGTGCAGGTTAAGCAGGTATATACGAATACAAGTGCTTCGACCTTGGAGGCATTATACGTCTTTCCTGCTTCATCAAGAGCTGCAGTATATGATATGGTGATGAGGGTGGGGGAGCGCGAAATTCGTGCAGTTGTTGAAGAAAAAGGAAAGGCCCGAACAATGTATCGGAACGCCAAAAAGAAAGGACAAAATGCATCTTTACTGGAAGAAGAGCGACCGAATGTATTTAAGATGAGTGTTGCTAATATAAGGCCTGGAACCACAATGGAGGTTGATATGCATTATACTGAGTTACTGGTACCTGTTGATCAGGTGTATGAGTTTGTTTATCCAACTGTTGTTGGTCCACGCTATGTAAGTAAGGATGAATTACAAAGCCATGCAATAGAAAGTTGGATAATTAACCCATACCTTCAGGCAGAAGTCGGGTTTAATCCTGAGTTCAACTTAGAACTTGGCTTATCAACCTATATACCCATAAAACAAATGCAATGCGCTACACATCCCAACAAGATAGAATACGAAAGCAGATCATCGGCTCAGCTGAGGATGACGGATAATGATGGCAGGCTATGCGACTTTGTAATGAAGTATTCCTTAAGTGGAGGTGCCATAGAGACAGGAGTGTTAGTGTATGAAGGGGCCGACGAAGAGAACTATTTCTTAGCCATGGTTCAGCCACCTGTTCGAATAGTTCCCGAAGCTATCCCGCCCCGTGAATATGTATTTATTGTTGATGTGTCTGGCTCAATGAACGGTTTTCCTCTGGATGTATCTAAACAAATGATGAAGGAATTGCTGGGTCATTTAAAATTGACAGATGTGTTTAACATTATATGTTTTGCAGGTGGTTCAGAAATGTTCGCAGAAGTATCGGTTAAGGCCACACAGGGCAATATTGATAAAGCCATCAGGTTTATTGAACGTCGACAGGGTGGAGGAGGGACCGAGCTTTTATCTGCCTTAAACAAAGCTCTTCAAATGAAACGCAATGAAAATTTCTCAACATCATTTCTGATTCTTACCGACGGTTATGTTACAGTTGAAAAGGCCACCTTTGATTTGATAAGAAACAAAATGGGTGAAGCTAACTTCTATGCATTTGGTATAGGTAAGGGGGTGAACAGGCATCTGATCGAAGGTATGGCTCATGTCGGATACGGCGAACCTTTCTTTGTGATGAACAGGGAGGAAGCAGCTCCTGTACGCCAGCGTTTTATCCGCTATGTGTCGCAGCCATTAATGACGAACATCAGCTATACAACTGAGGGGCTTGAATTTTATGATGTTCTGCCTAAAAATGTACCTGATCTGCTTGCCGGGCGTCCTTTGATCATATCAGGAAAGTATAAAGGAAAAGGAAAAGGCACGTTACGTATCAAAGGTATGACAGGTGAAAAGGAGATTAACCAGCTTATTACAATTGATCCCCCCAAAGGTAATGGTGACAAAGCACTAAAATACCTGTGGGCAAGGGAGAAGATACGTTTGTTATCAGACTACAGAGGAGTAAGTTCAGACTCAGCTCTGAGAAATGAAATTATAACGCTTGGAAAAAAGTATAACCTGTTAACTGAATTTACCTCCTTTGTGGCGATTGATCCAAAGGCTGAATATTCCACAAAAAATACCGATAGAAGTTTAAAAGCACCACCTGTAACATCAGGCGATATTTTAAACATTACTGATGATGCTATTGAACTGGATGAAGAATTGAGTATCGAAGACGCTGAGTGTGATCTTGAAATTGTATCGATGGATTTTGAGGAGGGAGAAGAGGATGTAAGTTTGTTTATTTTGGTGGAGGAGATGCCTGAGTATCCAGGAGGTGACAAGGCTCTAAAATCCTTTATTGCCAATAACCTGAATTATCCCTTGAAGGCGCGGGAGTATGGTATTAGCGGAACGGTATACATTAGTTTTAGTATCGATGTTGACGGCAGTGTGACAGACGTTAAAGTTGTAAGAGGTGTATCGCCGGAATTGGATGCTGAGGCTATACGCATTATCAAGGCTATGCCCAAATGGAAGCCAGGAAAACAGAGGGGGCAAGCTATAAAAGTGGCGTATACAGTACCGGTTTATTTTAAATTGGAATAATTGAAGTTGAAGTATGCGAAAAGATAGTTTAATTAAGGTTGGCATAAGTCAGCCTTAATTTTTGAAGGGAGAGGGGATTGCCCCCCCCCCCTCCGGTACTCTTGTGGTTAAACACGCTTTCCAGAAGTACTTTTCTCTTTAAAAGAAGAGTCGCCAACAACTGGAATATTTCTATGAAAACGAAACAGTAATGCATGTGGACATTAAGGCGTTTTTTACGAACATACTTTTAATGTATACGAACAGACGATTGCTTTATCTTGAAACTACCACTCAATTTGACTTTGTGTGGAATTGAGATGTTTGTTTCAATTTCTTGAATTAACAGCTTAGCTGCGGCTTGCCCCATTTCATAAGTAGGTTGTTTAATAGTGGTTAAGGAAGGCTGGATCACTTCTGATAAGCGAGATTCGGAAAAACCAACTACGCCAACCTGTTTGGGGATTTGGATATCATGCTCTTTCATGACAATCATCGCACCAAGGGCGACTGGATCCGTAACAGCAAAAATAGCATCAGGAACTTTGTCTTCGGCAATAATTGATTTCATTACTCTTTTGCCACTTTCAATAGTGACTCCAGAATCATAAAAATACTCGACTCCTTTAAAAAGCTTGTGCTTTTTCATTGCGTCCTCAAAACCTTTTGCTCTGGAGATTGAAAATGTAAGGTGTTTAGGGCCTTTTAAGTGAATAATATTCTTATACCCTTGGAGTATCAAATGTTCAGTTGCCATAAAGGCCCAGGCATAATCATCAAATACAACTTTTGAAGTATTTAGTTTGTCAATTACCCGATTAAACTGGACTATTGGGAATCCTTGCTCTATGATACTTTTATAATAACTTGTTTTTTGAGTTTCCGAGCTGAAAGAAATGATTAGGCCATCAACCATGTTGTTATAGAGGGTTTTGACATTGGAGAGCTCAGTTTCAGCACTTTCGTTTGATTGCATAATAAGGACCTGGTAGCCCAGTGGTAGCATGATATCTTGTATGCCTGTAATTACGTCTGGGAAGAATGCATTTCTGAACTCTGGAACTACAACGCCTATATTGTTGCTTTTTTTCTGTTGCAATTTTTGGGCAATTGGATTTGGAGCATAACCCATTTCTTTAGCCTTAGCTACAATCTTATCCTTGGTAGCCTGTTTGATATCATATTTGTCGTTTAAAGCCCGTGAGACAGTAGAAATTGAAACGCCAAGTTCTTCTGCAACTTCCTTAATGGTTATGTGCTTCATTTTACGAATTGTTTTTAACAAATATGAGATATAATTTCGGAATAATAACATTTATTTTCGGAAAAAATATTTTCTATTATCGGAATTGTATTTGTTTAATGTGTATTCACTGACTAGTTATAACTGCGTCTGCAGTGTGGTTGTATTCAGGTTTTGCGTGATTTGTTTCGGAAACGTTTCCGTAAATAAATGAATGTGTTTTCCGGATTTTTCTTTGGTGAACAAATACAAAACACTTCATTTGTATTGTTAAAAAATGCTAACGAACTAAATCCAGAAAAATCTGATGAGCACAATCGATATACTTGCGATCGTTCTTTTTATGGTCATTGTTTTTATGACTGGGATGGCTTTTTCAAAAGCATCCGGAAACAATATGAAGTCCTTTTTTGCAGCCGATGGCGCTGTACCTTGGTGGATGAATGGTCTATCCTTATTTATGAGTTTTTTTTCGGCGGGTACTTTCGTCGTTTGGGGTGCTATTGCTTATGCTGATGGTTTGGTGTCAGTATCCATTCAATGGACTATGTGTATTGCCGGGATCATTATTGGAATCTGGATTGCTCCAAAATGGCAGAAAACAAAGATATTGACCGTAGCTGAATATATAACTAAACGTCTTGGTTTAGAGATTCAGAAAACATATACACTGCTTTTTCTTGGCGTATCGATCTTTACAGCCGGAGGTTTTTTATATCCGGTTGCTAAGATCGTTGAGGTTTGGTCTGGGATTCCCGCGGCTTATAGTATTATTGTTATTGGAGCAGTAATGGCTATATATACTGCAGTAGGTGGTTTATGGGCAGTTGTGGTCACAGGAGTATTGCAGTTTATTGTATTATTGGCTGCAGTAATTATTGTGGTGCCACTTTCTATTGAGCATGTAGGCGGGATGAGTACTTTCTTTGGTAAGGTACCTGAAGGTTTCATGAACTTTACAGGAGGTGACTATTCCTGGGGATTCCTTTTAGCTTTTGGTTTATATAATCTCTTCTTTATTGCAGGTAATTGGGCCTTTGTTCAGCGTTATACAACCGTTTCATCGCCGAAGGAGGCCAAGAAAGTAGGTTGGATGTTTGGTGCGTTATATACCATTAGTCCTTTGCTTTGGATGTTGCCTCCAATGCTTTATCGTGTCGTTGATCCAAGCCTTTCCGGACTGGAGAGTGAAGAGGCCTATATGTTGATGTGTAAAACGGTATTGCCTGTTGGTATGTTAGGTTTGATCGTTGGTGGAATGGTATTCGCAACATCAAGTTCGATCAATACCACTCTTAATATTTCAGCAGGTGTTATTACAAATGATATTTATAAGAGGTTGTTTCCTCATACCAGCGATCTGCACCTTGTGAAAATAGGAAAATTAGCAACTTTGGCTTTTGGTGCATTAACAATAGGTATAGCACTGCTTGTTCCTTTAATGGGAGGCATTGTTAATGTCATTCTCACCATTGCATCCTTAACCGGAGCAGCCATGTTTCTGCCGCCATTATGGACTCTGTTCTCGAAGCGTCAAACGGGATTCTCAGTATTGTTTACAACTATTGCCAGCTTGGTTGTGAACCTATTCATGAAATTTATTTCACCACTACTTTTTGACATCACTTTATCGCGCGCCAATGAAATGATTTTGGGTGTGGCCCTGCCAATTGCATTGTTAATGGTGTTTGAGATGGTAAATAAGGCTAAAGGAGTTGAATATATTGAAGAAACTCCTCAAACATCACAAGAAGATGAAGTAAGTACCGAAGCTGCAGCTGCAAATATACATGGTATTAAAGTCATGTCATGGGGAATTATTGCCGTGGGTATATTGTTGAGCGCCCTTGGTGCGATCGCCGATAGTTCTAAGCTGATGATTATCGGAGTTGCATCAGTTATTCTGTTGCTTGGTATAGTAATGTTGGTACGAAGTAAAAAAAACAACTAAGATGATAAAACAAGATTTTGACAATAAAACCCGCAAAAACAAATTAGTTGAACTCCAGACCGACTTGGTCGTGTGTGGTGGTGGCCTTTCTGGTGTTTGTGCAGCCGTGACAGCGGCTCGTGAAGGTGTCAGAGTAGTAATGATTCAAGATAGGCCTGTACTTGGTGGCAATGCCTCAAGTGAAGTGCGCCTTTGGGCCTTGGGAGCTACCTCTCATATGGGTAACAACAATCGTTGGTCCCGTGAAGGAGGATTAATTGATGAGATTCTGGTGGAGAATACTTACCGAAATAAGGAAGGTAATCCAGTCCTGTTTGATATGGTGTTATTGGACTTCGTTAAAAAGGAATCCAATATTACATTATTGCTTAATACAGCTATTTATAACACAATAAAAGCCAGTGAAAATTCCATCAGGGCCGTGGAAGCATTCTGCTCGCAAACATCTACAAATTATGTGGTTAGCGGAACTAATTTCTGTGATGCCACCGGTGATGGTATCGTTGCTTTTCAGGCTGGGGCAGCCTTTCGTATTGGACAGGAAGCTAAAGCTGAGTTTAACGAGCAGATGGCACCGGAAAAGGAAAATACTGACCTGTTAGGTCATAGTATTTTTTTCTACAGTAAAGATGTTGGTAAGCCGGTTAAATATGTCGCTCCAGATATTGCTCTAAAAGACATTAAAGAGATTCCAAAATACCGTTCGATAAAAAGCAAGGATAAAGGATGTAGCTTCTGGTGGTTGGAGTATGGTGGCAAAATGGATACTATTCATGATTCGGAGAAGGTAAAAGACGAATTATGGAAAGTCGTGTATGGTGTTTGGGATTATATCAAGAATTCTGGTGAATTTCCGGAAGCTGAGACAATGACCCTGGAGTGGGTGGGGACAATACCCGGTAAGCGGGAAAGTCGTCGTTTCGAAGGGCATTATATGCTTAATCAAAATGATGTAATTGATCAGGTTGAGTTTGATGATGCTGTATCTTTTGGCGGGTGGGCTGTTGACCATCATGATGTAGAAGGTGTTTATACAACTGGAGCAAGTTGCACACAATGGCATGGTAAAGGTGTTTACCAAATTCCTTACCGCTGTTTTATCAGTAAAAACATCACAAACCTGTTTTTAGCAGGACGTATTATAAGTGCTACACATATCGCATTTGGAACAACACGTGTGATGACAACTTGTGCCCACGGTGGTCAGGTGGTTGGAATGGCTGCAGCACTTTGTAAAAAGCATAATGCTAGCCCGGAAGCTTTAAAGACCGGAAAATTGCTAAATGAGTTAAAGAATGCACTAAGCAGAAATGGACAAGGTGTTCCAGGAGTTGCCTATGCAGGAGATAACTTGTTGGAAAGTGCAAAAATAGAAGCTAGTTCAGAATTAAAATTATCGGAGATTCCAGCCAATGGTGATTGGCTTCATTTGGAGAGAGCTTCAGCACAGCTATTGCCACTCTGTAAAGGTCAGGTGTATGTTGCAGATTTTAAGGTAAAAGCCGAGGGTAAAACCGAATTGCTTGCAGAATTGCGAGTGAGTGATGTAAAGGAAAATTATACACCAAATATTACCTTAGAGACTATAGAGGTTAAATTAGAAAAAGGGGAGCAGAATGTAAAGTTTGAGTTTACAGAAGCTATTCCTGAAAACCAATATGCTTTCATTATTCTTAAAAAGAATGAGCTGGTTCATGTGCAAACAAGTAAGCAATTAATTACTGGTGTTGTTTCGGTTTTTAATGGAGAAAACAAAAAAGTATCTAACACAGGCAAACAAACAGCACCTGAAAATATTGGGATTCATTCGTTTGATTTTTACACGCCACTGCGTCGCCCGGAAGGACAGAATATGGGTTTAGCAATACAGCCTGCTATTGATAATTTCTATGCGACAAATGTGATAAATGGATTTGTAAGACCATGGATCCAATCTAATGCTTGGGTGGCTGACGTAAATGACATTGAACCGACACTAAAATTCTCCTGGGAAAACAATAGGATAATTAACACATTAACGATATTTTTCGATACAGATTACGACCACGCCATGGAATCTGTTCAGATGGGACACCATGATAGTGTAATGCCTTTTGTTGTGAGGGATTATGAAGTATTGGATGCAGATGGCAACATCATTTATGAGAATAGAGGTAATTATCAAACGGTTAATCGGATAGAATTAACGACCCCAGTTGTGAGTAAATCATTAACAATGAAATTTAAACAGAATGAATCAGGTTGTCCTGTATCTGTTTTTCAAATAATTGTCAATTAATCATTGAAGTTCACTAAGTAATGAAAAAGATTCTTTTATATAGTTTAGCGTTTGTTTTGCTTATAAGTTGTGGTGACAAAGTTAAGGTCAATTCTGATTTTGAAATTGTTAAAGGTGATTTGAAATTTGAAAGTGAACTAACCTTATTATTCGCTACGGAAACCCCTAAGCTCAAAATGCGTCCATCAGGTATTGAAAATGTAAAATACAATGTGGCAACATGGAACGCTTTGTCGGGTGAAGATTTGCTTAAGCAAGTCAAAAGGGATGCAGCTCAACAAGGTGATGGCTTTGATGACTCTATTCTGTCAAGTAAAAATGAGAACAGGACGGCTAACCTTTTTAAGGCAGGTATCAATGTTGATTTTACACCAGAAAAAACTTCAATATCTGGTGATACTACCATTATACATTATAAAGCAAATGATTATGCAGATCTTCTTGCAAAGGTGTATGAAGAGAGTGGGCAGGTTTGCTTTAAGGTTGAAATGCAGGCATTTAAGAAAGGTTACTATTCAGTCGCTTTTATGAATGCCCCTGCAAATTCAATCGAAGAAACAGAAGAGATTTGGCAACCAATGATCTGGCACGAAAAACGTTTCCCCGAACGTTCATATATGACCTTGGCGTATAGAAGTCCAATTCCATCAGCCTTGACCACTTTCAATGGTTCAACATATGGTGTTGTCGCTCATCCGGATGAATTTCCGTTTCAGCCGTTACCATTACTTCAGAATAGCCGTTTTGGAATTGCTGTTCGCAACCCGGATGGAGAAGCCCAGGCGATGCTATTTGCACCTGTATTAGGTGGAGCTGAATCGCAAATGAAGCCGAATGATAATTATCATTTTACTGCCATATTATATAAAAACGAAGGTAACTGCACTGATAACTATGAAAATATAGCTCGCGAGTTATTTGGCTTTGGTGATTATAGGCAGAATGATATAACCACACTGAATGCTACTTTCGATAACCTGATTGATTATACCATGTCTGACTACGCCTGGTTTATTGATAGCTTAAAAGGTTGCGCGTATTCAACAGATGTGCCAGGTGCAGTCAAGAATGTATCTTCATTAAATCCACTGGAACTTGCCATAGTTACAGATAATGAAGCGATGTTTGAAAAACGGGCTTATCCTACCATGGAATACCAGATTTCGCGTGAGAAGTTTCTGTTTGCTCTTGATAGAGAGCAGAAGATTCAACATCCATCCCGCAAGTTACATGGACCAATAGCACCTATTAGTGAGTTAACCTCGCTTTATAACATCTTCGGAAAGAATATGCCTTTTTTGGTTGATCTGGCACATAATGCTTATGGAACAGAAAAGGTTCGCAATCTTGATGTGAAAGAAAGAGGAGATTCCTGGATGAACAGTATGTTTATGTATAAGGCAACTGGAGATAATACCTTTTTACAAAAAGCCATTGAAGATGCAGATGAATATATCCTGAATCGTGTCACAACAGCTCAAAGTGATTTTACTGACCCATTAGCAGGCGGCTTTTTCTTCTGGACAGGATTTGCTCCTCGTTGGATTTATTTACTTGAATTATATGAGTTAAGTAAAGAACAGCGTTTTCTTGATGCTGCTCGTAAAGGTGCACGTTATTACACGACGTTTTGTTGGATGAGCCCGCAAGTACCGAACGATAGTTTACTTGTTAATGAAGGAGGAAAGGCACCTTTATATTGGTATCTAAAATCAAAAGGACACAAGCAGATGTATGCAGAAGAGGAGGTAGCTCCTGCCTGGCGTTTGTCGGAAATAGGCCTGACGCCTGAGTCATCAGGTACAAGTACTGGTCATAGAGCCATTTTTATGGCCAATTACGCTCCGTGGATGTTACGTTTGGGACATTATGCCAATGATAATTTTCTGAAGGAAGTGGCGAAAGCTGCTATCATCGGTCGATATAAAAACTTCCCGGGTTACCACATTAATACAGCACGCACAACCATTTATGAGAAAGCTGACTATCCACTTCGTCCACATAAAGATTTAAGTGTGAATTCGTTCCACTATAATCATATTATGCCAATGGCATCAATGGTATTGGATTACCTGGTAACTGATGCTTTTGTGAAATCAAATGGTCGAATCGACTTTCCCTCAGAATTTATAGAAGGTTATGCTTATCTGCAAAATAAGTTCTACGGACACAAACCTGGAGATTGGTATGGAGAAAAAGCCTGGTTATGGATGCCATCGAGATTGATTGAAACCGGTTCAGTTGAATTGAACTATATAACTGCGAGGAAGAATGATAAGCTTTATATAGCCCTGTCAAACCAATCACAATCAAACGTCAGAACATGGGTCAAAGTAAATGCTGAGCATGTAACCTTAACAGAAACAACAAAAGCAACTCAACATGATGGTAAGAAACTAGAGCTTGAAGAAGAAATGATTCTGGTTGAGGTTCCTTCAAATGGTCAGTTGGCTATTGTATTAGATAATGTGATTACTAAGACAACATATCAAGAGAAGTTAACCGAAGTAAATGAAATCTGGGAAAATGATTTTACAACCACAAATGTTGGAAATAGCAAAGCCATGATTATGAATTGTGGTCAGAAAACCAAGAATCTCTACTTATACCTTGAGGATGATGATGATGTTTTCAAACGCGTTCAGTTGACCATAAAGCAAGATGGCCTATCGAAGACATTGATGGATGACAATTATCCTTATGAATTTACAGTGCCTGTAACTGCAGATGAGGTCGAGTTTCAGCTGATAGCAACAGGCATAAAGGGAGATGTTCAAACTAGTAATTGGAAAAAGCTAAATAAATAAGAAAATGAAAAAGATCCTGCTATTACTGCTATTGGTTCTTTCTGGCAATATCGCATTGTTTGCCCAGAATGCATCTGGCGTAGTTTATGATGAAAAAGGTTTGACAATGCCGGGAGTAACGGTAATGGTATCTGGGACAAATACTGGTACTATCACTGATATCAACGGACAATTCACAATTAAGGCTGATAATGGAAAGGAATTGAGTTTTTCTTTTATTGGATATAAAACACAGACGGCAATTGTTACTGGAAATACCTTAAAAATAAATATGGTGGCCGATGTCATGAAACTGGATGAAGTAGTGGCGGTGGGATATGGTTCCAGACGAAAGGTGAACTTAACTGGTGCTGTTGAAAGTATTAATACAGATGATATAGCAACACGCACAATTACCAATGCAGGACAGGCTTTACAGGGAAAGGTGTCTGGAGTGATTGTTACCCAGAATTCAGGACAACCGGGTCAGGATGAAACAGAGATTCGTATCCGTGGAGTATCCTCGATTGAGAACAGTAATGATCCATTAGTAATTATTGATGGAATTGAAGGAGAGTTGTCTGATGTACATCCCAATGATATTGAAAGTATGTCGGTGCTTAAAGATGCGTCTTCAGCTGCAATTTATGGTAATAGAGCTGCTGCAGGTGTAATCATTATTACGACCAAAACAGGAAGTTCAGGATTAAATGTAAATGCGAGGGTCACCAGTTCCATTCAGCAGGTAACAACATTTCCCGAAGTTGCCAATTCGTATGAGTATGCAACACTTTTAAATGAAGCACGCCTGAACTCGGGTTTTCCTAATGTACCATATGACGATGAAAAGCTGGAAATCATAAAAGAAGGTTCTGATCCGGCTTATCAGAATGTAGATTTATATGATTTTTACTTTTCACCTGCCTGGATGCATAATTATTATGCCTCTGTAAGTGGTGGACAAAAGAATTATAACTTTTCTTTTACAGCTGGTTACCTTGATCAGGACGGTGTGCTATATGGCACAAGTGCTGATAAATTAACCTATCGGGCCAAGTTGAACAGTAAATTCTGGAAAAATAAGCTAAGAGTTGGAGCTTCCTTCGGCGGATACAACAAGAAAGAGGAAGAACTTTCTAGTAATACAGCATCGGTAATGGCATATAATGCTAACAGTTCTCCAATTGGATTCTTACAGGCGACCGATCCGGAAACTGGTGAACCTGGTTTATATGGAGGCAAAGCTAGGTATTATGCCATAAATGAAGCCGGAGGAGGTACAGATATTAAACGTTCGAACTTTAATTATCAATTTAGTGCGGAGTTAGAACCATTGAAAGGCTTAAAAGCAAAAGTTTTATATGGACAAACTATTTACCGATACGATAAGGAGAGACTATTAGCTTCAGTAGCTTTGGCTGGTAATCCGGATGAAGATACCCCTTCAACTGTGACAGATTCAAAATATGAATTGACCAATAGTACTACCACTTCTACTACTTTAACTACTACAATCAATTATAGCAAGAAGTTTAATGGACATAAATTAAGTGCTTTGCTGGGATATGAGCATTTGACTTACGAGTATGATTTAGATGCATTTTCAATCAAATTCTTACTGGCTAATCAACCGTATTTCCCATTTGGTGATCCCGAAACGTTGACTGCTGATGGAGCTATAAATGAAAGGGCTACAATGTCATATTTTGGGCGATTTGCATACGATTTCAAAGATAAGTATTTACTGGAGGCTAATTTACGAAGAGATGGGAGCTCTCGTTTTGCGGAAGAAAACAGATGGGGTCTTTTCCCATCCTTCTCTGCAGGCTGGCGTATTTCACAGGAGTCTTTTATGGAAGATTTACCAGTTGAATTAAAGATTCGTGCCTCATGGGGGAAATTGGGTAATGAACGCATGAAAGAATATTATCCATCTTTTAATGCAATGGATGCCGGTGAATATTACAATTTCGGAAATACAGTGGTACAGGGAACAGGAACTTCGCTATTAGGTAATGATAATTTGGTATGGGAAGTATCAGAGCAAACAAATATTGGTATTGATGCCGTATTTTATAATGCGTTATCAATATCTGCGAATTATTTCGAGAAGAAAACTACTGGTATTTTAGGTAGAGTTGATATCCCTTTCTCTTTAGGTCTGGGTAATTCAAACAGTTCAAAGCCTTATCAGAATGTTGGTTCAATGCTGAACGAAGGTGTGGAACTTACTTTACAATACAATAAGAACTGGAAAAACTGGAGTATTGGCAGTAGTGTTAATTTGACTTATTTGACTAACGAGGTCGTTGATCTGGGAGATCTTGATTATGTTGCCCATAACGATGTGGTGTCAGGTTATCTGCCACCTGCAGATATTATTAGGTCACAGGTGGGGATGCCGTTTGGCTCCTATTATGGTCTGATTGCAGATGGCATCTATCAAGTGGATGATTTTACCTGGCAAAATGATAGTGATCCAGCAATCGAGCATTACGACAGATTATATGTTGTGAAAGAAGGTATGGATGATGCTTCGGCTATTTTGGGGCGACCAATGCCAGGTGATATTAAGTATAAAGATATCAGCGGAGAAGAAGGTGTGCCTGATGGAAAGATAACTGAAGATGATATCACATATATGGGCAGCTCCCAACCTGATTTTATTTATTCATTTAACCTGTATGCCGAGTATAAGAAATTATCATTAAACGTTCTGGGACAAGGTATACAGGGAGCTAATGCATATATAATGGGTGCATTGGTAACACCATTCTGGGGAGGACGTGGCAATATTTCAAAGGATATGGTTAATAACCATTGGTCATTCGATTCACCATCTGAAGAATATCAACGCGTATATGATGATTCACAGCGAGCTAATATTGTTTCTTCATATTATTTACAGGATGCCTCTTATTTCAGGATTAAAAACATAGAACTGGCCTATCGTTTCGATAATCTGGAAGCAGTCGGTATTGATGAGTTGAAGATTAGTGCAAGTGTTGAAAATGCATTCCTCTTTAGTAAAATGGATGGTTTCGATCCGGAAAAATCATTCAATAAGATTACTCCTGATTTTCACCCACAGGTTAGAATTTATTCACTTGGATTAAACCTTAAGTTTTAATCACCACATAAATAAGCATTAAAATGAAAGTTATTATATACGCATTTTTATTCGCCATTCTATTTTGCTCATGTGAGGATGAACTGAATAGGTACCCTAAGGACTTTTTGTCACCAGAGGTTTTTGAAACGGAGAATGATATTATCTACGCCCTTAATGGTACTTATAAAGCATTAACCGGAATGGGGCTGGCTGGTCTGGATTATCAGAATGTAGAGCCAATTATCACCGACTTTATTACCGATAATGGGTTCATGGATAAATCCTGGATGGGTGTTGTTGAATACTGGGACCAGCGTCATAATCAGTTTTCGCAGTTTGCAGAAAGGAAATGGGCCCGAAATTACATGGGTATTTTAAGGGCGAATACAGTATTGACATACATTGGGAATGTGCCTATGACAGCAGAAGATAAAGCACGATATGATGCTGAGGCTCGTTTTTTACGCGCCTATTATTATGCTGATTTAGTCCATTTTTATGGCGATGTACCAATGCGCCTGGAGCCAGAAGGTATTGAAGGTGCAGACCGGGAAAGAACACCCAAACAGGAGGTGATAGAATTTATTTATGCCGAATTAGACAGTGCTATCTCTGTATTACCATCCAGGCTTGAAACAGATCAGGGTAGGGCAACGAAAGGCGCAGCACAAGCTCTTAAAGCATGGGTTGCACTTAATAATTATGATTACAGCATTACCAAAGAAATGTGTGATGCTATTATGAGCGATGGAGATTATTTTTTGTTTCATGATTATGCAGGCTTGTTTAAGCCTGCGAATGAGAATAATAGTGAGGTTATTTTTGATATTCAGTACATGATGGATAAAACAGATGAGAAACTAACCGAGCCCTGGACCACATATTTTTATGCCTGGAGCTCGTACATGGCCGATTATAGTTTATCCAATGCCTATTATACTATTGAAGGTTTACCAGCTAATGAAGCAAACCCTAATTTCAATCCTCAAAAGCCATTTGAAAATAGGGATCCCCGCCTTTATGCTACACTGGCAGTGCCATATTCATTTAACGGATTCGATAATAATGGGGATACTTTATATTACATCCCCTATAACAAAAAGGCGTATAATTTCTCTAGCCTAAGAGTCAATAAATATGTGGATTACGATGTAGAGCACGGTATGAGAGGAAAAAAAGCGACAGGGACTAACACAATTTTATTTCGCTATGCCGATGTGCTTTTAATGAAAGCAGAAGCCTTATGTATGACAGATGGAGCAGGAGCAGAGGCGGAGATACAATCGTTGGTTAATGAAGTACGACAGCGACAAAGTGTGATGATGCCTAAAGTCGAAGAAGTAGAAGGTTCAGGTTTAAGTCAGGAACAGTTAATGGATATCATTAAGCACGAAAGGCGTGTGGAGTTTGCTATTGAAGGAACCCGTATTTTAGATATTAAACGATGGAAGATTGGCGAACAGGCATATTCTGCTGCTCAGGGTTACGATCCCAACTTGCTATTTTATTGGGTAGTAACCAATGAAATTATCGTTGAAATGGAGAATGATGCTATTGTACCATCTCGCATGATTCGTTACCTCAAACGAGATAGCTATTTCTTAAATAAAATATTTAAATCTGAAGAGGCATTCCGTGAGCAGATGGATAAGGTATTTACGGCCGAACAGGTGGCCGGTTACGGTGATATCATTATCGAATATGTACAGCCGAAATATGAAGTTTATAGCTTCCGTGAACGAAGCTTTGATGCTTCTAAAGGCTACTTGTGGCCAATACCTTATACCGAAATACAAACAAATAATTTGATAAATAACAATAACCCGGGCTACTAGTCCAATCAAAGTTCAGATATTAATTAACCAAAGAAAAGTGTTATGAAAAAAAGATTTTTACTCTTGTTATGTGCCGTATTTGCAATGATGCAAATAAATGCGCAACAAATTATTGAAGCCACCAAAAGTGGGTTTGTCAAAAAGGGAAGTACCGCTTTTACTGAGTCTGTATTAGAAGTCAAGGCAAAAACAATTACTTACTCGCGTGTTTCATATGTGGAAGTGCCAGTAAGTGGACAAGAAATTACGCAGGTAAAGCTTCATGTTTATTT
Organism: Carboxylicivirga agarovorans; assembly: GCF_050589845.1. Classification (NCBI taxonomy): domain Bacteria; kingdom Pseudomonadati; phylum Bacteroidota; class Bacteroidia; order Marinilabiliales; family Marinilabiliaceae; genus Carboxylicivirga; species Carboxylicivirga agarovorans. The sequence goes on along the minus strand of NZ_JBNGPA010000003.1, from coordinate 69,105 downwards.
CTATAATTCAAATACTGATGGAGATTGGCCTGTGGAGTTTAAAACAATGCCAGGAGGTCTGCCGGTTGATGTAGAAGAAAATGTAACATTAAATTTTGATAACCAGCAACCAGATGCTAGTTTTACAGATGCTGCTACTATTCAAACTAACAATACGGCGTATGGTTGGGTTGAAGTTGATATTACTTCTGCATATAATGCTGCATTGAATGCAGGAGAATCAGCTTTAACGATTCGCATGAATTCATTTGATGAGAATGCGGCTTTAATTAAGTTTTATAGCTTGGGTACAGGAACTGGTAATAAGCCTTATATTTCTGTTCTTTCAAATTGTATGCCTGAATACAATACCATTGAAAAAACCTTAGTTGAAGGAACATCAATTGTTATTGATGGAGAAACAGTAACAACTTCAGGTACATATGAAGAAGTTTCAACAACAGCTTGTGGCGCTGAAAAAATTGATACATACCACATCTTATTTATTGAAAATGGAACAGTAGATAATAATGTAGCCATTTGTGATGGTAGTTCATATGAAGTGCAGGTGGGACCGAATACTTTTAAAAACTACGATACAGCAGGAACACATACAGATGTTATCACTTCAGATGATGGTAGTGCTACTCAAACGATTAATACGACTATTACAATAAACTCACTACCAGTTCCTCCATATCTGGGAGATGATTTTACCATTCGTGAAGGTGAATCTGCAACATTGGATGCAGGTAGTAGTTTTGATGCTTACCAGTGGTACAATAATAGTGTTGCCATTAGCGGCGAGACTAACAGTACATTAACTGTTTCAAGTATGAATGATGCGTTTACTTTTGGTACCAATGAAATTCATGTTGCAGTTACGGATGGTAACGGTTGTACAGGTGGTACAAATGACGATGCTATTTGGGTCGACATTGTTGGTAATTATCTGGCTCCGGCAAAAGATATGTATCTTGAGGAAGCTGGTGATCGACTATTGGATATTGCTCGATTAGAAGTTAAATATGATACATGGGGAGACCAAAACAATGATGTGGCTGGAGCGCCGTATTATACTAAAGAGATTCATTTAGCTTTTGATTTAACAGGAGTTCAAATTCCTCAAAATGCGACTAACTACAAATTGAAATTATACATGTATTCATTGGCAGAAAATCCTAAGCAACCAATTGATAATCCTTCAATTAATATTGACTGTGATTATGCTGATGGTTTATATGGTGATGATATGACCTGGTCAACACGCACGGCACTAGTCGATCGCACACCATTAGCTGCTGCTGTAACGGTTACTGAAAGTATGATTAACTCAATCGTGGAGTGGGATATAAACGATATTTTTGTGAGTGATATTTTGGGTAAGAAGAACCAATTTACAGTTATTTTATCTACTCCAAATGATGCTTATAGTATTTTGGCTAAGTTTAGGGATGTAACTAACGCCAATGTGGATGTACGTCCTTCAATTTCATTTGATGTACCAACCGCCATTGGCGATGAAACCAAAGAAGTGGAAGTATCTTTGGCGCCAAACCCTGTAACAACTGACTTATTCATCAATAGCGATGAGCAGTTTACTTCTGTACAGGTTTATAATATGCTTGGTCAGGTTGTTCTTTCTGCACCTGTTGAAAGTAATCGAATCAATATGGCACAATTACCTAAGGGGCAATATATTGTTAGCCTTATTGGTGAAAGCCAAAAGGTAAATAAGATTATCATTAAGAAGTAAATTAGTCATATTAAGGCAACTCCGGAAAGTGGAGTTGCCTTTTCTTTATCTTCCACTTCCTCACTCAACTATTGTTTAATTCACTAAAATAATCATCATGAAGAGAATGCTCCATGTTGCAATGCTTGTATTTGTATGTTTTGTTGTACAAATAGTTAGTGGCAAACAACCTGTAGTTGCTTTAGAAAACAACAACATTTCAGGAGAGTTATCGGTCCCTAATGTCTTCAGCTCTAACATGGTACTCCAGCAAAATGATGAAGTGAAAATATGGGGAACAACTTTAGCTAACCAAGAGGTGACTATAGAGTCGACATGGGCTTCTCAATTATCCACTACTGCTGATGCTAATGGAAATTGGTTAATCTCATTCAATACACCTGCAGCCTCTTTTGATCCCCAAAGTATTCGCATATTCACTAATGATGATGAAGTTATTTTATCCGATGTACTCATTGGTGAAGTCTGGTTGTGTGCAGGACAATCAAATATGGCTTTAAGGATGCTGTATGAAGACAATGGCGATGCTGAAATAGGCAATGCAGGCAATGTCCCTTTACGATTGTTCAATGTGCCGACTACAACGGCTTCAGAGCCACAGAGCAATATCGCCAATACCACCTGGGAACAGTGCTCACCTACATCTTTAGAAAATTTCTCAGCTGTAGCTTATTATTTTGGTAAAGAATTAATCAACAATCTTACAGAAACCCCAATTGGTTTAATTAATGCTTCCTTTGGTAGTTCTTCCATTGAAGCTTTTATGAGCAAAGAGGCACTGTTATCTAAAACCTACCTGGCCGATCATTACAATACTTACGAAACCACAGTTGAATCAAAAGTGCCAACGGCCGTTTATAATGCCATGATTCATCCATTACTGGATTGCAGTGTTAAAGGAGTGGCCTGGTATCAAGGTGAGTCCAATTGTGTGCGTGCGAGCCACTACTACGAAGCACTGGAAACCATGATTCAGTCGTGGCGAAATGAATTTAATAGTACTAACCTACCTTTTTACCTGGTGCAACTACCACCGTATGATTATACCACCTCACAACAAGAATCAGGAAATCCATACAGTGCCGCTACAGTGCGTGAAGCGCAGCGAATGGCTTCAAAAAACATCGCTAACACTGGTTTAATCGTGACCATGGATCAGGGCGATGTCAATGATTTACATCCGACTAATAAAAAAGAAGTGGGTGCTCGACTGGCCAATACAGTATTGAACCAAACCTATAGCCAAACAGAAAAAATATACTCAGGACCCGACTTTAAGTCCTATTCGGTAGAAGGCAATACCATTCGATTAACATTTGATTTCGTAGAGAATGGCATAATCGATAACTATGCGGAGCTAAATTGGTTTACCATAGCCGGTAGCGATAAAAAATTCTACCAGGGTAACGCTTTTGTTGATGGCAACGATATTGTCGTGAGTTCACCATATGTGGACGAACCGATGGCCGTGCGCTTTGCCTGGTATAACACTGCCGTACCCAACTTTTTTAATACAGAAGGCTTACCGGCTTCACCTTTTAAAACAGATGACTGGACAGCTTTTACTTACACTACCAATATTACAAGCTGGAGTTCCATGCCTGATATCAGAAATGTGGCTTTTGACTTAAGTATGCCAGAGTTGACACAGGAAGCTCCTGCTGCAGGTAAGCGTGTGAAACAGACATTGGCAGCTTACGAAGGAACTAATGTGTATCACACACTATATTTGCCGACAAACTGGGAAGCAGGAAAGCAATATCCAGTGATTGTTGAATATGCCGGTAATGGGCCATATTTTAATAAATACGGTGATGTGTGTACAGGTAAACCTGATGATACCTATATGGGTTATGGTATTAGTGGGGGTGAAGATTTTATATGGATCAGCATGCCATTTGTGAGTGAAGATGGACAGGATAATCAACTATACTGGTGGGGGGATATCGAAGCCTCAGTTCAGTATACCATTAATACAGTCAATTATATTTGCAATAATTACGGCGGTAATTCGTCGCTGGTTTTTGTGGCTGGTTTCTCTCGTGGTGCCATTGCCTGTAATTACATTGGTTTACATAACGATGAGATAGCATCTCTTTGGTGTGGTTCTATTGCCAATAGCCATTATGACGGGGTGCTCACACATTGGTCCTATCCAAATGCCGATTCGGCCTCCGCCTTAGAACGCTTGCAACGATTAAATGGTAAACCGCAGTTAATTATTCAGGAAGGAGCAGGGCCGGCCGCTACCAAGACTTACATAGAAGGTACAGGAGTAGAAGGTGACTTCTCCTATTTATCTATTCCTTACCGAAATCATGATTTACGCTGGGTATTACAGGATATTCCTCAACGAGCAACCTTACGTAATTGGGTGAATGATATAATCGAGTGTGAAGCCATTATCTCAGGGCCATCTGTGGTGCAACAAGGCGAAACTGTTGACGTATCCATTGAGTTAAAAGGAACAGCTCCCTGGCAACTAAGCTATACAGTTAATGGTTATGCCGTAAACCTTAATGATATTTCCACATCACCTTATACCTTTCAAGAAGTTATTGATGAAAATACAGTGATAGCCATAACGCATGTAGCCGATGCTATTGGAAGAGGAACTCCTGGCGACCAGTTAGGAATTTACCTTTTTGAAGATGAGATTGGAGTAGTTTGTGACGGTATGGTCAGGCAAACCCAGGCCGACGGGTACTATACCTCTGAATTGATTGAACAAAAAAACGCTTCATCCTGGGGCCGTAAAGGACTTTTTAGTTTTGATATCAGTGGTTTTAATGAAGAGCTGGCTGGTGCTGCCTTTCAGGTGTTTTTAAATAAAAGTTCATCCTCAACATTCAATAATCAGGTTATGGTTTATGGTGTTAATGAAGATGATTTCACCTGTGGTGTAACTACCTGGGACAATTTACAAGCCATTAGTTTCATCGAAACAGGTGCGCTTGTAAATGTTGATGAAAGCTTATTGGGTACTTATTTATCTTTTGATGTGAGTGATTACCTGAATCATTGTATTAATGAGGGGCAAGCGAATATGGTACTTTGTTTGGATGGTTCCAGTGCCAGTCATGTGTTGTATTATAATGCCATGGAGAGTACTGAAAACAGGCCAAAATTGCTTTTTGCCAGCCAACCGGATGGTTTTCCAACCGACATCATCCAATCGAAACTGGATGAGCAGAAACTGGTGATTTATCCTAATCCATCAAATGGTCATTTTTATATTGAAAATCCTCTTGATAAGAAGGATGGTTATTCAATTTATGATTCAAGTGGGAGACTGATACGACAATGTAATATCGAGGCTTTTCAAAGAGAAAAGGTAAGTAATTTGATACCAGGACTATATGTGGTTACTGTGGACGGACTGTTTCAAAAAGTGATTGTTCGGTGACAATAGTTCAGTTTGAAAGAGTTTTACCGCCTTTATGAGGTTCCTATATCTATTCAGGAATTAACAAGAGAATGAATGAAAAGTAATACTTGGCACATACTTCTTCTTTGTTTGCTTCTGCAAATATCCTTTAGTGCATTAAAAGCAGCATCTGAATTGCATATTGCTGTAGCTGATTTTGGTGCTATTCCTGATGATGGCAAATGTGATGCAGCAGCTATCAGGCAAGCCATTTCTTCTGCAGAGGGCAAAGAAAATATTATTATTTCTTTTGAATCGGGAGTTTACAACCTAAATGAAGATGCAGTTCTCTTTAGAAAAAACTACAAGGCCATGCTTTTTGTTTGGGGGCAAAAAAACTGGATGCTTAAGGGGGCTGTTGATGAGCAGGGAAATCCAGCTACTACACTTGAGATGAATTTGTGTTTAGGTAACCAGATAACTGGAGCCAGTCATCTTGATATTAGGGACAATGAGAATATAAAGGTGACGAACTTCATATTGGATCAAAACCCACGTTTTGCAACAGCTGCCAAAGTGCTGGAGGTGAATGATGATCATTGGGTAACAATAGAAGTTTTTGAAGGTATGCCTCATTTTGATGGTATGCAAACCCATTCAGCCAATAACTGGGATTTGGAAACCGGGCAATTGATAAAGGGACCTCCGATTACCATTGCCATGACATTAGGTGAGAAGCATGTTTTTACAAAAGTAGAAGGGTACAAACGACGTTATGAAATACAGAGTAAGCGTTTTGCCTCACTTCTAAAACCGGGAGAGGGATTGTCATTTCATTTCAATGTGATCGCAGGCAAGGCTCGAACAGTGGATGTGTACAATAACACAGACGTAGAGCTTAATAACATATTTGTTCATAATGCCATTGGTATGATACTGGGTGGAGGCAGTAATAAGAATATGACTTTTCGTAAATTCCATATTAAACCCGAAGGAAAATCATTGGCAGTCGGACCTCGTGACGGCATACATCTTGCACGAAACTCAGGGCGTTTGCTTATGGAAGATGTTCTGGTAAAAGGCGTGCGTTGGGACCCACTGGTCAGTTATCTGGGTTTTGTCAGTATTACAAACCGTATTGACGATCAGTCTATACTGTTGGATGGACAATCGGATAAGCAACAGTTGGCGCTGGAAGCCATTCAGCCGGGAGATTATCTAAAGTTTTGGGTTGGTGAAAAACCAATGAAAAATAAGGTGGTTCAGGTTCAGGATGGCAAAATAACATTAGCTGATAAATTGTCTCCTGAGGTGTTGCAAGGAACCTATTTCTCTCCTGAAGCTTGGTATTGGGAAGAAGCGATAATAAAAAATTGTCTTGTGGAAAGTAATTATGGTACCGGACTAGTATACGAATGTGATAACCTGTTGGTTGAGAACTCAACCTTTAGAAACAACTCCTATGCTGATATAGGATTAGGACCTACCAGTAAAAATGTAGGTGCATTTTGCGAAAACATTTTAATCCGAAACAACTTGTTTGAAGGCTCCACATGGATTGATAAATACAAGAATTATCGAGGTTCCATAACCACCTTCCATAAATCACCGTTTTTCGATAAAGAACCCTATCATCAGAATATACATATTGAGAATAACACATTTAAAGATATTACCGGACCTGAAAAACCGTCGGCCATTCATATTAAGAATGCAAGCGAAGTAACGATACGTCAAAATAAATACATCAATACAGACAATACGGTACTTGTTGAAGAGGCTAGTACGACAAGGATTATTGTTAAGGATTAAGGATATTGATGAAAGTTTAATGGATTAATGTCACAGAATTAAAAGAAGTAAATCTGCCTGTTTAAATCGAATTAAAATGAAACATCGAATTATATTTTTCTATCTGTTGTTTACCTTTCCGTTATTTGCTCAGACAAGTGAGGAGAATGAGAAGTCCGACGATTGGAAACTATGGTACCGCTTTCCTGCCCGTGAATGGGAAGAAGCACTACCAGTTGGTAATGGGCATATGGGAGGTATGGTGTATGGAGGAATCGATCGTGAACACATTGCTTTAAATGAAGAGACTATTTGGAGTTTTCCTTTTCAACAAGTTGAGCTGAATTCGAGGAAACAGATTCTAATACAAGAACAACGAAAATTGATTTTGGAGGGTAAGTACGAAGAAGCCAAAAAACTAAAGTGGAATAAATTGGAAATTCCAGACGACTTTGAAGTCATTAAAGAAAAGCCGGAAGGCTTTGTAACAGGACGCTCAATTTATAAACCTTTGGCTGACTTGTATTTGCATTTTGGTTCTACTTCATCTCTTCCATATGATTACAAACGCGAACTTGATATTGAGAACGCTGTAGCAAGGGTGACCTATAAAGTGGATGATGTCACTTTTAAACGGGAAGTGATTGCCAGTTACCCGGATAAAGCCATCGTAGTAAGATTAACAGCCAGTAAACCCGGACAAATTTCGGTGTCAAGTAAAATGACACGTCGGGTGGATGTGAAAGACGATATGTATCGCTATGATGCTGAACTGGGGGCAAAAGTAGAAAGCATTAAAACACCTCCTGCACCGATGATTGAAGTGCTTGACGATGACCATTTCAGCTTTAGCGGTAAGGCAGATCCCGATGGAGTCAGTTATGTGGCTCATTTTAAACTGATCAATGAAGGTGGAAAGAGAGTGCCCATTGAAAACGGGTTTAAAGTAGAGAATGCCGATGCTGTAACTATATTTATTACCGCTGCCACCGATTTTAATTACGAAGATCCGGATAAGATAGCACGGAAGCAAATGAAGAAAGCATCATCTTATTCTTACGATGAGTTATTTCAGCGCCATGTAACTGATTACAAGGCTTTGTATGATCGTGTGGATATTCAGTTGGAGAAGACACGCAACTCAAAAATGTCAACCGACAGGCGTGTGATGGCACATCAGATGGGCATAAAAGACCCACGTGTGACGCCAGGTACTCCGCGCGACAATAATTTATATGCATTATATTTTCAATACAGCAGGTACTTAATGATTGCCAGTTCGCGCAAAGGGACGATGCCACCAGCTTTACAAGGTATCTGGAATAATAGTTTGTTGCCACCGTGGTTTGGTCATTATACAACCGATATAAATATTGAAATGAACTATTGGCCGGCTGAGGTGTGCAATCTCTCAGAAAGCCATGATGTTCTGCTTGATTTTGTGTTTCCACATTTGGATAAGTGTAAGCGTGCCGCTGAAATCGAGTATGGTACACGTGGCATGGTATTTAATAGTATGTCGCCTTGGGGGCCCAGAAGAGGTTATCAGGACTGGAACGGCTTCGCTGGCTGGCTGGCCCAGCATTTTTGGGAACACTACGCTTATACTCTTGACACGAACTATCTAAAAACAAAGGCCTACCCCTGGATTAAAGAAGTGGCTCTTTTCCATGTGGACTATGCTATTGAATATCCGGATAGTGGATACCTGGTGATTGGTCCCGAATACTCACCCGAAAATCATTTTTACTACAGCGATGGTGAGGAAAAGAAAAAAGGGCACATCAGTATGGGAACGACCATGTCGAGGGCTATTGCCTGGGAAGTGCTTGATAATGCCATAAAAGCATCTGAAATACTGGATGTTGATGAAGATTTGCGTAAAGAATTTATTCAAACAAGGGACAAGTTATCACCATATAAAATTGGCAAACATGGTCAGTTACAAGAATGGCTTATGGATTATGATGAGCCGCATCCCGGGCATCGCCACCTGTCTCACTTATACGGTTTGTATCCAGGTAATGAAATTACTAAAAAAAACAGTCCTGAAATATTTGAGGCTGCCCGAAAATCTATAGACCGACGATTAGAAAACAATGGTGGCTGGACTGGCTGGAGTCGTGCATGGATTATTTGCCTGGCCGCTCATCTTCAGGATGGCGAATTGGCTCGTGAACAGCTAGAGTTACTTTTTGAACAGACCACACTTTATAATCTATTCGATACTCATCCACGACAAGGTGGAAATACCACATGTTTTCAGATTGAAGGAAATATGGGAGCCACTGCCGGAATAGCTGAAATGTTAATGCAAAGCCATGAAAGCTATATCCATTTATTACCTGCAAAACCCGATAACTGGCGAAAGGGTCATGTTACAGGATTGGTTGCCAGAGGAGCTTTTGAAGTTGATGTGTATTGGGACAAAAGCAAATTAGCTAAAGCATCTATTCGTTCAAAGCAAGGTGGTGTTTGCAAGCTCAAATACGGAGATAAATTGATTGAAATAAAAACAGAAAAGGGTAAGGAATACAGTTTTGATGAAAACTTGAAGCTGGTTAAATGATATTCTATTCAGGGGAGTGTTAAAAGGAAAGTCCTGAATAAAAAATAGATTAAAATAGATGAAAAAACAATTTAAACCAATGAAAAAGATTTGGACATTTTTTTTAATAATACCAGGTTTTATTGTTAATGCCGGCAATGTTATTTTTGTAGACAATTCCGTTCCGAATGGTGATGGTAGTTCATGGAGTTCTCCACTCAACTCTTTTGTAAGCGCTTTAGCTGCTGCAAATCCAGGTGACGAAATATGGATAAAGAAAGGAGTATACTCTTTTACAAACTCTATTACAATTAATAAGGCAGTGCATATTTATGGAGGATTTTCAGGTGATGAAAGTTTAATTGAAGAAAGAACAAATATCACGACACTTGATAGTACAGTCTTGTATTCATCGAACGGGATTGCGAACCTACAAATAACAGGTTTAACCAATGAAATTGTCCTGAACGGAATACAGATTAGCGGTGTACAATCGGGAAATGAAGCCCTTAGAATATACAATACCAACTCCAATGTCAGTATAACGAATTGTGTTATCGGCTACAATAATGTTCGGGGTTTATCAATAATAGATGCATCACCTGTTCTTACTATGTGTAAAATTACAGAAAACACTATAAACAGCGGATATGGAGCAGGTATTCAAATCACAGGTAGTAGTAATCCTGTTTTTAATCATTCGGTAATTACATACAATACGAATTCGGATAATATTGCTGGAGGAGTGTATATCAGTACAGATACCAAAATTTCCGGACCTGAATTTTATACATGTAATTTTATTAATAACTTTACAGAAAATGCTGCCGGAGCTATATATTTAAAATCAACAGGTAGATGCCTTCTGGATAATTGCATTGTAGGCTCTAACAGGCATCGTAGTGGAACTGTTGCAGGAGGAGCGGTTTATATTGATGGTAATCCCACCAATGGAACCAATGTGGATATGATTTTAAGAAACGAAACAGTTATCACGGATAATTGGTGCAACTGGGATTCTGCAACTCCTGTATTTTTAAGTGGCATCACAACCCAAAATGCAACATACAGTAGTGAAGATGGTGTTTTGATAGATTTAGGAGCTGATGCAAGGTTTACCAAACCGGATATAAAGGCTGAGCTTTATGATGTGATGGTTCCGGCGATGGAAAGTGGAGTTCCATCGCCTGGAAGAATAGTTAAAGTTCAGTTTGACGATTATCTTGGAACCGGAGTATATCATAACTTGTATTTACCACCGGATTGGGAAGCAGACAAAAAATATCCGGTAATTATGGATATTCCGGGAAATCCTTTCAAACACAAGTGGGGCGATATTAGTAGCGGAAACCCAGAATCCTCACCAATAGGATATGGAATTTCACGCGGGAAAGGTTGTATTTTAGTAGGTCTGCCTTTAATTGACGACAATACCAATACCCATACAACCTGGTTTGGCAGCGTAAATGTTACAGCAGATTATATCAAAAGAGTAGCTGTCGATTTATGCGAGAACTTTGGTGCTGACCATTCCGCCTTTTTTATTACCGGATATTCGAGAGGAGCTATGGGAGCTCATTTCTTTTCGAGATACGATGAAGAGTTGAACGATATTTGGAGCGGCTTTTTAACTTATGACGGAACCGATGACCATTTATACTACGCTAATATTAATTCGATGGCATGGAATTATAATTCGGGAGCATTAGAATTTGATGCTGTAAGTCAGCGTCATGAAAGAATTAAAGGACGGCCAACTTTTATGCTGGGGGCAGGTTATTATGGAACATGGCGGTTTCAGGAGCACAATGAGGCGTACAACTATCCGGTTGAGTATTATAAAAATCCTTACAGAAATCATAGTCCGCATTGGTCGGTGTGCGATTTGCCGATAACTCAAAAAGCACGGGAATGGCTTCAAAGAACCATTAATGAAAAAACGGGAACATACACACTTTCGGGTATAGTAACAGATTTTTCAGGAACTCCTGTTTCAGGAGCACGGGTTCAGACCGGCTTAACACATTTTGTTTATACTGATGCTAATGGCTCTTACAGCATTGATGGATTGATTGCAGGAGAAAGAAGCGTTTCGGTTTATGAAAATCAAGGTGATGCTGTGCCTGTGGTAACACAAGCAATTGCTTTGAATGCTGATGTCGCAAATTACAATTTGACTATTCCTAAAAAACTTATTTTAAATCCGGTAGCAGATGCTTATGTTAAAGGTGGAAATTATGCAGATAATAATTATGGTACAGCTTCAACATTGCAAGTAAAAGAATCGACTTATGCCGGTTACGACAGAATGAGTTTTCTTAAATTTGATCTAAGTACTATCTCCGGCAACGTATCCATTGCAAAAATCAGAATTAAAGTAAAGAGAGAAGACCCTGATGCCAGCCACAACCTGCATTTGGTAACTAATAGTTGGAACGAAGCCTCTATTACATGGAACAATATGCCTGCTGCCTCTACATTAATAGCATCTAAAGCAGCACCTGCTGTAAACGACTGGATTGAGTTTGATGTAACATCCGCAGTTAACAATACAGCTGGTGATAACTTGAGCGTACGTATTTCAGATATGAATGCTGCCGAAGATTATATAGAGTATCATTCAAAGGAGACTGCAAATTCGGAGGACAGACCACAATTAGTATATCTTTTAGACACAACACCTGTGCCAGAGAGTCATACGCTGACGCCCAATTGTGACGGTATGGTTAGACAAACCCAGGCCGACGGATATTATACATCTGCACTCATTGAGCAAAAGAATGCTTCATCATGGGGCCGTAAAGGACTTTTTAGTTTTGATATCAGTGGTTTTAATGAAGAGCTGGCTGGTGCGTCCTTTCAGGTGTTTTTAAATAAAAGTTCATCCTCAACATTCAATAATCAGGTTATGGTTTATGGTGTGAATGAAGATGATTTCACCTGTGGTGTAACTACCTGGGACAATTTACAAGCCATTAGTTTCATCGAAACAGGTGCGCTTGTAAATGTTGATGAAAGCTTATTGGGTACTTATTTATCTTTTGATGTTAGTGATTACCTGAATCATTGTATTAATGAGGGGCAAGCGAATATGGTACTTTGTTTGGATGGTTCCAGTGCCAGTCATGTGTTGTATTATAATGCCATGGAGAGTACTGAAAACAGGCCAAAATTGCTTTTTGCCAGCCAACCGGATGGTTTTCCAACCGACATCATCCAATCGAAACTGGATGAGCAGAAACTGGTGATTTATCCTAATCCTTCAAATGGAACATTCTACATTGAAAACCCCCTTGATAAGAAGGATACTTATGCAATTTATGATTCAAGTGGGCGACTGATACGACAAAGCAATATCGAGGCCTTTGAAACAGAAAAAGTAAGTAGTTTGATGCCCGGATTTTATGTAATTGCAGTGGACGGCCAGTTTCAAAAAGTGATTGTTCGCTAATAGCTGGAATCAGTTATAGAATACAAAACTTAAAAAGTTTTCATACCCGTTTAAGAGTTATAACAAGAATGACTGCAGTATTAAAAAAATACCTAAAGGTTAAATTGACTGTTTATTTACTTCTGCCCATTAAATTAACCGAAGACAGCATGCAAATAGCTTGGCGCGATGTCTGGCATTTAAACAGTTTATAATAAGCAATTAAATATCGTTTTATGAAAGCAATGCATATACTTTTACTCGTTTCTCTAACCATAGTCACAGCGACGATTAAGGCACAACCATCGGTTGCATATGAGAAAATTATTGGTCTAACGGCCTTTGCATCTTCCGAATATACAGGTACCGGAAGGGTAGTAGATAATGTCATCAATGAATCAGGTTTAAATGCAGATGGTAGCCACAGTAATAGTGCAAGTACCATGTGGGCGACCCAGGATGGCAGTGCTGCCAATCACACTCTCATTCTTAAGATGGCAGCTCCTACCCATGTTCTGGGTATGCACATTTGGAATGGAAATTGGGTAGGCTATACTAACAGAGGAGTCAACAGCTTTGACATATACTATTCTTCTTCTGTTAATGACTTGTCTGGTTCAACGTTTAGTAACGGAGAGTGGACTTTACTCAGAGCTGATAATTTAGCTGAAGCGAGCGGTACAACTTCTTATACAGGAGAATATAAAGACATGGCGGGTTTGCCAGCCAACACAAGATGGATTGGTTTGGATATAAAAAGTAATCATGGCGGTAGTTTTCCCTACACCATGTTGAGTGAGATTGAGTTGTACAAGCCCGAAGGAATATCTGATGCTGTGGCTACCTTATCGGGCGATGCCGGGATTGTATCAGGTCAATCAACTCCTTTGACCATTGAATTCATTGGAACACCTCCTTTTGATGTGGTTTACAGTGATGGAGTAAATCAGCACAGTCTGTCGGTGAACGATTACTACACTGAAATTAATGTATCCCCAAACACCACAACTACCTATGAACTGGTATCGGTAAGTGATGCGAATGGTACAGGGACTGTTTCAGGAACAGCCACGGTAACTGTTTATACTCAGGAAGAGTTATATACCACTATTGAGAATGCACAATACCTGGTGTCACACAATAAAATCACCAATAATCTCGAGCTAACAGAAAAATCTTCAGGTGTTGTTCTGGAGTTTGCCCCTGTGTTCTATGTGGCTCGTAATGAAAGTCGCCCCTCTGTTTCTGAGTCATCCATATCGGAAGACTTTAATTACAAAACAGTAAGTGTTGAAGGAAATACCGATTATTTTTCTTCACGCACAGGTGACTTTAGTATAATGACACCGAGTGAGGTAACTACCGATGGGAGTAAGATGTTTTTCACCTATGCTGCTAATGCTGACTTCGCCTTCTCAGCCACTATGGAATTGCCAGAATCAGGTGATGGCGAACCCAAGTTTAAGGCTTCGTTAACACCAAGTTCTACTGCTTATTTTTCAATTGGCTATTGTGGAGCTCCTGCTTATTCCATTAACGAAGTGGAAGAAATCTTTCAGCCCTTACCTTTTACCGAGAAGCGTTTTCCAGAGTCATCGTACCTGACACCGGCATACAAAGCGACCTTACCAGCCACGTTGGCCACAATCAATGGAACAACTTACGGTGTAATAGCCGATCGTTCAGAGTTCCCTTTTAATCCGCTTCCCAACGGTGTATCACGAAGTCCCTTTGGTGTAACTATTCGTGACAATGCCGGTCAAGTACGTCCTATGGTATGGGCTTTAATAATGGGTAATGCTGATTCACAGATAAGCAGCGGAACGGAATATGCTTTTAACTATCGTTTATATGTTTCAAATAGAGGTTTATCAAGTGCCTATGAGGATATTGCACGTCGCTTGTATGGTTTTTCAGATTATCGTCACAACGATTTAGGTTCTCTCAATTCTGCTTTTGAAAATCTGCTTGAATTTGCTATGGGACCTTATGGCAGGTATCTCGAAGATATGAAAGGCTATTCCTACGAAACGGATATTCCTAATTCAGTAAAAAATACTTCAGCGCTGCCAATTCACAGCATGGCTTTTGTGGTGAATGATTCGGTGATGTTTAAAGAAAGGGCTCTGCCCATTACCGAATACATGTTGTCACGTGAAAGTTTTAATTATTCCAAGGATGGTACCTCCGGTACCGGACAGACAGCACCGAATGATTTGGGTGATCCTTGCATGAATATCAGTGAGATGATGGGGTACTATATTACTGGGAGTAATTATTCACATGCTTTCTGGGACTTGGCTGTTGATAATGCCATCAACTATTCAAACAATGCCTTTGAAAAAGAATGGCGTGAGAACATGGCCATGTATAAAGCGACAGGCGAATTTACTTACCTAAATAAAGTGATTAACGGGGCTGATAAGTACATCAATGAGCGAATCAATACCAAGCAAACAGGCTTTGATTATATCAACCATTCAAAGAGTAGTTTCTGGTCTAGTCTGGCACCAAAATTCTGGGAGTTATATGAAACCTATGAGTTAACCGGCTACCAGCGCTATTTGGATGCAGCTCAGAAAGCAGCCAGAAGCTATGCCTATCATTTGTGGATGTCACCGGCGGTACCTGATGAAATGATAACTTGTAATATTGGTGATAAAGCACCTTTATACCGAAGTGGGACAGCTATTTCTATTCCAGAAGAGGATGCCCCGGCCTGGCGATTATCAAGTGTTGGTCTGTCGTGCGAAGCGGGCGGTACCAGTACCGGAAAGCACAGAGCTGTCTTTATGGCTAATCATGCGCCATTTTTTATGCGTATAGGCGCCTTGACCAATGACCAGTTTTTGATGGATGTGGCCAAAGCGGCAATCATTGGACGATGGAGAAGCTTCCCGGGATATCACATTAATACAGACAGAACCACAGTGTATGAGAAAGTAGATTTTGCACACCGAGAGATATCAGAGCTGTTAACAACGACCTCAATGCATTACAGTCACGTTTGGCCAATGGTAGCTCTAACCTTTGATTACCTGGTTAGTGATGCCTTTGCCAAGTCTGGGGGGGCGATTGATTTTCCAACAGAATTTACAGAGAACACAGCTAACCTATATAACAACTTATATTTTAAACCTGGTGTATTTTATGGCGATGAGAATGTGACACCTTGGATGCCTGTTGGTTTGGTGACTTGTGATAATCAGGAGTTGAATTACATAGTAGCACGTGGTAATAATAAGCTTTATCTGGCTTTTGTTAATCAAAGTGGTGAAGATGTGAATGCGCAAATCAATATTAACAGCCAACAGTTGACTGTTGCAGGTAATACTGCACAGGTATGGAAAGATAATGAAGCAAGCGGAACGCTTTCTGTATCTGGTAATGCCTTTAATATTAGTGTGTCGGCCAATGGTATTACGGCTGTTGCTATTAACGATGTAGCGGTAGAGGCTAAGTTTCAGGATAAAATGTATTTCCAGTCAGGCAAAAACGATTGGCAATTGTCCTATAAGGACTTGACTACAGTTGACGCCAGGGCGATGATGATTGGTTTCTCAAACGATTATACCAGAGTATATGCCTATTCAGATGCTACTAAAGATACCTATTCAAATGTGCGTTTTAAAGTTTGGTTTGATGGCGTGCAGCAGGATGATGTGTTACAAACAACTTATCCTTACGAATATGGAGAATGGGTGCCGCGCAGCGTCAATACAGTGCGTATTGAGATTACATCAGATAGAGGCACGCCTGAGGAAGTGGTTTTTACACGTAACCCTTATACTGTTGCTGCATCAGTTAGCGGTTGGACCTCAGTTTTAAAAGGAGATAATGTTACAGTGACTTATCATACTGATGGGAAGCCGCCTTGGGATTTAACCTATTCCGATGGGGAAAATGTAATAGAGAAAAAGGTAGAAACACAATCATATTCTCAGGTATTGACACCAGAGCATACAACCACATTTACCTTACTTTCAGCAGTGGATGCCGATGGCGATATGGCCATGGTTGAATTGGATAAAGCCAAAGTATCTATTGCGAATGAATTCATACTTGATTACAGCCTATCAGGAGCCCAGGACGCTTATGTTTATTTACTTGGTGCTGATAACCGTTATGGGACAGAGCCAAATTTAAGAATTAAAGGGCGTGAGAGCAGTCAGCGAGAGGTGTTTGTGGAATTTGATGTCACCAATGCTAATTTATCCGGTAATGTTTATCAATTAGGCTTATGGTTGACCAACTCGATTGCAACCAACGCAGTTATAGAAGTCTTAGGTAGTGATGAGTCATGGGATGAAAGCACCATAACATGGAATACTAAACCAGCTAGTGAATCATTCGTGGCTATCGATACTATAGGGATTAGTAATTTATCACCTGAAGGCATGTATCATTATTTTAATGTGACTGATTTTGTAAAGAACAACCCATCTGATAAAGTCAACTTTAAAGTAAAATTTTTACAAGGAGATGAAGATTTGGATTTAAGGTTTAATAGCAAGGAGGAAGGAGATGGAGCTACAGCTCCCATACTTGTATCTGATGTTTCATTCCAGGGCATTCCAAGTAGCATTGAAGAAACGGATGGTTCAGAGGTGAAGGTGTTTATCTTAAATCATGAGTTATTTGTCCAATCACAAAAAGAGGTAAAGGGAATTTCAATCGTTAATATGGCTGGTCAAATAGTCGGACAAAAGAGTAACCAAGCATGTTATCCGCTGACTGGTTTTATAAGTGGGACATATATTGCAGTTATAGAGCTTGAATCTGATATAATTACTAAGCGTTTTATTGTAATGTAATCTTGGTATTTCGCAATAATTCAATCAAACTACCAGAGTACAAGAGCAGTTGCTTCAAAAGTAGCAGCTCTTGTGCATATAATAAACTTTGCTACGTCTAACTTTTATTTGTCATTTATTACTTTCTTATGTGTCGGAAACGTTTCCGTTAATAATGAGTTAGTTAATGTTTTTTAAGCTGGGTAAGCATGATTTTTTCTACTAGATTTAAATAAAAATATTAGATAAGCTTATGAGATGCATAATATTGCTTTTGTTTTTGATGATTAGTCACCTGGTTTTTTCTCAGAAAATAACTTACTGGGATCAAAATGAAAAGATAACAACAAAGAAAAAGGCGGTATTTTATACCATTCAAACAAAGAATGCTGATAAAACGTGGAAAATAGAACGCTATCATATAAATGGAGAATTGAGTTTTGAAGGGAATGCACTTAAGAAAGATTTAAAGGGTAGAATAGGTGTTCATACGCATTATTATAAAACTGGCGTGATAAGTAAAAAGACGTTATATAAAGACAATAAAGTAGTATGGACTAAGTCATATTTCACAACTTCTGATTTAAAGCGGGAAAGTGTTTATAAGAGTGGCGTACTTCAATCGGTTCACGATTACTATGTAGGAGGTAATTTAAAAAACGAGGTTCTTTATTCTGGTCCAGAAAGGGAAAGAAAAATTCAAGTTAAATCATATTATTTAAATGGGCAGTTAAAACGGGATGATGAATATTATGACTTTGTTGATAAAGAACAAGGGAGGTCTTATAAACTGGTAAAAGCTATGGTTTTATCTGAAAATGGTGAAGAACTTGCACATATTCCATTTTTTCGAATGCCACAATTTCCGGGTGGTACACCAATGTTAAGAGATTATATAGCCAAGTGTGTGAAATATCCTTTATCCGCTCAAAAATATAAAAAGCAAGGACGGGTATTTGTTAAGTTCGTTATAGCTAAAGATGGTAGGGTTGAGAATGCAAGATTAGTAAAGTCAGTAGATTATCTATTAGATCAAGAGGCTTTAAGAGTTGTTAGGAATATGCCCAGTTGGGAGCCTGGTATTCAGTATGGTGAATATGTGCGAATGCCATATGTTATTCCAATAGATTTTATGCTTTAATACGTAAATAATTAGTTGTTATACAATTGATTGGTTCTTGTGCCCGGACAATTTCTTGTTTGTGGCTTAGAGTTGATATGCCTTTTTTAAGGTACTTCCATTAAAGTCTAACTAATTTTTAAATCATGAAAAAATTCACAATTCAATTGCTATTTGTGCTATTGGGAGTGTTAACTACTTATGCACAATCGTATCCGACTTTTAGTGTTAGCGAAAGCGGATCTGTCATTCATGTTTCCGATTACAATGCATTCCCTAATGATGGAATCGACGATGAAGATCAAATTCAGGCAGCTATTGATGCAGCCGGAAATGGAGATGTTGTGCTCTTTCAGGCCGGTGTTTACAATTTAAGAAAGCCAGATTCCAGATTTACTACCAATAATACAGCCCATATGTTTATTTCAGGTAAAACCAATCTGACTCTCAGAGGCGCTATTGATGCTAGTGGGGAACCTGCGACTCATATCAAGAGAGAATTAGTTTATCAGGATAACTCAAGCGGTTATTTACCATCAATAATAAAGGCTAGTAGTAATGCAGGTCTAAAACTGGAGAACCTGACATTTACAAATGATCAGCTTTTTTTTACTGTAGGGAAAGTGATTTCAAAAGATGCAACAAATATAAAAGTGGAGATTGAGGACGGATATCCTGTTGATAATAGCTGTCCGGCTACCGCAGCCAATGTATGGACCTGGGATTCTGCCACCCAAAACGAAGGCGATGAAATTTTGAAGATTGATGCGCCAAGTGTTACATATACAACAGGGCCAACTTTTTCTAAAGTGGCTGGCACCAATAGGGAAATGGAAACCAATCATACCAGTTATGCCAATTTCAGTCATGTTGAGGTTGGAGATTATCTGTCATGGCATTATGGCTATACTTCTGTGGGTACTGTATATTTATATAAAAACATAAACGTACACCTTGAAAATATTCATATTTACAGTGCATTAAGGTCGTCTTTATTTGTAGCATATGGTGAGAATATTTATGGAAATAATGTGGAGATACGCCCTGAAAACAAACGTTTTGCCATGAGTCCCAGAGACGGTGTGCATGCCTCAAGAAATAAAGGTGAGTTCGTGTTTGAAAACATGAACGTGAAAGGTACACGATTAGATGCTTTTGTAGTCACAGGAACTGCAGCCGAAATATATTCAAAAACGGATGACAGGAATCTTCAGTTTATTACTGATCAAAGTATCGGATCATTTACCTGTAATATTCGTCCTCTGTATTTCAATGAAAATGGTGTAAGACATAAAGTAGATGTGGAAAGTGTATCATACATTAGTAGCTCATCTGCTGGTAGTGTATACTCTGTGGTTACTTCTGAAGATATGCCTTCATTTGTTCAGGTAGGAACGAATCTGATACCGGCAGGAGTTAGTCCCGATACAGTAATAATTCGAAACAGCACGTTTAAAAGTATTGCCGGTTCATCAAATATTCTGTTTTGCGATAACGTTCTTTCAGATAATAATAATCATGAAAATATCATGTATGCTGCAGTTCGGTTTGGAGCCAATCCGACACGTAATCATGCAGGAAGCAACCTGGCTGTTACCAATTCGGTTTTTAAAGACTGTGTATGGGAAGTCAATCTGGATAATCCTGGTGACGAAACCGATGAATACGGCTATATTAATGCATTTAATGCAAGTACGGATGGTTTTGACGACATGGATATTTCAAATATCTCGATTACAGGTAATCAATTTGAAAGTACAGTTGCCGAAACGGGGAGAGTAGGCATCATCCTTGATGAAGCACGGGATATAACAATTACTGATAACACTTTTACAGGTATTGCTGAAGATATTCAATTGCGTGATGTTGACGGTAGTAAAACCATTAATAATAATGGTATTGAAAGTGGCGCCGTATATCGAATTCAGAATTATACGCACTCTAACTATTTAAGAGGCTATGACCCAAACTCAAGTAATACACATGGGAATGATTCTTATGTAACCATTTATGATGACCGACCCACCTGGTCTACACAGAATTGGTTGATCACAGAAGATGTAAATTTTCCGGGATATTATCATATTCAGAATGCTTATAGCGATAGGTATATTAGGGGCTATGACCCAGCTTCATCTACGCCAACTGCCGACGGTGAGAAAGTAGCAGTTTATGATTATGCCAGCTGGTCTACTTTGAAATGGCAAATTATACCTGTTGAAGGGAAAGAAGGATATTATCACATCAAGAACCATTATAGTGGAAATTATTTGAAAGGAGATGCAGCAAATAATTCTTATCTGACACAGTCGATTGCTGCTGATACTACCGAAACATGTTGGAAGCTCCACAATCAGTCAGGTTTAAAATCAGCTTTCAACGGTGAGGAATTTGAGGAGGAGAATCTAAACGATGCTATTACTATTTCACCGAATCCAGCCAATGATAATGTTATTATTAAGGGGTGTCAGATTGAGGGATGTGTAATTGAATTTTATGATATACTAGGACGTAAATTTAAATCAGAAATAATAAACAGTAATGAACTATATAACGTTGAAATAAAAAGGTTTGAACCAGGTATATATGTTGTATTAATTAGAGATGGTGTGGTAGTTCGTCATAAAAAAAAGCTGATTGTTAAATAAATAACAATAAACTTATCGAGGAGGTGATCTGCAAAAGAGATTGCCTCCATTTTTTTATCCTATGAACAATCAAATACAAATCCTTAACTTTCTTTATGTTCTTTTGAATCAAAGATTCGTTGTTCTTGCATAGTCCTGAGTTATTTTGGTGCTGGAGTGACCTAAAGTCTTTTAAAATTATTTTCGCTATCAAAGAAAAGAGGGAGATAATATTTTCCGAACCGGGAGTTCTGGACAAGCATAGAAAAACGATCCCTTTTCAGGTCTCTTGTTTTTTGGTTTAATCCCAAAGCCTGAAGCAAGCTTCGTCTTTGTCCATAAACAAAAAAACGCTCCCCATAAATGGGAAGCGCTTTTCCTTTCGCGGAGAGAGGGGGATTATATATCCCGAATTGGGAGTCCTGAACGAGCATAGAAAAACGATCCCTTTTCAGGTCTCTCGTTTTTTTAGTTTAATCCCAAAGCCTGAAGCAAGCTTCGTCTTTGTCCATAAACAAAAAAAACGCTCCCCATAAATGGGAAGCGCTTTTCCTTTCGCGGAGAGAGGGGGAACTGAAAAATTACTTTAAGTGCCCTATCCTCAATATTTTACGAATTCAATTATTTAAGTCCTCTGTAAGTCCACCAAAATTGGCCAAGAAATGACCGTTTCAAATGCGTTTTAATGAACTCATTTCACTTCAAAAGTAGCAAAAAGGAACCGAACCTAAAAATGAAAAATTTACTGGTTAAATTGATGTTTGTGATCTTATCTTATCTCTTCGTCAAAAGTTCAAAGAGCTCTTCGTTAATGTAATAATTACCAGTACCTAATTTTTCTTTTTTTAGCATTTTATCTTTTGCTAATTTATTAAGGTAATTTGCTGCTGTCAATCTTGATACCCCTAAGTCATTTACAACGTATTCTATTTTCGTATAAGGGTGTTTAAAAAGGTTGTTGAGTAAATCCTGACTATAGAATTTATAATTATCTCTCAATCGATGTTTATAGTCAAGCATGAGCTCTTTAATTTTAATTATTAACTCAATTGTTTCTCGCGATGTAACCTCAATGCCCTTAATCATAAATAAAATCCATTCTTCCCACAGATTCTGATCTCTAACTTGCTGTAAATAGCTGTAGTAATCTGATTTATGCTTTATAATATAATTACTTAGATATAATATTGGGAGATTTTGTAATTCCTCAAGTATTAAATACAGAATATTGATTATTCTTCCAGTTCGTCCATTTCCATCATAAAATGGGTGAATACTTTCAAATTGAAAATGAATAATGGCCATTTTTATTAACGGATCACAATCTTGCATATCGGAGTCATTAATGTACTTCTCAAGATTGGACATTAATTTCATAATCTCATCGTAATCCTGTGGCGGAGTATATATTGTTTCTCCTGTAGATGTATTCTTCAGCGCTGTCCCGGGTAATTTTCGGAATCCGGCTTTATTGTCTTCCAGTTCCTCCTGAATTTCCAGTATAATCTTATTGGTTAACAATCCACTTTTGCTAGTCAGAGCAAATCCTTTTTTTAGAGCAGAAATGTAATTCTGAACTTCTTTAGCATTCAATGATTTAAATCCTTCAAGGTTTAATTCTGATTTATAGAGATCATCATGCGTTGTAATAATATTCTCAATTGCAGAACTATCCTTAGCTTCTTGCAAACCCAATGTGTTTATTAAAATATTTTGATTTGGTATTGTCGAAGCGATTCCTTTTAATTCTGCTAAAGCTGCATGAGCGGATGGAAGCGATTTTAAAACTTTCTTTGTCTCGAAATCAATATTTAATGGTAGCTCTGATAGTCCCCAAGATTTCATTTGTATAGATTTTGTGTTTTTCTTTACAAATATAGGTTCTTTTGTATAGAAAATGCAATAAACTATACATAGTTAGTTATGGATGTATAAAAAATGGAGTTTTTTATACATGCCTTTATGAAATTAAGTAATTGTAGATGTTTGATTGTGATAGGTTTTAGGTATGAATAAGAAATTAAGCTCTGTTTAGACAATCATTTCTTACAGCCCCTCAAATTCTTCCTGGCTAATACAAAAATGTTCCAGGATAAGCTCCAGTTCTTTATTGTATGTAGTCTTTTCGTAAGTAAAAAATTATTAATACTCTCAATAAGTTTTAAAGCGTTTATTTTAATAACCAGAATCATTAGATTTTAATTTAAGAAAGATTCCGTTGACAGAAACCCATATTGATAATAAAGCATTTGGGTTTGCTTATAGGTTAATTGCTTTTGACAACGAAAAGAAGATAAATAACTTTATAAATATGAGTATTTGCGTAGTTTAACTACTCATTAATGAATATTTTTAAAGCTATTGTGTTTTTTTATCAAACAATCTCTTTATCTTTGTGTAAAATTGAGTAGTATGACTACGCATAATGACACAAAATTAAAGAAGCTTTTTAATTTATTACAGCCCAATAATGTGATAACAGCAGCAGTATTGGATGAAAATGGTGTTTCCAGACATCTGCGAAGGTACTATCAGGAAAGTGGATGGATAGAACCGTTAGGAAGAGGTGCCTATAAAAAGCCCGGAGATTTGTTAGAATGGCAGGCAGGTGTGAATGCTTTGCAAAACCAACTAAATATCAAAATTCATGTGGGAGGTTTAACCGCATTAATCTTACATGGATTCAGCCACTATTTCAGACTAAGTAAGGAAACGATATACCTCTTTTCCCCCCTGCAAACCAGAATGCCTAACTGGTTTACAAATTACAACTGGAATGTAGAACTATTTCAGAAACCTACTTCATTTCTTCCTGAAAATACAGGCATCAAGGAAATGGAAATAAAAGATATAAAAGTTAATGTATCAACACCCGAACGTGCCATACTGGAATGCTTGTTTTTAGCACCGCAACATGCAGACCTTGTTGAATGCTATCAGGTTTTAGAAGGATTGGTCAACTTAAAACCGAGACTCGTTAGCGAGCTTCTATCAGCTTGCAACTCTGTGAAGGTAAAACGTCTGTTTCTTTATATGGCAGAAAAGGCAAATCATCAATGGCTTCAATTCCTGAAAACAGATAAAATAGATTTAGGTAGCGGAGACCGGATGATAACAGAAAGTGGAGCATACAGCTCAAAGTATAAGATTACAATACCAAAAGAATTAGCAGAGTTATGATTTCACCAGCATATAGGGCACAAGTGGATTTATTGTTACAGGTTCTACCATATGTAGCAAAAGAAGAAATATTTGCATTAAAAGGTGGTACAGCTATTAACCTTTTTATAAGGGAAATGCCTCGTTTGTCAGTTGACATTGATCTAACCTATCTGCCTCTCGATTCCAGAGCCGAAGCCCTCAAAAATATTCAGGAAGGTTTAGGTAGAATCAAGGCAGATATAGAAAAAAATGTACCAGGGATTACAATCAACACCGTTCCATTAAATGGTGCAACTGACGTTAAATTAAATTGCCAAGGTCAAGGCGCTCAAATAAAAATTGAAGCCAATACAATTACCAGGGGAAATGTATTCCCTACTGAATTAATGCAAGTGGTAGATTCTGTACAGGATGAATTTGACAAATTTGCAGCCATCAATGTGGTTTCTATCGCTGAACTTTATGGAGGTAAAATTTGTGCAGCTGTTGACAGACAGCACCCACGTGATGTTTTTGATGTAAAATTGCTACTTGAAAACGAAGGTTTCACGGATGTGATTTGGGAAGGTTTTAAAATTGGCTTAATCAGCCATTACAAACCAATTAGTGAATTGCTTTCTCCAATATTAAAAGACCAGGAATCTGCTTTTGACAATCAGTTTGCCGGAATGACAACTGTTGAATTTTCATATGACGATTATGAAACAACAAGAGCATTGTTGATTAAAACCATTGGAGAACGCCTTACAGATGAAGATAAGCGATTCTTATTGAGTTTTGAAAGTGGAGACCCGGACTGGGAACTATTTCCAATACCAGTATTAAAAGACTTACCTGCCATTCAGTGGAAGTTGCTAAATATTAACAAGCTTAAAAAAGTAAATGCAAAAAAGCATTCGCAGATGGTAGCGCACTTGAAAGAAGTTTTGGATTTTAAGTAACTAAAGCTTTATTAATTAATACTTATACGGAATTGTTCTTCTGTAATGCTTGAAATACAACTATATGCACCTATATACTAAAACTTCCACATCGCTATATACTAAATTTGATATATAAGTAGATACTAAAAATGCTACAGAATTAGTTTGTTGCGGTAATTTCGCAATCTCCTTAAATGTGAAGTATATATGAATAGCATTAAATATACCAATAGGGTATAATTATACCAATATAGTTGTGAATTATACCCGAACGGATATTGTAAGTATATTAAAGCCCTGCAAACTCCTCCTGGCTAATGCCAATGTGTTCAAGGATGACCTCCAGTTCTTTGTGGGTAAAATAATGTGCACGTTTATTACGTGTCAATTTATCAAGCTTGGAGCTTAATTCCTGTGAAACTTTAATTTCCTTACGTAGTAATTGCATGGCAGAAGTTGTATTTGAACTTTGTGGGTATAGTTTTTTAGCTAAATCTTGTTTTAATATTGTTCGGGGTAATATCATCGTATTGCGTTTATTATTATTCTACTTCATTTTGATGGTTGTAAAATTATATTATAAATCACAAAACTAGTGACTTACAGCTATGCCAATTTGCGACACAACTTAGCCAATTAACGACATTTTGAACTTTTATTGGTTTCATGCACGACAGACCATACAATTCCCAATAAAGTGCTCAAAATGCACTCTTAAAAATGAAACATTTTCCTGATTCAACAATGGTGTTATTTTCATATTGGTGGACAGATTTACACCAAGTACTATTGATAATGAGTTAAGCATCCCAAAAGTACTCTTAGAATTTTGGAAGCATTCAAAAAGCACGCTTAATATACTCTACAAAATACAAAAAGCTCTCAAAAGCAAGCTCAATATACTCTGAATATGGTCTGTATATACTCTGAAAGTACTCTGAAGCTTGGAAAAGCACTCAAAAGCTATCTGTTTATTGGCTTAGATAGTGCTTTTGAGCTTGATTTCCCTAGGTTTTCTGTAAGTATTATCATGATTTTCCCAAAGAAGTCCTTATAACAACTCAAATTCTTCCTGACTTATACAAAAATGTTCCAGGATAGCTTCCAGTTCTTTGTGAGTGTAATAATGAGCCCGTTTATTTCTTGTCAGTAATTCAAGTCTGCTATTCAATTCGGGTGACAATTTTATTTCTTTCCGGAGCAACTGCATCGCTGCATTTATATTTGAGCTTTGTGGATATAATTTAATGGCCAAATCTTGTTTTAATATTGTTCTTCTAAATATCATTTTAGTGAGTCATTTTTGCGTTTTTCTGATTCAATTATAGAGAAATAGAATGCAATTTCAAAAGGAATGTAGAACATGGTAATAAATAGTAATAAAAGTAAAATCAATTGATTTTTAGATAGTAACAAATGGTAATAAATAGAAAAATGGCAAGGTTTAGAAGTGTGAAGTAATTTAGTCTGTACTCAGTAATATTTACTTGCGCTCAATTAAAAACCGCTAAAACGATAAAATACGATACAAAACAATTTTTTACTTGCTTTTACTCTCCTTTACTTTCCGTTACTATCTTTTACTAGGAAGTGAGTGTACCGTATTGCTTAGGTTTGACGAAATAAAATTTAATAACACGTTAAAATCGTATAAAAATGAGCAAGACAGTTGTAATTGTAGATGAGCATCTCTTTAATAAGTTAATGGGCAAGATTGACCATATTAACGATAAGATTGATAGTATCAATGTGGCCAAGAATGATGGTTTTAAAGACCGCTGGTATGTTACCGAAGAAGTATGCAAGTTGTTAAACGTCAGCAGGCGGACTTTGCAAACTATGCGTGATAATAAGGTTATTGCATATAAAAAGACCGGGCGCAAAATCTACTATAAGGCTTCTGAAATTGAAGCTTACTTGGAAAGTATTAATGGATAATCCCCGAAAAACTTATGGAATCATTTGAAAATGAAAAAACGGAACTGGGGAAAGCGCACCTAAAATATGGGAAGATGTCCATCCATGAAGCCAATCTTAGACTTAAAATGGCAGAAGAATCGGAATTTCCATTAACCATCTTTCCAAAGTTTATCCAGGATACTATTATAGAATTGCATGACCACGGGAATTATAACATCGACTATACATCGGTAAGTATTTTTACAGCGTTGGCTGGGATTATAGGCAACTCGTATCATCTGCGTAAACATATTGAATGGATAGAAAATCCATCCATGTGGGTGGTGTTGGTCGGCAAGTCAGGGCAGAACAAAAGTGCTCCCTTAAAAACAGCTTTTAAAGCGATTAAAAACCTGCAGAAGCAATACGACCAGGATTATGAAGCAGCCATCGCCAATTATGATCCTGATTTGGGAGAAAAGAAACCGACTAAGAAAAAACTATATTCTACTGATCCTACTTTTGAGGCTCTCATCAATATACATAAGCAAAATCCCAATGGTATGATATTGATGCCGGACGAGTTTAAGAGCTTTATATTGAATTTGATTGGATATAGCGGAACCTCAAAACAAAGTCAGTTTTTATCCATATGGGATGGTGCGCCTATTTCACTGGATCGTAAAGAAGTTGAAAGCTCTTCGTTGAGTATGCCTTGCGTATCAATTATTGGTAGCATTCAGGACGATGTGATTGCATCCTTTAAGGCTAAGGATATCAAAGACGGGTTCTTTGAGCGAATTTTATTTGCCATTCCATTAAAAATGGAGAAGAAATATATCCAAAGAAAAAATCCGGATGATTATATGGTGGAGAAATTTCATTCCAGAATGAAAGCATTGATGGATAAAGTTTATGAGAGCATTAATACGATAGAGTTACCATTATCTGAGAAAGCAGAGGACTTGTTTATTGATGAAGTAAACAAACACGTAAAGCCATCTAATAAGGATGCTACCATTTCTGGAATCCTGTCAAAACTGGATAGGTATATATTACGGTTTGCCTTGGTTCTTGAAGTCTCCAATAGTTTTTTTGAAGGGCAAGCGATTAAGAATATAAGCATGGATTCAATGAAAAAGGCCATTATGCTTAAGGATTATTTCTTTTCCAATGCATTAAAGCTAAACCACATGGTTTTAAATGTGTATGAAGATAACTCAAAGGAAGGTAAGGTATTCCAGGTTTTAAAGAAGATTGGCAAACGGGAGTTTACCAACAAAGAGTTTATTGAAATGGCCAACAAACTCAATATCGCCAAAGAATCATATGCTTACCAATTGCTGAGCAATACAAAGCTAGCGCATAAAAAGCAGAAAGGCGTGTACGAAACTGACGTACTCAATTAATCTTACTCCAACCATAAAGGCACAGAGAAAAATATGGAATACTGTAGAGTTTGTGGAGTTGTGGAGTTTGGCTGATTCACAATTGTTTACGTGTGTAGTTTTAGTGTAGTAACTGTGTAGTATGAGGCAGCACAAATAGTTCAATCATTATCGCAAAATTGATGGAATTGTGGAGTGAGTGGAGTTGTATGGAGTAGTAAGTGCTTGAAAAACAGTAATCCTCCACTACTCCACAAACTCCACTAAAACAAAAAACTTTCCTTTATGTCAGATATTCGCTATTCCTTGGAAAAATACAAAGGACGATCAACCAGGTATAATTGCCCGAAATGTCACCAGAGGACTTTTACCAGGTATGTAGACCACCACACCAACAAGCATTTGTCAGATAATACAGGTAGATGTAACCGGGTAGAAAAATGTGGTTACCATTTTACACCTAAAATGTACTTTGAGAAAAATGGATATGAAGCGGATGATTTTAATATGCCAGTGTCTAAACCAAAACCAATCAGCAAACCTCCTTCATGTATTGACAAAAAGCTAATGCTAGCTTCGCTTACCAACTATCACCAAAATAACTTTGCTATCGGCTTGACTAAATACTTTCCTGAACACTTGGTTTTAGAGGTGTTACAAAGATATTATGTTGGTACAGCCAAAGGGAATAAAACCATTTTTTGGCAAGTCAATCGATTGGGACAAGTAAGAACGGGTAAAGTAATGCAGTATAATTCAGCAACCTTAAAGCGAGTCGGTTATATTAATTGGGTGCATCATATCACTAAGCAAAAGGATTTCAATCTAAAACAAGTATTCTTTGGTGCGCATCTGCTTATTGATAAAACAAGACCTGTCGCTATTGCCGAAGGCGAAAAGAATGCCATATTCGGAGCATTGTATTATCCACAATACAATTGGGTTGCTGTTGGCTCTATTGAAATGCTGAATGTGCAAAAGCTAAATGCTCTCGTAGATTATCAGGTCACTTTATTTCCTGATAAAGGAAAAGCATTTGTGAAATGGAGCAAGATTGCAACAAGTGCTTGCTTTGAAGTTTATGTAAATACCGTTCTGGAAAATACTGATTTGAATGAAGGTGATGATATAGCTGACTTGGTTATCTCTATCAAAAAGGAAAAATATAAAGTAACTCCAGAGGCTTTAATTGAAAAGTTCAACAACAAGAATAGATATTTTCCAATGCTTATAAAGAAATTTAATCTAACAGTTGAAGAAGTTAGTTACTCAGTGACAACTTGTGATGCTTAAACAATTGTCTTTCTTAATTCCGAAGGATTGCACCCCGTTTTTTTCTTAAACAACCTACTAAAATAATGAATACTCTGAAAGCCCAATTCATAACTAATTTCTTTAATGTTTTTGTTGGTGGTTAAAATGAGCTCTTTGGCTCTGATGATTTTTAAATCAAGATGATATTGATGAGGCGAGATTCCAGTATACTTCTTAAACATTTTTCTAAAATAAGAGTAGGCTACAAAGTTATCTTCCGCTAGTTTCTCCAGGTCAATCTCCCCATTTACATTATTTCGCATATAAAAGCGGGCTTCCTGAATGAGTTTTTCAATGGGTTTACCAGAGAAGTTGCGTTGCTTTTCCCAGGCAACAATATAGCCGAGTAACTTTATGATAAGGCCTGCTGCTATGTGTTGATTACCGGGATCCTCGTTTTTAATTAATTCAAATATCTTAAAATAGCTATCAATAAAGTCCTCGCGTACCCCGCATTGAATCATGGATTGTCCTTTTAAAACCTGGTTTTCAGTTAAGAAATGTTCAGCCAGTTTCCCATCAAAACCAATATAATTCTCCACCCATCCATGTCCTTTGGTTGGCCTGTATCTGTGCCATTCGCCTTTTCGTATAATCATTAACGAACCTGGCTTAACTATAAACTTACCTTTTTTATTTTCTAAAACTCCATTCCCTTCGGTGATATAATTGATCTGGTACTCGTTGAGTATACGTCCATTTTTCCACTTAAAGTAATATCCACTAGGATGTTCTGGTGAAGGATATGTAATATCTGAAGGTATAGTTGATTTTCCAACAACATTGAGATATAAGCCCCAGGCTTTGTCTTCCTCACTGGCTGTAATGTATTTAAAAAAGTCCTTCATAAATAGTCCAAAAAGTGCAAATCAAACCCCATTTTGTGCATTGATACAACTTGCTATTACAGGTATGTTTGCAATGTCAAACGAATGTAAAATTAGCATTGTTGTTAATATTCAACTAAAAAAATCTAAGTTTTTATGAATGCAATGGGGGCAATTGGCATGATAGCCATCGGCAGTCTAGGAGCAGCAAGCTTCTATGTTCCGTTTAAAAGAGTTAAGAATTGGGCCTGGGAATCGTATTGGATTGTGCAGGGAGTTGCAGCGTGGTTATTAGCACCCTGGCTTTTTGCATTATTTACCGTGCCGGATGGTAATTTATTAACCATTATTGCCGAAGCGCCAGCTTCATCTAAATGGATGGCTGCATTCTTTGGTGTTTTGTGGGGTGTTGGCGGACTTACTTTTGGTTTAAGTATACGTTATCTTGGAATTGCAATGGGCCAGAGTATCGCTCTTGGTTTTTGTGCTGCTTTTGGAACCTTGATTCCGCCGATTGTTGCCGGAGAAAATTTATTTAGTTCCACTGTAGGAATTTTAATGGTTATTGGAGTTTCGGTTTGTATTGCAGGAATCGCATTGATTGGATATGCAGGTGCTTTAAAAAATCAAGGCCTTAGCGAAGAAGAAAGAAAGGAAGCTATTAAAGAATTCGCTTTAAAGAAAGGTTTAATTATTGCCTTTTTAGCCGGATTAATGAGTGCTGCTTTTAGTTATGGTTTTGAAGTAGGTAAACCTTTAGAAGCTGTTGCTCTTAAGCATGGTGTAAACCCTTTATATCAAAGTAATCCAACGTTAATTTTTATTCTTGGAGGAGGTTTTCTTACTAACCTGGTTTACTGTGTATATCTAAATGTAAAAAATAAAACTTATACAGATTATACAACAGTTACAGCATCAACCTTTCTCAATAACGTGTTCTTTACATTCTTAGCTGGTTTTTTATGGTTTTTACAATTTCATTTTTATGGAATGGGTAAGAGTCAGTTGCCTTCAGATATTGCACCATTTGCATGGAGTATTCTAATGGCATTGAATATTGCGATTGGTAATATTTGGGGTATTGCTCTTGGAGAATGGAAAGGCGTTAGCAAAAAAACAATGGTATTTCTTGTAATAGGAATAGTTGTGCTAATACTATCCACGTTTGTAGTGAATCTTGGATAATCTGTTTAGAAAAAAATTAAGAAATAGTTTTAGAAAATATAGATTTTATCAATTATGGCAAGTAAAGAACAAATTATTAAGGCCTATGAATTGGCCAAAGAGCAGTATGCAGCTATTGGTGTAGATACTGACACAGTACTTAAAAAAATTAATGATGTACAAATAAGTCTTCACTGTTGGCAAACTGATGATGTTTCCGGTACAGAAAATCCTGACGGACAACTTTCTGGTGGTATCCAAGCTACAGGTAATTACCCAGGAAAAGCTCGTAATGCTGAAGAAATTATGGCTGACCTTGAAAAAGTAATGTCTATGTTACCCGGTAAGCAACGTATTAACGTACATGCTTTATATGGTGATTTTTCTGATGGTATGGTAGATCGTGATGCCATTAGTGTGAAGCAATTCCAGGGATGGATTGACTGGTGTAAGAAAATGGAAATTGGTATGGACTTTAATGGTTCATTCTTTTCTCACCCAAAAGCTGATAGTGGATTCACTTTATCTTCAAAAGACGAAGAGGTACGTAAATTCTGGGTAGAGCACTTAAAACGTTCTCGTGAAATTGCTGCAGAAATAGGAAAACAGTTAGGTACTCCTTGTGTATTAAATACATGGATTCCTGATGGATCAAAAGATACACCAATTGACAGAAATGGTATGCGTGCTCAGTTAACCAAGTCGCTTGACGAAGGTTTAGCTCAAGAGTTTCCAAAAGAGCATATGAAAGATGCTGTTGAAAGTAAAGTATTTGGTATTGGTGCTGAATCAATGACTGTTGGATCGCATGATTACTACTTGGGATATGCGATCAAGAACAATAAAATGATTTGTTTAGATAATGGTCACTTCCACCCAACGGAAGTTGTAGGTGATAAGATTTCTTCTTGCCTTCAGTTTGTGGATGAAGTATTATTACATGTAACTCGTCCTATTCGTTGGGATTCTGACCATGTTGTAACATTAAACGAAGAAGTGCAGCTAATCGCTTTGGAGATTGTACGTAATGACTTTATTGACAGAGTAAATGTGGGTCTTGACTTCTTCGATGCATCAATCAACCGTATTGGTGCTTATGTGGTAGGTACACGTGCAGCTCAAAAAGCATTCATGATTGCTTTGTTGGAGCCAACTTCTACATTGGTAAAATATGAAGAAAATGGACAAAATTTTGAGCGTTTAGCTCTTCTAGAAGAGTTAAAAACTAAGCCTTTTGGTGCGGTTTGGGATTACTATTGTTTGCAAGAAGGCGTAGCAGTAGGAGAGGATTATATTACTGAAATACAGGCATACGAGAAAGAAGTGTTGTCTAAAAGATAACTGATATTAAGGTAGGTAGAGAAAAAGTGCTTGTTTGACCCAGGTTCATTCTTTACCTACCCTTTTTGATCCTATTAAATCAATATATCTAAAACTCTTTACATGGAAGATAATCTCAATGAATTGATAAACCTGTCTCAGAAATTCGGAAAGAATCCTGATTATATTATTGCTGGGGGTGGAAATAGTTCTTATAAAAATAAGAACTTGATGTGGGTAAAGGCTAGTGGCACTTCAATGGCCAATATAGATGAAAAGGGATTTGTTTGTCTCGATAGAAAAATGATGCGAGTCCTTTCTGAAAAGAAGTATAGTGAGGATGCAAAATTGAGGGAAGAAGAAGTAAAACAGGATTTGCAAAAGGCTATTTTGTCACCTGATGGAAAAAGACCTTCTGTAGAAGCCAGCATGCATGAGGTTATCCAGTATAAGTACATAATGCATACGCACCCTACGTTAGTTAATGGTGTTTTATGTGCAAAAAACTCTAAAGAAGAGATTAAAGAGATTTGGGGAGATGAAGTGGTTTATGTGCCCTATACAGATCCCGGTTATATTCTTTTTAAAAAAGTAGAACTTGCTTTAGAGGACTTTAGGTTAGAAAAAAGAAAGGAAGCCCAAATCATTTTTCTTGAGAATCATGGGGTGTTTGTTGGGGCAGATACTTGTAAAGAGATAGAAGAAATATACGAAAATGTTGAGTATAAGCTAAATAAAAATATATCAAGTCTTCCTTCGGAAATGAACTCCGATAACAAAGAGCTTTTAAAGCTGGCTGATCAGGTTCAAATAAATGGTGCTGATATAGATAGTAAAGTTATTGACTCAAGTGAGTTGGTTCAGTTTTTCGTTAAGAACGTCAATGTATTTTCAAAGGTGAACATTCCTTTTACGCCGGATAATATTGTGTATTGCAAATCCAGATATTTATACCTGAAAGCCAATTCCGATATTAATGCTGAAATCACATCTTTTAAAAATGTGAACGGCTACTATCCAAAAGTAGTAGCTATTGAAGGGCATGGGCTAATCTGTATAGAAGAAAATTTAAAGTCGGCCACTATTGTGCTTGATGTTTTTAAAGATATGATGAAGATAAGCTATTTGACTACCGCCTTCGGGGGACCACGTCCAATGACCTGTAAGCAAATTGATTTTATTGATAATTGGGAGGTGGAAAATTACAGACGTAAAATGTCAAAAGAAAGTAAATAATGAGTGCGACAAAAGTAATTGCAGTATTTGATATTGGAAAAACGAACAAGAAAATATTGTTGTTCGATAAGAAGATGAAAGTTGTTCACAATAGCGAGCAAAAGTTTGCTACCACTGTTGATGAAGACGGATTTGAATGCGATGATATTCAGCTTATCCAGGATTGGATGATAGCTACTTTAGATTCCATTGTTAGCGAAAGAAAGTTTGATATTCAAGGGATTAATTTTTCAACATATGGAGCATCTTTGGCTTATATAAACAAAGATGGAAAGCTCCTTACTCCTATTTATAATTACCTTAAAGAGGTTAATCCGGACATCCAAAACGAGCTATTTAGAGCTAATGGTGGAATTCATGAGTTTTGCCGCCGAACAGCAAGTCCGGCCCTAGGATTGTTACTAAATTCAGGCATTCAGGCACTTTGGCTCAAAACGAAAAAGAAAGAGTTATGGTCACAGGTCAATCACATATTGCATTTTCCGCAGTACCTTTCATATATTCTGACGGGTAAGGTTACATCAGAACCAACTTCTGTTGGTTGTCATACATTTATGTGGGATTTTGATAATATGCAATATCATCCCTGGGTAAAAGATGAAGAGGTAAACCTGCCGGATCTAGTTAATAATAATACGGTGTATCCAGCCATGATAAAAGGTAAAGAGATTAAAACCGGGGTTGGAATTCATGATAGTTCAGCTTCTCTGGTACCTTATCTTGAAAACTCAAACGATAAATTTATTTTGGTATCAACCGGTACATGGTGTATTAGTATGAATCCATATAACGATGAGCCATTAACCAGCGACCAGCTAAATAATGATTGTTTGTGTTTCTTAACACCTCAAAAACGTCAGGTTAAATCATCTCGTTTATTTATGGGATATTACCATGAGAAGTTAATAGAAAAGCTAAATTCTTACTTTGGTATTGAAGAGAATTATTTTAAGTCTTTATCGTACCAGCCAGAAATGATCAAAGCCTTAAAAGAAAAATTTGGAAATAAGAAGGTCTTCTTTCCAAATGGGATTAATGACTTTGAGAAAGGAATAGATAAGATTGATCTATCTGTTTTTAAAGATTTCGATGAAGCTTATACTCGTCTGGTCATGGAATTGACCGCTTTATCTATTGATTCTATCAATTTTATTATTCCAGCCAACGACCAAACGGAAGTTTTGTATGTATCAGGCGGTTTTGCAAGAAACAGTATTTACTTATGTCTATTAGCAGAGTATTTCTCTTCGAAGAAGGTGTTTACCTCAGAAATTGATAATGCAAGTGCATTAGGTGCTGCCCTTGTAATTGCTGATCAGTTGGATGGATTTGATAGCAGTCAAATTGAGTTGATACAAGATTCTAAAAGCATAGTATAAAAAGATAATTATATGAACATTTCAAGAAAAATTTATTTACCTCCATTGAGTATAGTGGGGCCAGAGTCTTTAAAAGAACTGGAAGAAGAATTTAAATCACGGGGGTTTAAAAAAGCATTATTAGTAACCGATAAAATGTTACTTGAAATTGGTTTGGCTAAAGAAGTGGAAAATATACTTTTAGCGGCTAAATTGGACTATGTGATTTATAGTGATGTGAGTCAGAATCCAACAGTAGAGAATGTAAACAATGGTTTGGCAACTCTTCAAAAAAATGCATGTGATTGTATCATTACTTTAGGCGGCGGTTCTCCACAGGATTGTGGTAAAGCTATTGGTATTTTAGCCACCAATGGAGGTGCTATTGAGGATTACGAAGGAATTCATGTCTCTAAAAAGAAGTCATTACCCATTATAGCCATTAATACAACCGCCGGCACAGCAAGTGAAATTACAATCAACTACGTTATTACAGATGAAAAGCGTAAAGTAAAGATGGTAATGGTAGATAAAAACTGTTTGGTCGATATTGCTGTCAACGACCCATTATTAATGTTGAATAAACCTGCCCCATTAACGGCAGCAACCGGTATGGATGCGCTAACGCATGCCATTGAAGCTTATGTTACTGCTGGTGCCTTTGAGTGGTCTGATGCACTTGCTATTAAGGCTATTAAACTTATTGGAGAAAGTTTACGTAATGCAGTTAAAGATGGCAATAATGTTGAGGCACGAAGTAAAATGGCATGGGGACAGTTTATTGCTGGTCAGGCTTTTTCAAATTGTGGTTTAGGATATGTGCATTCAATGGCACACCAATTAGGTGGATTTTATAATCTTCCTCATGGTGTTTGTAATGCTGTGTTACTGCCATACGTAGAGGAGTTTAATGCCGATGCCTGTGGAGATAAGTTCAGAGATATTGCAGAAGCCCTTGGTGAAGATACTGCTGGTATGACTACTGAAGAAGCTAACAAAGTTGCTATTAATGCTATCAAAAAACTTTCTGCCGATGTAGGAATTCCTAGTGGATTAAAAGAGTTGGGTGTACAAGAAAAGGATATTGAACTAATGTCGAAAAATGCATTGCTTGATGTGTGTGCAGGAGGTAACCCAAAAGAAATGACATTAGAGGATACCATTAAAATATATACAGCAGCACTTTAATAATAAGAACGGATTATTTAAGAGAAGAATAAATGACCATGAGGTACCTACTCAGAAAAGGGTATAAATAACAAAGTAGGTTCATCTATGGTCGTTTATCGAATTATTTAAGGTATGAAACAACTAGATGTAAAGTTGATGCACCCGAAGGTGCAGATAACAAAAGTAATTAGCAGGATTTACAAGAATGGAATGACAACTACCTCTGGTGGTAATATTTCTATTAAGGATGAAAACGGTGACATATGGGTTACTCCTTCTGCGATTGATAAAGGTACTTTAACAGAAAAGGACATCATCTGCGTAAAAAGCGATGGAACAATTATTGGAGATCATAAACCATCATCGGAGTTCCCTTTTCATAAGGCAATCTACGATGTGCGTCCTGAAATTAAGGCTGTAATACATGCACACCCACCGGCACTAGTGTCATTTAGTATTGTTAGAGATATTCCAAATACCAATGTCATTCCTCAAGCTAAAGAGATTTGTGGTTCGATAGGATACGCACCATATGGAATGCCAGGTAGTGAGGAACTGGGTGAGAAAATTGCTGCCCAATTTAAAGACAGTAAAAATATGGCTGTCATCATGGAAAACCATGGTACGGTCTTGGGTGGATCTGATTTGCTGGATGCATATACGCGTTTTGAGACATTGGAATTCTGTGCCAGAACCATCATTAATGCCAAAACTATTGGAGAACCTATTTACCTCACAGATGAACAAATAGAAGAGTTCGAATCGCAAATTCCTCATGATATTGCTAAAAATAATAATGTATCATATCCTTCGGAAGAGCGTAAAATTCGTCAGGAGATCTGTGAAATAGTTCGTAGAGCTTGTGATCAGGGGCTAATGATTAGTTCGTATGGAACAGTATCGGTAAGATGGAAGGATAATGATTTCTTGGTGACGCCTCCTCATGTGGCAAGATGGGACATTGTGCCGGAGGATATAGTTCAGATAAAAGGAGGAAAAGCTGAGCCGGAAAAAACGCCAAGTCGATCGGTAGCTCTTCATCAAAAGATCTATGAGTTAAATCCTCATATTAATTCTATTATATTAACACAGCCACCTTACCTGATGGCATATGGAACAACAGGTGTGAAGTTTGATGTACGAACCATTCCTGAGAGTTGGATTTTTCTACAAGATGTTCCCTGTCTTCCTTTCGGAGTTCATTTCGAAGGAGATAAAGCCATACCTGAATTGTTAAGTGAATCTGTACCATCGGTACTTATTGCCAATGATTCTTTTTTAGTAACAGGAGATAAACTGCTGCAGACGTTTGATAGATTAGAAGTGGCTGAATTTAGCGCTAAATCGTTGGTAATGGGAGCACCTCTAGGAAAACTATTCCCTATTAATGATGAGCAGGTTGAAGCATTGCGAGAAAAGTTTCTAGGATAGTTTTATTAATACAACAATTTATTGAGGTGGGCTTAAAACCCACCTTTTTTTAATTGAAAAAACATGAAAGAAACCTACGATATTATGGAATCTATCGGTAGATTGATGGGACTTAGGTATAAATCTCATCCTTGGCATGGTGTAGATATTGGAGCACCTGAGAAGGATATGATTACTTGTTTTATTGAAGTGGTACCTACAGATACTATTAAATATGAAGTCGACAAATCTAGTGGATATTTGCGTATTGATCGTCCACAAAAATATTCAAATGTGGTGCCTGCACCATATGGCTTTATCCCACAGACTTATTGTGGTGATAAAGTAGGGCAATATTCTTCAAAAATGTCAGGTAAAAAAGATATTGATGGAGATGGTGATCCACTTGATATTATTGTGCTTACAGAAAAGGATGTTCCTCATGGTGATATAATAGCAAATGTTATCCCTATAGGAGGTTTCAGGATGATTGATGGAAATGAAGCGGATGATAAAATTATATCAGTTTTAAAGGGGGATGTTATGTATGGTAATATTAAGGATATTTCTGAGTTGCCGGGATTGGTCGTTACCCGTTTAAAACATTATTTTCTAACCTATAAGGATATGCCTGGTCTTGATAAGGACTGTGAAATTACGCAAGTTTATGGTTTAGAAGAAGCTAGGAAAGTAATTGAATATTCAAGGTTAGATTATAAAAAGAAATTTGAAAGGTTAAGTATGGAATTACAAAATTATTAATGCTTTAAGAAAAACGAATAAGGCCATTCAATTATGTTATCATATAACTATGAATAATTCCAGATTTTAATACATCGTCTCGAGGAAATAATTTTCAATAGAATTGTTATAAAGTATTTATCTTTGTGAAGAGGCTAGTTGTACAAATATGAATTCAGATAAGAAAATATGGGATGATTTTAGGAATGGGGAAAATTATGCCCTTTCGCATATTTATTATCAACATGTACAAATACTTCATCGTTACGGTAAAAAATTCAGTCATGATGAAGAACTCAT
Organism: Carboxylicivirga agarovorans; assembly: GCF_050589845.1. NCBI lineage: Bacteria > Pseudomonadati > Bacteroidota > Bacteroidia > Marinilabiliales > Marinilabiliaceae > Carboxylicivirga > Carboxylicivirga agarovorans. Next base: position 29,482 of record NZ_JBNGPA010000003.1, on the reverse strand, counting down.
AAAAGATACTATTCAGGATCTGTTTTTTGATTTAATCCGTACCAGGGAGAATCTTGGAGAGACGGATAATATTAAGTTTTACCTTTTAAGATCTTTCCGAAGAAAACTGGCACGTAGTTCAAAATCTGTCGATGAGTACCTGGAATTGGGTACGGTAGATGATTCAACCACCCAATTTATGTTTTCTACGGAACAAGATATTATTGGGAAGGAAGAATTGTCTCACCGTGAAAAGCAAGTCCAGGAAGGATTGCAAAAACTGAGTTCCAAACAGCGTGAAATACTTTTTTACCGATACACATGTGAGCTTGATTACGATGAAATTTGCGAACTGATGCAAATTAAATACGATTCAGCAAGAAAGTTGGTGTTTAGGTCATTAAGTGCACTTAAAGATGCAATTGGAGGAACCAGCATGCTGTTGTTCTTCTTCAATAATCTTTGGTGATCTAAAAAAAAAATAAAAAAAACTTAATTTTTTTGTCCACAAAAAATAAACTGCAGTCTTTCTATAATAAAGAGGCGTTAAAAACCATTTAATGAAGAACGATTTTTTAAAATATAATCTTGAAGAACTCATTGAGGAGAAATCCTTTATTGATTGGGTTTTGAAAGGAGATAATAACGATGTGTGGAATGCATTCATTGAAGAAAATCCGGGATTTAAGCCTTTGGTTGAAGAGGCGCGTGAGATTGTATTGTTGATAAAAGATGACAGTGAAGGTTTGGATGAACAATCTGTATTGGGGATTTGGAGAAATATTGAGCAATTTGATGCTAATAATAAGAGACAAATAAAGAAGCTTAGGATTAGGAGAAGTATTAGTTGGGCTGCTTCAATATTGTTAGTAATATCTTTGGGTACATTGGGATTGTTTCAATTGACAGAAGAGGAAGCCTATCATTTTGCAGAATCAGAGCTTAAAATATCCAATGATGCTCGCCTTGTGCTTTCTTCGGGAGAAGAGATTGCTTTAACGATGAATGAATCTTTCATTGTGTTGGATCAGGAAAAGGAGCAATTGATAGTTAATGATAGTATCATTAATTTAAAAAGCATCGAAGGACAGAAGGTTGAGATGAATGAAGTGATTGTTCCTAAAGGAAAGCGTTCCGAATTACTTCTGGCAGATGGTACAAAAGTATGGCTTAATGCAGGTAGTAGATTGGCATTTCCATCTGAATTCACCGGCAAAAAAAGAGATGTTTACCTGGAAGGAGAAGCTTGTTTTAAAGTTGCCAGAAACAAGTATAAATCTTTTATAGTGAATGCCGGAGAAATGGATGTCAAAGTATTAGGAACATGGTTTGATGTGTCGGCTTATGCTTCAGACAATAAAATAGAAACCGTATTGTTAGAAGGTAGTGTAGCTGTGTCAAGACCAACTGCCCTCGGAATTGGAAAGAAAGAGTATCTTTTAGAGCCAAATCAAAGAGCAACCTTTCATAAGGAAAATAATACGATTGAAATAGAGGAAGAGTATAATGTTCAAAAAGTTATTTCATGGACAAAAGGATGGTATGATTTCTCAAGTGAAGATGTAAGAACAATCTTTAAAAGAGTGGAGCGCTATTATGATGTGAAATTCATAGTACCTAAGGGGTTAGTTTTTTCAGAAACCATATCTGGTAAGTTAGATTTGAACGACTCCTTGAAAGATGTGATAGAGGTATTGGAAGACGTAGCTCAAATAAAATGCAAAGTTAAGGGTAAGGACATATTTATAGAAGAGGAAAAATAACGACAGTTTAATAGTTTATTTGTATAACCAGCTAATGGCAGGATGGGATTGGTGTGCAATAGTGTTAGATAAAGTAATTAGAAAAGCATAAAAAAACCGAAGGCCTGCTCGCCCCCGGTTTAACAATTAAATATCATTAAATATTCAATTTAAGGAATCCAAATTTATGAAAAAGAATCGAGTAGTTAGGAACTTTTTGGATAGAAAAGTTACCTGTTGGAGCTTGAAAAAGAAGTTCGCATTTCTCTTGCTGGTGGCGATAACAACAGTATCCTCTATGCAGAACATTTACGCACAACAGTCAAGTATTAACCTAAAACTAGACAACGTATCTGTTAAGCAAGTTTTTCAGGAGATTGAAAAAAGCGGCAATTATGTATTTATTTACAACGACAAGGTGGTGGATTTAAATCGCAAAGTAATTGTAAATGTACAAAATGGTGATATTAATGCTGTTTTAGAACAAGTTTTTAAGGGCACAAACAATTCTTACAAAATAAATAAGCGACAAATTACAATTATTAAGAAAAGTAAGGATCAAATTGATAGCGAACAAAATGCTGCTAATGGGCAAATAACAAAAAAAACCATCACAGGCAGTATAACCGACGATCTTGGGGAACCTCTCCCTGGTGTTAGTGTGATTGTAAAAGGTACAACTACCGGTACAATAACAGATATGGATGGTAACTATACTATTTCAGATGTTCCGTCTAATGCTTCTTTGCAATTCTCATTTATAGGTATGTCTATGCAGGAGTTTCTTGTAGGTAATCAACTGAGAATTGATGTAAAAATGATGCCCGATGCTATTGGATTAGACGAAGTAGTTGCAGTTGGTTATGGCGCGCAACGCAAAGCTTCGATTACCGGAGCAATTTCCAAAGTAGCAAGTAAACAAATAACCATGGCGCCAGTAGCTAACCCTTCCAACGCTCTGGCAGGAACACTACCAGGATTAATTGTGCATCAAACTAGTGGACAACCTGGTCAGGATGCGGCTAATCTAAGCATACGAGGTTTTGGAAATGCCTTAGTAATTGTAGATGGTGTGGAAGCAGACATAAATCAGCTGGATCCTAACTCAATAGAGTCCATTAGTATACTTAAAGACGGATCAGCGGCTATCTATGGTTCTCGTGCAGGTAATGGTGTTATTCTTGTAACCACTAAGCGAGGGAATAATGATAAGCCGGTTATTTCGCTCAATGCCGCTATGACATTTCAGGGCATTACCACAATGCCGCAAATGGTCAGTTCTGGTCAATATGCCGAATTGATGTCTGAGACACATCTACAATCAGGCAAGCCTGCAGAGACGGTACCTTATACCTTGACAGAAATTCAAAAATATTATGAAGAAGCTGACCCATACCTGTATCCCAATACGGATTGGTTTGATTATCTGGTAAGAGACTGGGCTCCTCAGCAGCAATATAATTTATCAGTCAAAGGTGGTAGTGAGAAAATAAAATACTATGGTTTAGTAGGGTACACTGAGCAAGAGAGCATGTGGAAGAAGAGTGGTGGAACGTTTAAACGTTTCAATATTCAATCTAACATAGATGCACAGATTAGCGATGACCTGTCCATACAGTTGGATTTTGCCAGTATATATGAAGATCGATTATATCCGTATGTAAGTCAAGGTAATACGGGGGGGTCTGCGTGGCAGCACCTATGGTCTACCTTGCCCATTTATCCATCAGAATTGCCGGATCCTTCAAAAATATCCTATGGTGGTGGGAATGGAGGTGCTCATATTAGTACTAATGCTGATTTGATAGGAACCAATGATACTGAAAATCATGTACTGAAAGGTACCCTGTCGATAAATTATGACTTTAGTAAACTTATTAAAGGTTTAAAAGCAAGGGCATTTGTCAATACAATTCAATCTTACCGTACGCGAAAAGTATTTTTAACGCCTGTCGAGTTCTTTCTTTATGAACCGTTAACAGAAACGTACATATTAAACGGTACAATGGGTGGTTCAGCACCCAATCTAAATGAAAGCAGAGGTAGGTCCAGAACAACAACTGGACAATTCTCTTTGAATTATGATAGAACCTTTGCTCAAGATCACAAAGTGAAGGGTTTGTTACTTAGCGAATTTATTGATTATAGTACTGATAATATTGGTGCTGCTCGTAGAGATTACCTATCAGCCTCCATTCCATACCTCTATGCAGGTAGTACCGTTAATATGACTAATAGTGGTTCTGCCACAGAAATGGGACGATCTAGTATTGTGGGGCGAATAAACTATGCTTACAAGGATAAATACCTGCTAGAGGCTATCTTGAGGGCAGATGCTTCGGCAAAATTTTCCTCTGAGGAAAGGTGGGGTTTTTTTCCTAGTGTATCGATGGGATGGCGAATAAGTGAAGAGGGTTTCCTGGAAAACGTCGATTATCTAGATAACCTGAAGATGAGAGTCAGTTATGGTGAAATGGGAAACGACGGAGTGGGTAACTTTCAGTACCTCTCGGGATACGCTTTTAATAGCAGTTATATACTTGGAGAAGATCCACAACAAGGAATTGTATCTACAGGCTTGGCCAATCCATATTTAACTTGGGAGGAGATGACCATTTATAATTTGGGTATGGATTTCTCATTAATGCAAAGAAAACTCTACGGTGAATTCGATGTGTTTTACAGAACCAGAGATGGAATTCCTGCCACAAGGTTGGCATCTTTACCCTCTACACTGGGAGCGGAATTACCGCAGGAAAATATCAATAGTCAAAATAATAGAGGTTTTGAGCTAATGTTGGGTAATGCGAGTAATTTAGGTGATTTTAGGTGGGATGTCAATGCCAACGTATCGTGGTCGCGAGCTAAATGGGATCATTTCGAAGAACCGGATTACGAAGATGAAGACCAAAAAAGAGTTTATGGCAAGTCAGGACAGTGGACTGATAGAGCTTTTGGTTATATCTCCAACGGACTATTTACCTCACAAGAGGAGATAGATAACCTGCTTTTTGATCAAGACCAACAAGGCAATATCACACTGAACCCTGGAGATGTTCGCTACGTTGATGTAAATCAGGATGGATTTCTGGATTGGAGAGATCAGGTAGAAATAGGTAAGGGTACTACGCCCAATTGGATGATGGGAACTAATATCAATCTTAACTACAAAAACTTTGATATGTCTGCCCGATTTCAGGGGGCATGGGGGTATTATACTTGGATAAAATTACACCCTTACTCTGTTGAGGCTTATGATAATCGTTGGACACCTGAGAATAATGACAGATATGCTTTGGTGCCTCGCTATGGTGGTGCTGCTACCAACAACACTACTTCAGATTACTTTTATAAGGAAGCGGGTTATTTAAGACTGAAAGTTTTTAGTTTGGGCTACAACCTTCCCGAAAGGTGGTTGAATAGAATTAATTTTCGACAAGCCCGAATTTACTTTTCAGGGACCAATCTGCTCACATTTAGTTCAATGAACAAATACAATACTGACCCGGAAGCACCAAGTGGCGGTTCTGGCATGTATTATCCTCAGCAGAAGACACTCTCATTAGGTCTGAATCTTTCATTCTAAGTTTAATACCTCTATAAAACAAATAAGATGAATAATCTATATAAAATATTTCTGTTTATTATATCCATTCACATCTTAACTTCTTGTGAAGATATATTAGATAAACAACCGCTCGATATTATGTCTGACGCCGTTGTGTGGGAAGACGAAGTGCTAATTGATGCCTACCTCACTGAGCAGTATGCCCAAATGTATGTATTTTCCAACGAAACGGGAGGGGATGACCATAGTGGTAACGGAGAACTGTGGTTTGCGCCTTATGTAGTCAACAATGTAAGTGACGAATGCAAAGCTAACTGGTGGAAAGGGTTAGGAATGCAAAAAAAATATGGGACATTAAATGTCACTGGAGGACTTTTAGAATGGTGGGAACAGGCCTATGTCATCAACCGTGCGCTTAATATTTTTATAGAAAAAATAAAGACGGCTCCAGTAAATGAAAATTTTAGAGTACAACGCAGTGCAGAAGCGCGTTTCCTTCGAGCATTCAATTATTTCTATTTAGTTAAGCGCTATGGTGGCGTGCCAATAATTACAGAAGCCAAAGGTATAGATGATGAAGGTATTTATGTGGAGCGAGACAAAGAACAAGATGTGTATGATTTTATTCTTTCAGAGATGGCTGCCATAAAAAACGACTTACCGGAAGCCAATTCAAAAGATGATTATGGAAGACCTACCCAATATGTAGCCTTAGCTTTGCGTTGTCGTGCTGCGCTTTATGCTGCTAGTATTGCCAAATACGGTACAATAAAACTTGAGGGGTTAGTTGGAATAGATAATGCAAAAGCTTCAGAATACTATCAAATGGCTTACGATGCCGCTTATGACATTATTAAGAGTGACAACTTTGAACTATACGATGAGCAAGAGGATAAAGCTGTGAATTTTCAAACTTTATTCCTGACTAAAAATAAAGAGGTGATGTTTGTAAAACAACACAACTCTCTAAATAAAGGAGATGGTGGAAATGGTTGGGCATACGATTTTATGCAAACCCCACTACCTAATGCTTGGGGTGGTGGTAATCAAGATGGCGTTTATCTCGAAATGGTCGAAGAGTTTGAATACCTTGACGGAACTCCGGGTAAACTAGATACCACTGAAATAAATGGTCATTTGTGGACAACTGATTTGCTTTGGAAAAATAAAGACCCTCGTTTTTTTGCCTCTATTTATACCATGAATACACTATGGAATGGTGCTCCAATTGATTGGCATTACGGCGTACGTGCTTTGGATGGGAGTTTGATTACCTCAGGTTCCTACGAAGGGGTGTTGGCTAATGGTAATCAACGTACCTCAAATGGAACAGGTTTTGGGGTGAAAAAATACCTGAAAGAAGGACATGATGTAATGACAGCTAGAGGTACTTCTGATCAAGCTTTTATTATGTTTCGCTATGGCGAGGTGCTTCTTAATTATGCCGAAGCTGCATTTGAATTGGGAGGCGAGATGGATGAAGCACTTTGGGCTGTTGATGAAATTAGGGCACGTGCAGGTATTGCCACACTTCAATCGATGGGCAAACCGATAACTCTTGAAGCAATTCGTCACGAACGAAAAGTTGAATTAGCTTTTGAGGGGCATCGTTATTGGGATTTACGCCGCTGGAGAACTGCTGAAAATGAATTATCAAGAACATTTTCGGGTTTAAGACATATTTATGATTATGCAACTGGTAAGCTAGAACTAATGGTTATAGAAAATGTAGATGGAGAGAATAATATTCCTGCCTTTTACGAACAAAACTATTATCTGCCAATTACAATAGCAAGAACCGGAATTAATCCTAATCTGATCGAAAATCCAGGATATTAGAGATTGCTCACGAAAAAACACATGCGATGTTATTCCCTAATCAGGAAGTTGGTTTTAGACCTTTTCTCGGGGAAAAATAAAATCAGTGTGAAGATTAATTCGATATAAAGATACAATAATGGGAAAAAATATTTTTATAAGTTTAGTTGTTGTATGTACAGTTTTACTTTCTGCCTGCAACACTGCAACACAAAATGAGGGGACTAAACCCAATGTGGTAGTTATTTACCTTGATGATTTGGGCTATGGTGATTTAAGCTGTTATGGAGCTACTGAATTACAGACCCCAAATATAGATGCCCTAGCTAATGGAGGTATTAGGTTTACTAATGGTTACGCATCATCAGCGACTTGTACACCTAGTCGTTACGCTTTATTGACAGGAGTGTATCCTTGGCGGAATAAAAGGGCTCAAATCTTACCTGGAACAGCCCCTCTTATTATCGATACCGCACAGGTTACTTTGCCAAAAATGTTAAAGGCACAGGGGTACCAAACTGCTTTGGTTGGTAAATGGCATCTTGGTCTAGGCACCGGCCATGTAGATTGGAATAAAGCAGTATCACCAGGCCCAAACGAAGTAGGTTTTGATTATGCCTATTACATGGCTGCCACACAGGATCGTGTACCAACCGTTTATTTAAAGGATGGTTTGGTTGAAGGACTGGACCCCAATGATCCGATTGAAGTGGATTACAATAAAAACTTTGAAGGTCAGCCAACAGGAAAGGACAATCCTGAATTATGCGATATGATGTGGCACCATGGGCACAATGCAACCATTGTGAATGGAGTACCCCGCATTGGCTATATGAAAGGGGGCGAAGCGGCTAAGTGGAGCGACGTAGATATGGCCGACCATTTTCTGGATAAAGCACAGGACTATGTGAAATCGCACAAAGACAAACCTTTCTTTTTGTATTATGCCATGCAACAACCCCATGTACCCCGAACACCGCATCCGCGTTTTGTTGGGAAATCAGGTATGGGCCCACGCGGAGATGTTATTCTGGAAGCAGATTGGTGTATAGGTGAGTTTATAAAAACACTTGAAAGGGAAGGAATTCTTGAAAATACCTTGATTGTATTTTCAAGTGACAATGGTCCTGTTTTAAACGATGGATATTATGATGATGCGGTAGAAAAACTAGGTAAACATATGCCTGCAGGACCTTTACGTGGAGGAAAATATAGTCTATTTGAAGCTGGTGCACGAGTGCCATTTATTACCTACTGGAAAGGTACCATTGAACCGGGAGAGTCAAATGCCCTGGTATGTCAGATGGATTTATTGGCTTCATTAGCAAAGTTATTAGGGACAGAAGAGTCGAATACTGACAGTCACGAACTAATTGAAGTGCTTTTAGGTAGAAGTTCTAATGGTCGGGAAGAGTTAGTGATAGAAGCTAATACTAGAACGGCATTGAGAAAAGGTGATTGGATAATTATTCCCCCCTATAATGGCAATAAAATTAATAAGTATGTCAATATTGAAACGGGTAATGACAATGTTTATCAATTGTATAATTTGAGAGAAGATATCGCGCAGCAAAATAATTTAGCCAATAGTCACCCTGAAAAACTGAAGGAGATGTTAGAGTCCTTTAAAGCTATCCGAGGAGAAAAATATTCAAAAGTACAGAAATTAGATTTAAAATAACATAATGACAACTTACGTAAGTAAACAGGTATCATATCTACTCTTTTGCATTTCAATAGTTTTATTGGTGGGATGTACTGATAAAGGGGTTGATAAAGTTTCAGGCGCTCAATTGTTTAACTTCGGGTGGAAATTCTACTACGGCGATATAGCTGAGGCTTCTAAGCCTGATTTTGATGACAGTCAATGGCGGGATATCAACTTGCCTCATGATTTTCAGATAGAGCAAGATTGGATTACCAAAGAGCAAGATTATAAGCTAAATAGCAAAACACCTGGCGATCCCAGAGGAAGTGCTTATGCACCTCGTGGCTTTAAACCCATTGGCACAGGCTGGTACCGCAAAACATTTGAGGCTCCACAAGCATGGAAAGGTAAGCGCATATTTGCCGATTTTGAAGGTATTATGTTAGTTGGTGATGTGTGGTTAAATGGCGTAAAGATTGGAAAAACCGATTATGGTTATGTGGGTTTTGAATGCAACATCACGCCATATATTAATTTTGACAAGCCCAATACATTTGCAGTTCGCGCCAGCACTATGGAGCAAGACAATGCTCGCTGGTACACTGGCGGTGGTATTTACCGTGATGTACACATCGTTCTAAAAGAAACAGTTGCTATAGCAAGACACGGTGTGTTTATCACCACCCCAGAGATCACTGCTGAAAATGCAATAGTAAACATACAAACAGAAATTGAAAACACAGAACTTGATACTAAAAATGTGGTGCTTGAAACAAAAATATTTGCACCCAATGGTATTGAGTTAGGCAGTATGCTTAATGAGCTTAACTTGGCACAAGGACTTAAAAAAGTAATGTCCAGATTTGATGTTAAGAATCCAGAATTATGGTCTTGTGAGTCACCTACGCTTTATACAGCTCAAGTTACTGTAAAATCAGATAAGCAGATACTTGATAAGCAAACGTACAATTTTGGTATTAGAAAGATTGAGTTTACGCCTGAACAAGGATTTTTGCTTAATGGGGAAAAGGTACTTTTTAAGGGTGTAAATATGCATCATGACTTGGGTGCTTTAGGAGCCGCTGTGTACGACAATGCTATCGAAAAGCGCTTTCAGTTGCTAAAAGAAATGGGATGTAATCATATCCGTACGGCACACAATCCCTATTCCGAATCCTTTTTAGATTTAGCAGACAAATATGGTTTTCTTGTCGTGAATGAAGCATTTGACAAATGGTACACACGCCTGACTGGAGGTCGTACTGAATTTCACGATTTATGGGAAAGGGAATTGACTGAATTTGTTAAGCGCGACCGCAACCACCCTTCTGTGGTACTGTGGAGCCTTGGTAATGAATTGACGAAACATCAAGTGCTTAATACTTGTCGCGAAAAAGACTGGGGAGTGACCATGTTTAAAAAGATGGATGCAGTGACAAAAAAACTGGATCCCACCCGAAAAACAACCGTGGGACACTATCCTGCGAGAGCTAATGGTATCTTATTTAATCAAAAAGGCTTTACAGAAAGTGATGCTCCTGCATTAGCAAAAGCATCAGATGTGGTGAGTTACAACTACACATGGGAAATGTTTGAAAAAGATGGCAAAGATTATCCCAATATGATTTTCTACCAGAGCGAAGCTCAAACACTTGATTTAGGGTACAACTTTTTCGGGATGAACCTTGACAAGGTGGTAGGTTTGGCCTATTGGGGAGCTATAGCATACCTTGGAGAAGGTGGCGTGTGGCCTTATAAAGGATGGGGAACCCGGGCGGTGATAGACTTATCGCTGGAAAAGAAACCTCAGTTCTATTTTATTAAAAGCTATTTTGATGATGAACCAGTGGTGCATATTAGCGTGTTTGAAAAAGAGGCCGAGTTGGAAAAATGGAGTGACGTTACACTTGGAATGCACCAAATGAGTGAGAACTGGAATCGTCCGGAGGGATCTAATGTAAATCTATTTACCTATACCAATGCTGATGAAGTAGAGTTGTTCCTGAATGGAAAATCGCTGGGAGTACAGAAAAATGATACTTCAGATTATAAGTGGAGTGGTAAAAAAGTACACATTGGTCATCTTAAAGGCAAAGGGGTATTTAAACGCAACCGTATCTATTGGCCAAATATAAAATACCAAGCTGGAACGCTAAAAGCCGTAGCTCGCAAAAACGGTCAGATAGTTGCCGAACATCAAATAGAGACTTATGGTAAACCTGTAGCATTAAAGCTTAGCATTGACAATGAAAACTGGGAAGCCGATGGATTGGATTTACAACATGTAAGGGTTTATGCGGTAGATGATAAAGGCAGAACCGTAGTCCATGCTGATGATATGATTCACTTTTCGATAGCAGGTGATGCCACTTTAGTGGCAGTGGATAATGGCGATATTACAAGTGAAGAGCTTCATGTTGACAATAAACGTACACTATACAACGGAAGTGCATTAGCTATCGTAAGAGCAGGTCTAAAAAAAGGAACTATCACCTTAAGGGCTGAGAGTAAAAACTTAAAAAGTGCAGAAGTTATACTGGAACTTAAATAAATAGTGAAGATGAAACGAGCCATGAGAAAAATTTCTCACACAGGGAAATCATTAATGGCGAGTTCCATCGAATACCTAAAATGTTTAAATATAATGAGATGAAAAATAAAATAACACTGTCGTTGATAAGTATATTAGCATCTATTGCTATTCTATGCGGAACAGCAAGTTGTGAAAAAGAAACTGGCGGAGTAACACCGCAACCTGAAAGCGGAACGCCTTTGGTATGGGGCTATGACAATGCCGGTTTTATTCCGGATACAGCTATGGAAGCAGAGCTTATCGATGAGTTTGGCATTAGCTTAGTGGTGTATCACTATTGGCCACGCAAGTGGGAAGGTGAAAATGAAAAAGTCTTGGGTGATTTGTCTGAGTTTTATGAAAACCACGATGTTAAATGGATAATAAATACCGAAAGGGCCAATTGGAAAGACTCTGAGTTTATTGATGGAGCAGGGAATGATTGGTATAACAGACCTGATGGCAGACACTATTGGATGTTCCCGGATCATATTCTGACCTTTTTATCTGGCTTATCGCATAAACCTGGCATTATGTATGATGAAGCCGGTCACATGCAAAATAGCTACAATACAGGAAGTCATAATGGAGGAAAACCTTATTTTCTTGACGCAACTCAGTTGTCTTCTATAAAGGAAGCCAGTGCTGCTTTTAGAAATAATGCTCGGGAAATAGCGAACAAATATCAAACCTATGGTATTGATGTATATAGTGAACATGTCTTCCCTATTCAGTTTCATAATTTAGCTGATGCCGGCTTTACTCCTGTTTCAAAAATTCTAAAGGAAGGGTGTATGCCTGCCTATATTGCTTGCGCTTTGGGAGCTGCCATCCAATATGGCAATCCCTTTTGGCTAACACCTGATTTGTGGGGAATGCCTGGTAATAATTACCCTGGGCACAGCACTGATGAGTATCGCTCTGCATTACAATTGGCATACCACATGGGAGTTGAGGGAATGTATACCGAAAATATTGGCTTTAATGGTTCAGGGTCAGGAGAAGGTCAAGGAAGCCTTATAAAAGTAAGTGATGACAAAAAAAGTTATGAAGTAACAGCTTATGGAGGTGTAGCCAAGTGGTTTAAAAATACCTATGTACCCAATAATCCTCGCTTCTATACGCACACTGATTTAAAACCCAAAACGGCCATTATCAGACAGGAAGATGCCTGTTGGGGCCAGGCTGATTCCTGGTTGAAAGATGGGTTGTATGGAAATCCAAACTTTACCAGCAATGCCACTACAGAAGCTTGGTTAGAAATATGGCATTTATTGTCCAATGGAGAAATACCGAAAGAGTCTATCAACTGGCATAATAACAGTGTTAAAGCTACCCCATATCAAATATTTCATCCGCTTGATGGTGTGGTAGTATTTGACGAAAAGGTTGGGGGTGAGCACCTAACAGATGTTGAGTTAATTTTCTTAACCGGTGTTGGAATCTCAGAATCTACATTAAACGATGTGCAAGCACGTGTACAACAAGGGGCAGTTTGTGTGTCGCTCTCAAGTCTGGCTCCTGCGGATATAGTGAGTCAAACTGGTAATAATGGAAGTGTATCCGATGGAACAGGGAAATGGGTGGTTACCGAATCATTCCTTTCTGATGAAGTCAAAACGGCTGTAGCCCCATTCCTTCCTGCCGAAAACTACATTCGTTACAAGTTTGGCGAAACCGAGGTGAAATTCAGACCATATAACGGCAATAATAATAAAATAAAAGTTGAAGTTAACTAGTAAGGCTTTAAAGTTATATCGTATCTATTATTTAAACTAAATCAATTATATGATGAAAAAAATATCAATGAAAGTGAAGGTTTTAGCAAATAGTAAAATCACACTAAAAGCCCTGGCAATGTTCATGATGTCAGTATTTCTTCTCAGTTGTGAAAAAGATACTATTGAGGAGGCTGGCATTGTTCCTCCTGTTAATGTAAATGCAACCTACAACGTAGAAACGAATGCTATTGATATCACATGGGATGTTGCAGAGGGGGCGACCATGTACAAAGTGTATAAGTCAACCACTGCAGATGGTGAATATACTTTATTGATCGCAACAGAACAAACTAACGCAACAGACGATACAGAACCCAACTTAGAAAATGGGACGTCTCGTTTTTATAAAGTAAAGTCTTTAAGAACTACTGCTGATGAAAGTGATTACAGCATAGCAGCCGAAGCAATGGTAGTTGGCAAAAGCATAGCTGCTCCTGAAAATTTATCGGGTAGTTTTACTCTTCAAGAAGGGGCAAGCCTATCATGGGATGCTGTTGAGAATGCTATAGGTTATGTAGTGTACAAGTCGGCGACCAAGAATGGTGAATTTTCTGAATTAGCTGAAGTGACGACCACTAATTATACAGATAGTGAAATACTTAATGCCGAAAAAGGTGCTGCTTTTTATTACCGAGTAAAAACCAAAGATGCAACAGCAGTGAGTGATTTCTACGCTGAAATAATGGTGCAACGAGCTAAAATTTTGGCCAGCGATAATTTTGAAGGCGCAACTCCAGCGTGGACAACATTTAACCAAAGCGGTGCCCCAATAGACTTTAATAATGCTATGGGGGGAAATAGTAACCTAACATGGGCTGAATCTGGCTCTTTGGTTATACATCCCGGATATAGTGCAGCAGGTGGCACACAGTGTTTGCAGTCCCAGTGGGGTGCTGTTGTTAATATCAATGGTTTTACTATCGAAGAAAATAAAACCTATCAGCTAGAGGTAATGGTACACCCTCATGCCGAAGAACAATGGGCAGGCATACACCTGTATACAAATGAATATCCTAATCTTTCAGATGCATTTAATGAGACCAGAGGTATTCGTATCCGCTTTGTTAAAACCGCTGACACACCTGACTTATGTGTTTCTGACCATTGGGTAGCAGGAGAAATGCAATCGACAGATATATATGGCGAAAATGATAATGCCGAAATTGACTATTATGTTGATGCTGTAAATGAAGCGGGTGCACCGGATTTTTGGGTGCCTGCGAGAATCGTTTTTACGGATAATGGCACTACGGTATCTGTTGATTACTATATCAATGATACAAAAGTTAAATCAGTTGACTACACCATTGAAGACAGAGGAAACAAAAAGATTAGTATCACTAATACTAACAAGCAGCCGGGAGATTTAGTGGCGAAATACGATAACGTTCGTATCAGTGAACTATTATAAGAATTTTTATCCCGGTCAGAGATTTTTCATTGCTCTGACTGGGTATATTTTAAATAACTAAAAAAATCTATTATTATGAAAAAAATCTACCTATTAGCATTTAATATTTGTTTTTCAACGCTATTATTTGCGCAGATTACAGGCATAGAAGAAGATGTAGTGCTTGGCAGTTATGATTTTGAAGGAGTTACTGCCTGGCAACAATTTAACCAAGCTGGTGCTCCTACAGCCTTTAATAATGCCCTGGGAGGATCCGAAAGTTACAATTGGGCTGCCTATGGGGGGCTTGCAGTTAATGCTTCGGCTGGTGCCGTTGGAGGTACTCAGTGTTTACAGTCTCAATGGGCAGCTGTTACTAATATTGAGGGATTTGTTATTGACCCCAACGAAATATACCAACTTGAATTTATGATACATCCCCGGGGAGGTTCAGGCTGGGCAGGTGTTCATTTATTTACATTAGATAGAGCCTCTGTTGGTGTTTTTAACGAGACACAAGGCATACGTCTTCGTTTTATTAATGCAGATGGAGGCGGCCTGGTGACCGATTATTGGCAAGGTGGAATGAGCACAGAAAATATCTATGGGATTAATGATAATACAGCGATTGACTATTACATAGATGGTTATGCTAATACAGACTATTGGATCCCTGTAAAAATTATCTTTACCGGGGAAGGTACTGTTGCTTCTCCTGTTAAGATCGATTATTATATCAATAGTGTATTAGTTAAGTCAAGTGAATATGTTATTGATAGCAGAGGTGATAATAGAATAGGGATAATGAATCATGGTTCAGATGCTGACCTTCCTAAGTACGACAACGTAAAAATCACTAAAATGAAATCTGTTGCTACTGCTATAGGTAATCTGGAACAACAAGATGTAAATGTTGCTGTTTATCCAAATCCAGCAATTGATTTTATTCAGATTAAATTGAATGGTGAGAAAAGTGCTAACCTTAGCTATAATATCTTTGATTTAACTGGTAAATTAATTGAATCAAGTGTTTTTACTGACAATCAAAAAATTGATGTGAGTTCATGTCAGCAAGGTGTTTATTATGTGCAGGTGTTGTCTGACAGCGTCGTGCTTAATACGTGTAAGTTTATAAAAAAGTAAGATAATAGCTTAAATACTTTACTTAAAACCCCAGTATTTCTAAAGGGATGCCCAAAGATTTATTGGGGTTTTTTTATTAGTATAAAAATTGTTTGCCAAAAATATCTCATAAATATGGTAACTGAAATTATGTTGCTGTATCTGAAATTCTTATAAATCTCTTAAGAACTTGTAATAATGAATAGAATATACCTCTTATTACTGAATATTTACCTTTCAACATTAATGTTTGCTCAGAACACTAGCACTTCTTTGTTATGGGGTTATGACAATGCCGGTTTTATTCCTAACCCCACTATGGAGGCAGAAATTATAGACGATTTTGGCTTTAATTTAGTGGTGTATCATTACTGGCCTGCAATGTACAAAAATGAAAATGAAAATAAATTAGGTAATTTATCTATATTCTATGAAGAACGAAATGTTAAATGGATTATCAATACTGAAAGGTCGAATTGGGGTGATGCATTTGTAGACCAAGATGGTTACGATTGGTATAATCGAGACGATGGTAGGCATTATTGGATGTTTCCAGATTACCTGTTGACTTTCTTTTCTGGTTTGTCACATAAGCCTGGTGTTATGTATGATGAAGCTGGGCACATGCAGAATCAAAAGCCAGGCAGTAATTATAACGGAGGAAAGCCTTTTTTTCTTGATGCTAGTAAAGTCGCCACTATAGAAGATGCAAGTGCTTCCTTTATAGAAGAAGCTCGTACTATAGTGAGTAAATACCAAAGCTATGGTCTTGATGTTTACAGTGAACATGTTTTTCCCATTCAGTTTCAAAATCTGGCTAACGCTGGTGTGACTCCAGTCTCTAAAATTCTAAAAGATGGATGTATGCCTGCATATATGGCTATTGCGCTAGGTACTGCTATACAATATAACAGACCATTTTGGTTAACCCCTGATTTGTGGAGCCCTGATGGGTATCCTGGGCATTCAAATGATGAATACAAGTCAGCTCTTATGATGGCTTATCATATTGGAGCCGAGGCAATATATACCGAAAACCTTGGTTACGATGGTGCTGGAGTCGGGGCTGGAAAAGGGAGTTTGATAAAAGTAAGCGACGATAAACTGTCTTATGAGTTAACTGAATACGGAGTTGCCGCAAAGTGGTTTAAAAACAGCTATGTGCCCAATAATCCTCGCTTTTACAAGCACACGGATCTAAAACCTAAAACGGCTATTATCCGACAAGAAGATGCGTGTTGGGGACAGGCCGATTCATGGCTGGGTGATGGCTTGTTTGGCAACCCGAACTTTTCTAGCAATTCTGTTACTAGCGCTTGGCTGGAGATATGGAACTTACTTTCCAATGGAAACATCCCTAAAGAGTCAATCAACTGGCATAATAATAGTGTTAAAAGCACCCCATATCAAATATTTTATCCATTAGATGGTGTAGTGGTATTTGATGAGAAGGTAGGTGGTGAGCATCTTACAGGCGTTGAGTTAATTTTCTTAACTGGTGTTGGAATCTCTGAATCCACATTAACAGATGTTCAAGCACGTGTTCGGCAAGGAACTTTGTGTATATCCTTACCACACTTGGCTCCCACTGATATATATACGCAAACAGGTAATAATGGAAGTGTAACAGATGGCCAAGGGCAATGGATTGTTTCAGAATCGTTCCTTTCCGATGAAGTTAAACAGGCTGTAGAACCATTTCTTCCTCAGGAAAACTATATACGCTATCAATTCGGAGAAACTGAAGTTCAATTTAGGCCTGTAAATGGAGATAATAATAAAATCATTGTTCAGATAAACGAATCGATAGATCCAGGCATACAAGATGTAGTGCTTGGCAGTTATGATTTTGAAGCAGTAACCGCTGAGACAACATTTAATCAAACTGGTGCTCCTACATACTTTAATAATGCCTTGGGAGGAACTAAAAACTACAATTGGCCGGCCTATGGGGGGCTTGCTGTAAATGCTTCAGCTGGTGCCATTGGTGGTGCTCAGTGTTTACAGTCTCAATGGGCTGCTGTTACTAATATTGAAGGTTTTGTAATTGATCCCAAAGAAATTTACCAGTTGGAATTTATGCTTCATAATAGAGGAGGAAGCGGTTGGGCTGGTGTTCATTTATTTACGATTGATAGAGATCCTGTTGGTGTTTTTAACGAAACACAAGGCATACGTCTCCGTTTTATGAACGGAAGTGGAGGCTATCTGGTAACCGATTATTGGAAAGATGGAGCTAAACAGGAAGATGCTATTTATGGGGCTAATGATAATGCTGAGATCGACTATTATGTGGATGGTTATGCTAATGCAGATTATTGGATTCCTGTGAAAATAATCTTTACCGGAGAAGGTACTGTAGCTTCACCTGTAAAAATAGACTATTACATTGATGGTACACTTGTCAAGTCAGGCGAATATGTCATTGATAGCAGAGGTGATAATAGATTAGGGATAATGAATCATGGTTCAGATGCAGACCTTCCTATGTACGACAATGTAAAAATCACTAAAATGAAATCTGTTGCAACAGCTATAGGTAACATGGAGCAACAAGATGTAAATGTGACTGTTTATCCAAATCCAGCAACTGATTTTATTCAGATTAAATGGGATGGAGAGAAGAGTGCTAACCTTCGCTATAACATTTTTGATATGACGGGTAAATTAATTAAGTCAAGTGCCTTTTCTGACAATCAAAATATTGATGTGAGTTCATGTCAGCTTGGTGTTTATTATGTGCAGGTGTTATCTGACAATGTAGTGCTTAATACGTGTAAGTTTATAAAAAAGTAAGATAATATCTTAAAAAATATATTTCCTCCGCTTTAGGTTTCTTGATAGTTATCCATGTTTAGAAGGGGCTATTCTTTATAATTGAAACGACAGGGTTAGTTGCGTCAATGTGCTAAAAATCAAGTTAAGGGATATTGGTTAATCATTATTATAAATGAGTAAGATGAATAAAAATAAGAAGATACAGAGTTACTTTATAGTAATGTTTATGCTACTCTTTTTATTTGGATGCAATGGGAATAAGGGTACAACAAAAAAAGCATTACCAAGGATCATAGGTACACCTTTGGCTTGGGGGTATGATAATGCTGGTTACTTGCCCGGTAGTGAGTTAGAAGCGGAGATTTTAAAAGACTTCGGGTTTGATTTTGTGGTTTATCACTACAAACCACAAAAGTCCGGAAATAAGTTAGTATTGGATAGCTTGTCTAAATTCTATGACAAGCACGGTATTCAATGGATAATCAACACTGAAAAGGCCAATTGGAAAACATCTGAGTTTGTTGATGCAAAAGGGAATGATTGGTATAACCGTCCGGATGGCAGACACTATTGGATGTTTCCGGATCATATTCTGACCTTCTTATCAGGTTTGTCGCATAAACCGGGCATAATGTATGATGAGGCCGGTCACATGCAAAATATGAAAATCGGAGCAAATTATAATGGAGGTAAACCTTATTTTCTAGATGCCAATCAACTTACTTCTGTAGAACAAGCAAGTGTAGCTTTTACAGAGGAAGCGCGTAAAGTTGCTGATAAATATAGCCGTTATGGGCTTAATGTCTACAGTGAACATGTCTTTCCTATTCAGTTTCATACTTTAGCTAATGCCGGTTTTACTCCTGTTTCAAAAATACTTAAGGACGGTTGTATGCCTGCATATATGGCTATTGCGTTAGGTACTGCTATACAATATAACAGACCATTTTGGTTAACCCCAGATTTATGGAGTCCTGATGGGTATCCTGGGCATTCAAATGATGAATACAAGTCAGCTCTTATGATGGCTTATCATATGGGAGCCGAGGCAATATATACCGAAAACCTTGGTTACGATGGTGCTGGAGTCGGAGCTGGCAAAGGGAGTTTGATAAAAGTAAGCGACGATAAACTGTCTTATGAGTTAACTGAATACGGAGTTGCCGCAAAGTGGTTTAAAAACAGCTATGTGCCCAATAATCCTCGCTTTTACAAGCACACGGATCTAAAACCTAAAAAGGCTATTATCCGACAAGAAGATGCGTGTTGGGGACAGGCCGATTCATGGCTGGGTGATGGCTTGTTTGGCAACCCGAACTTTTCTAGCAATTCTGTTACTAGCGCTTGGCTGGAGATATGGAATTTACTTTCCAATGGAAACATCTCTAAAGAGTCAATCAACTGGCATAATAATAGTGTAAAAAACACCCCATATCAAATATTTTATCCATTAGATGGTGTAGTGGTATTTGATGAGAAGGTAGGTGCTGAGCATCTTACAGGCGTTGAGTTAATTTTCTTAACTGGTATTGGAATCTCGGAATCCACATTAACAGATGTTCAAGCATGTGTTCGGCAAGGAGCTTTGTGCATATCCTTACCACATTTGGCTCCCACTGATATATATACGCAAACAGGTAACAATGGAAGTGTAACAGATGGCCAAGGGCAATGGATTGTTTCAGAATCGTTCCTTTCCGATGAAGTTAAACAGGCTGTAGAGCCATTTCTTCCTCAGGAAAACTATATACGCTATCAATTCGGAGAAACTGAAGTTCAATTTAGACCTACAGATGGAGATAATAATAAAATCAGTGTAAATATTAATAAATAAAAGCTGAAATGAGGTTTATAAGTATATTGGCATTGTTTCTTTCAACAATACACATAATAGTTGCTCAAAAGCAACCCAACATTATTTTTATCCTTGCTGATGATATGGGTTACTCCGATATGAGTTGGCAAAGCTCAGTAATTGAAACCCCCAACCTTGATAGGTTGAAATCCGAAGGATTGTTTTTGGAGCGCCATTATACTCAGCCCCAATGTACCCCAACACGGGTTTCATTTTTAACAGGTAACTATCCATATCGTTATGGTTTGCACGAGCATATTGTGTTGCCATACTCTTATACAGGAATACCCGGAGAGGAAAAAACGATTGCTGAAAAGATGAAGGAGGGTGGTTACAAAACAGCCATTGTAGGAAAATGGCATGTTGGAGGTCGAAAGCAATCCTTTCTTCCACATCATCAAGGATTTGATCATTCCTTTGTTTGCATCAACGGAAGTATATCTTATTGGAATTACACTCATGGTGGTAAAAGTGATATGATTCGCAATGGAAAGAAAATATATGCTCCTTCTATGGTAAATAAAGAGGAGTCAGGCAATAGGTATTCCACTTATATGTTTGCCGACGAAGCTGTTGACTTGATCGACAATCACGACAAAAAGCAACCGCTTTTTATGTATCTCCCGTTTACGGCACCTCATCATCCTTTGGATGCTCCACAAAATAAATTAGACAAATACCCCTTAGATCAAATAGAAGATTACTGGGCTGGCATGGAAGCAGAAAAAGGGCGTACAGCCAAAACCAGACAGTATTATATGGCTATGGTCGATGCTATGGACGAAGCCATTGGTAATGTGCTCGGTGCATTGGAAAAAAATGGAATGAAAGAAAATACCCTTATTGTTTTTACAAGTGATAACGGTGGAATTATTGAAGCAGACAATAGACCATTGCGAAGCATTAAAGGGGATGCTTTTGAAGGAGGTATCCGCACGCCAGCTATAGTGTTTTGGCCGGGCAATGTCAAGCCAAATTCAAAAAGCAGCGAGTTGATACACGTTAGTGACTGGTATTCAACGTTTGCTGACGCAGCGGGGATTGAGTATAAAAATGAAGACTTAGATGGTACTTCCGCTTTGAATATCATAAAGGGAGGAAAAGGGAATCGTGACCATATAGCTATTATATCTGAACAGCGCCATGCATTAATTAATGATAATTATGCCTTGGTTGGCAACAGTAATAATTATCTGCGGTCAATGAATAACGAATTGAACAGTTTCCGGCTTTACGATATTGATTCGGATGTAACACAAACTAAATCGATTCATGATTCTCAAGATGAGAAGGCGCATATGCAAGAACAGTTATTGGCATATTTCCCTAAAGTTAATCGGGGAGACTTTAATTGGGATATTAAATATGCCAGGTATAGGAAAGAGAAAAAGACTTTTGACCACAGCTATGACAACGTTATTAATGATTTACCGGAAATTGATATTAACAATGCAGGAAATAAGACCAAAGTCACTTTATCACCCGCTTGTGATAAACTAGTTTATAAATTGCAGGGGACTCAAGATGGGAAAAATTGGAATAATTTGGGTGAATATGTTTGTCGTGAGAACGCAGAAGCATACACTTTTCCTGCTCTGCCCAAAGATAAAATAATAGTAGAGTACCGTGTATTAACAGATATGCACTTCGGTTTACCTATACACGATAGTTTCTCTGCAGATAAAGGCTATAAAACTGGAGACTCATTTGCCGGGACTGTCGATCGCCTCCCTAACATAGCTGGTTTTTTAACCAAATCTGATGTAGCCGGAGGTGAGAATATAAGAATTATTGACAAAAGCTTGAAATATAAGGCTTACCCTCAAAAAGGGGGCGCTTTAAACCTCAAAAGCACAAATAAAATCCCAGAGGTTTATCTTACCAGGTATTTTCAGGAACCACTGAATACAGGAAAGGTATATTTAGCGATGTTATTACAATATCAAGCCTTAGAATCAGAAAGTACGGCGCAAATTAACTTTTTAGTGCAAAACGGTTGGGGAGGAAACAGCGAAAAGCAGGTTTCTTTATCCATTCAAAATGATGCTATTTACTGCAATCAGGTTGATGTGCCTAATTATGAAAAGAATGAGAGTTGGCTGGCAAATTATCACAACGAAGTAATGCATGTTGTCTTTGAGTTTGATTTGGGAGCAACAGGTCAAGACAAGTTGAACATCTTCATCAATCCTGAAAAAGGCCCAAAAATGGAAGCAACTGCTTCTTATTTTGGAGAGTTCACCTTCGATAGATTACAGTTTAAAGTTGCCGGTCGACCAGGAGGTGATTTAACTGTTGATGATTTGAAAATAGGCCGAAGTTTCAAAGATGTTTGGTTTTATAATGAAACCGCAACTAAATGAATGATGCTAAATAAGGGAAAATTAGTGTTCGGTAAAAAGTTACTTACAGAGCGTTAGGGGGAAATCAGTGATGGTGATTCCTCACTTCTAAGTATCCCCACAAAAAAAGAAATATAACAGTAGATGTTTAATACTTAATCATAATGAAAAGACATTCAGAATCCAATACTATAGATGCAATTAGTTTGCATTTTACAGATGGGTCCTCTAGAATATATACGAGCAAAGAACTAGCGATATTGATCTATGATTTAAATTTAGATATTTCACTGCTATTTGCAGTAGTTAATTTAATGAATCGATCCTCGCCTCTGATCATTCGCGATGTTCAAAAGCTTTTATATTTTTTAGGTTTAAAATTTTGAACACAAATGTTTGCTAAAAAGGTTTAAGTGTAGTTGGCTGATAATCATTAATGAAGACAAATGCAAGTACCAAAATTGCTATTCCCCAATATATAGTGGGCTTATTTATGAAAATGAAAAATCATAAACTATTGGGTTTACCAGACAACAATGAAAAAGGATATAAAAATAAAAAAATGAGAATAATAATTTTAATACTTCTAAGCTTTATAGGCTTGCATGTTTCTTCACAGGATAATACGTGGAAAGCCCAGTGGATAACTCAAGTTGAGCAACAAAACGAAACCAATAACTGGACGGCTTACCAAAAAACATTTCAGTTGGAAAATGTACCAAATGAGGCTTTGGCCAAAATAGCTTGCGATTCTAAATATTGGATGTGGATAAATGGAGAGTTAGCAGTTTTCGAAGGCCAGGTTAAACGTGGCCCCTCACCAAAAGATACTTATTACGATGAAGTAGATATTGCCCCTTTCTTAAAGCGTGGAGAGAATATGATTTCTATTTTAGTTTGGTACTTCGGGAAAGATGGATTTTCTCATAACAGCAGTGGTAAGGCTGCGTTAATTTTTGATTGTCAGGCACAGGGATTTGAATTACTCTCAGATGTGAGTTGGCAAGCTACTATCCGTCGAGAATTTGGAACTGCAGGACTTCCTTTGCCCAATTTCAGACTGCCTGAATCAAGCATCCGCTATGATGCTCGTTTAGGGAATTTTGATTTTACAAAATCTAAGATGTGGGGACGCACCCGTTCTTTGGGAACACCTCCAACAGCCCCATGGAATAATTTGGTCAAACGACCTATTCCTCTATGGAAAGATTTCGGGGTGAAAAGCTATGAGAATGAAATGGCATTCCCTTTTGTCAGCTCAGGAGATACCATTGTTTGCGAACTTCCGTATAATGCTCAGGTTACCCCATATTTTAAAGTTGAAGCTAAAGAAGGTGATGAAATTATCATTTTTACCGATCATTACTATGGAGGTGGACATCCTAATGTAAGGGGTGAATACATTACCCGAGACAGAATACAGGAGTATGAAAATCTGGGCTGGATGAATGGCCAGAAAGTCAATTACATCATTCCGGAAGGGATTAAAGTGCTGGATCTAAAGTATAGAGAGACTGGTTATAATACTGAGTTTACAGGAAGTTTTAATTGTAATGATGATTTTTATAATCGTTTGTGGTCAAAAGCTCTCCGTACGCTTTATGTAACCATGCGCGATACTTATATGGATTGTCCCGACCGTGAACGGGCTCAATGGTGGGGTGATGCAGTGAACGAAAGTGGAGAAACTTTTTATGCCCTTGATACGAAGAGTCATGGTCTAACTAAAAAAGGGATATTGGAATTAATTAACTGGCAACGTGAAGATAGTACTTTATTTTCACCAGTGCCTGCCGGAAACTGGGACAAGGAATTACCGGGACAGATGTTAGCCAGTATTGGTTATTACGGGTTTTGGAATTATTTTATGAACACAGGAGATACTGCTTCTATTGAACACGTTTATGATGGAGTTAAGCGTTATATAGATATTTGGGAACTGGATGAAAATGGGGTGCTCGTTAAGCGGATGAATGAAGCTGATAGTAAAGGTTGGTACTGGGGCGATTGGGGTACCAATGTAGATAAAGACCTATTGATGAATGGATGGTATTACCTGGCATTAAAAGGTTATAAGAATATGTCTGAACTACTTGGTAAGAGCAGTCAGGCAGCATGGGCAGAAAAGCAAATGAGTAGCTTTAAAGTTGCTTTTAATAAAACCTTCTGGAAAGGTAGCGAATACCGATCTTATAATTATAAAGATGATACAGATGACCGTGGACAGGCGCTTGCGGTGGTAGCAGGATTAGCTGATGGTGATAAGTATAATGCCATCTATAAAGTATTGCAATCGCAGGAGTACTCGAGTCCTTACATGGAGAAATACGTTTGTGAAGCTTTGTTCCTAATGGGCCAATCAGAATATGGTTTAGAGCGCTTGAAAAAACGCTTTCAACCTATGGTTGACAATACAGAATATTCCACGTTATTTGAAGGCTGGGGTATAGGAAAAGAGGGCTTTGGGGGAGGCTCTACAAACCATGCCTGGAGTGGTGGCGGTTTAACCATTCTATCACAATATGTTTGTGGATTATATCCTATAGAAGCTGGTTGGAAAAGCTTTATGGTAAAACCTGAACTTGCCGGTCTGAAATATGCCGAAACCGCAAACGAAACAATAGCCGGTAAAGTATCAGTGAAAATAACTAAAATAAAGCACGGATTGGAGATGGAGCTATCAGTGCCTCAAGGAAGTGAAGCTGTAGTGTATGTTCCTGAAAAATATAAGAAGGTAATAATTAATGGTAAAAGAGTTTCTACAAAAGAAAAGGATGGAGAATACGCTTTGTATCGTGTAAAATGATGGTGTATTTCTTAGTAGTGTGTACTAAATTAGTATCAAAATCGGAGATTTAGCGCAACCTTTTATTAATAAATTCATTAGGTTCTGCAATTGCCCTTTTCTCCATTTTACTTGAATGGACAATTGTATTAAATAGATTATCAAATGACAATTCTAAGCAAAACTCTTTGCATCAATGTGCTCATATTATTTTACGCATTATTTATTCAGTGTGCCGTAATTGGATCTAAATCTAAAAATACAACTTCTTTAAAATCCGATGAAACTCCACAAATCAAAAAGGAGCTGTTTGGGTCAACTAGAAATGGACAATCTGTAGAAAAATACACGTTGACAAATAGATTAGGTATGCGTATTGAAGTAATTAATTATGGTGGAATTATTATTCGATGGACTGCACCAAATAGAGATGGGGTTTATGAAGATGTTGTTTTGGGGTATAATTCATTAGAGAAATATATTGAAAGCAACCCATATTTTGGTGCTATTGTGGGTCGATTTGCCAATAGAATTGCACATGGAAAGTTTAGTTTGGAAGGGAAAGAATATAGTCTTGCTCAAAACAACGGTTCCAACCACTTACATGGCGGATTATCGGGTTTTGACAAAGCGATTTGGGAAGTGGAGTGCCTAAAAAACGAAAACGGAATTCAACTAAGTTACACGTCCAAAGATGGAGAAGAAGGCTATCCGGGAAATCTATTCGTAACAGTAACCTATGTGCTCACAGACGACAATACCTTAAAAGTGAAGTACAGAGCACATACAGACATAACCACCGTAATCAACCTTACTCAGCACAGTTATTTTAACCTTTCTGGAGATTTTTCAAAGCAAATATTGGATCATGAGCTGTATCTTAACGCAGATCAATATCTGCCCTTAGATAATACAAATATTCCCATAGGAAACCTTCAAACGGTTGCAGATTCCCCGTTTGATTTCAGAACTCCTAAAATAATTGGTAGAGACATCGAGGCTAAAAACGACCAAATTACGATCGGTAATGGATACGACCACTGTTGGGTGATTAACAACCTAAACAAAAAAATTGTCAATGCAGCTGAAGTATATCACCCTGAGAGTGGAAGAGTGATGGAAGTTTATACAGATCAACCGGGAATCCAGCTCTATACCGCCAATTATCTGAATAACAAACTAGCTTCAAAAATGGGTGGTACCTATGGGGCAAGGAGTGGCTTTTGTTTAGAAACACAGCATTTTCCCAACTCTCCTAACGAACCTAGTTTTCCAACTACAATTTTACAACCCGGTGAAACGTTCACTAGCGAAACCTGGTTTCAGTTTTCTGTAAAATAACAACGTTAAGCACAAACGAATCTAATACCATAGTAAAATCTTCTGGACGAATCAATCTAATTTTCGAACATATTGATTAGAATGGTGGGCATGTTTTATCGGCTGCCAATGACCGTAGAGTCAATATATTGTTCCTAAAAAAAGTCAAACCCAAGATGAAAGCCTAAATTGGAAAAAGCGCTGAAGTTGGTTCTTCGTTTAGAGCGGTCAACATCACCGTTATTTCCACTTAGGATTAATTAAGCCTAAAAAGAATTGCTTATGTCATTATTGTATTGGCATAAACAATTCCTTATTTTGAAGAATATCAGTAAATAAAGGTAATTTTTCTGAAATTATAGTTAATACAAATCCTTAATCTTCTCCATATTCTTTTGAATCAAAGCTTCCGTTGTTCTCGCATAGCGCTGAGTCATTTTGGTGCTGGAATGGCCTAAAGTTTTTGATACTACCTCCAAAGGCATATTATTTTCCAAAGCTACAGTTGTTGCAAAAGTATGCCTGGCAGTATGTGTTGATATGGGTTTATCAATACCACATATGATTCCAATTTCTTTCAAGTACGCATTCATTTTTTGATTGCTGAGAACGGGAAGAACTGCACCTTTTTCAATAAGTTCCGGTTCGTATTCATACTTTGCTACTAGCTTTTTGGCAGCCTCAATAACAAAGATGGTACTCATTTGATCGGTTTTGGTACGTTTTTTATGAATCCAGGTAATTCCGTTTGTATCAGTTGTAATATGTTCTCGTTTTAAGGACTTTGCATCTGAGAAGGCTAATCCGGTAAAACAACAAAACACAAAAACATCACGAACTTGTCTTAAGCGTTCTATGCTTATTTCTTTATTGATAACTGTATCCAACTCCTCTTTGGTGAGATAGATGGCATCTACTGGCTTCAGTTTGAATTTAATGGTAGCAAATGGATCTTTCTTCATCCAACCATTAGCCAATGCAATGCGAACAATTTTTTTGAAGTTTTTCAGATACTTAATGGCAGTGTTGTGGGCACATTTACGCTCGGTTTTTAGGTATAACTCATAATTGCGTATAAACTGATGATTCAGGTCTTCCAACGTCATATCTTCACGTTTGTATTGCCAACGAATAAAATCTTTGGTATGCATATAGCAGGTTTCGTAGCGTTGAACTGTATCAGGAGCGAAGTCTATGCCAATTAGCTTTCTGGCATTGTCGTTATGTTCTTGGAATATTTTTAGGATAGTGCGCCTGGTTTCTTTTTTGCCAACAATCTTCTCTTTAATAATTCTGGGAGATACTTGTTGGTTGTCCATAATGAGAAAATCAAAGTAAGATTTAATCTTTGAAGAGTGAAGCTCTATTAGCTGATTAACTTCCTGTGATTTTTCAGAACTACCTTTTGCTAATTGTTTTGTTTCGTTCCACTGTTTAGGTAGAATACTTTTCTTTAAGGCGTACTCATCCCTTTCTTTGTTAATGATGATTCTAACGAAGATTGGAGCTTCTCCGTTTTTAAGCAATTTTGTCTTCTTGATAAAGAAGTTGATTTTGATGGTCTCAAGTCCACTCATAATAATAAATTTTTTGTGTTAAAATTATTTTTATGAGTCCATTTTGTAACGATTCAAAACCGAGTAATACAGTGCAATGCAGAGCTTTTATAACCGTTTCTGGTGGACTAAAATGAGGACTTTTTAAGTCCACCAGAAGTCCACCCAAAAACTGCGTTTTTTTGCATCTTTTTGCAAAATATTGCGCATTAAAAAACCCTGTAAGTGTTGACTTACAGGGTTTTACTTTAAATTGCTTTCGCACTCAGCGGAGAGAGGGGGATTCGAACCCCCGGTACACTTGCGGTGTACACACGCTTTCCAGGCGTGCACAATCGGCCACTCTGTCACCTCTCCAATATGAACAGCAAATATAATAACTTATACCATTTAAACTAATAATGTTTTATTGGTTAAACTCATTGCCTGAAACAAAAAATCCCGACCGAAGTCAGGATTGTTGCACGGGAGGAGCGACTCGAACGCCCGACACCTGGTTTTGGAGACCAGTGCTCTACCAACTGAGCTACACCCGTATGTTTTATTGATGCACTGCCTTTGTCAATGCGGATGCAAAAATAGGAGAATAATCATTAAAACAAATGTTTTTTTTAAGAAAAAACCACTGCCTCTCGCATATGTTCTGGTAATTAGAGGGTTTAATTTTTTATAAATTCTATTCCTGCTTCGTTTTAATAAATCCACAGTCCTGCAATTGATCTCTTAAAGGCATTGATTACAAATTCTCAAAGAGTTTAAACTACAGATTTTACTGATTAAATCCTTCAGAATCGATGTGCTGTAAATTAAGGAATTAAAGGATCGTAATGGCTGGTCATTATTTGCTGCCAAGCTGTAAATAGCAGGCTGTAGGTCTGCCATATCATAGTCCGGGGCAAAGCGCACGAGTGTTCGAAAAGATTCAAACATTCACATATATAGTGTTTTGCAAGCTGTAAATCAGCTCTCCTCCTGGCAAGGAGGAGTACCTCGACGAAGGAGAGGGGAGGTGGTTTTAAGTCATTTTTATAAATTAGTTTTCAACAATATAAGAAAGATATGAAAAGTAACCGGCCAGAAATGATTTATAGGAGAAAACTATTGAGAAACAGAGCAACTCCAGCGGAATGAGAACTTTGGAATTACCTTAAAGGAAAAAGAATATGCAATCTGAAGTTTAGGCGACAACATTCTATTGGGCAATACATTCTGGATTTTTATTGTCC